>DXCU01000095.1 GCA_019115845.1 Candidatus Rubneribacter avistercoris | reverse complement strand
TCTGCTCGCAGAGGGTGCACTTCTCCACCACGCCCTCCTCCTCGTTGAGGTAGCGGACGTTGTAGGGGCAGGCCATGGCGCAGAACTGGCAGCCGATGCACTTGGACTTGTCGATCTGGACGGTGCCGTCCTCGAGCTTGTGCGAGGCCCCGGTGGGGCACACCCGCACGCACTCGGGCTCCTCGCAGTGCTGGCAGCCGACCGGCAGGAAGTAGAGCTCCACGTCGGGGTTGACGGCTCCCTCCCACTTGGGGTTGGGGCCGATGCGCAGCACCTTGTTCCAGTAGCTTCCCACGGGCACCCCGTTCACCACCTTGCAGGCCACCGCGCAGGCGAGGCACCCCGTGCAGCGGTTTAAGTCAGTCACAATTGCGTACTGGGTCATCTCTTACTCCTCCCTTCCCTCGTATACGGGCAACCACTCTTTCAAGCGCGGGTCCGACGAGTCGGCTATGATCGGCGTCCCATCCTCCCCGCAGGGACAGGGGCTACCAAAGGGAGAGTTTTCCGGGGTGGCCTTGTAGACTTTGACGGGGTAGGCGCGCAGCTGGGAGGAGCCGCAGATGGGGTCTTGAGCATCCTTGTTCACCAGGCAGTTGCAGCACGAAAGCCCGTATCCCTTGTCGGCCTGCTTCAATTCCGGATACCACCAGGTGTGTTCCAGATTCACCACCCCGGGCTTCACGCCGTGGCAGAGGTCGGCCGTCTGGCGGATCTTGCCCCACTTCGACTCGATCCAGCACCAATCCCCCTGCTCGATGCCCAGCTCCGCGGCGTCCGCGGGATTGATCTCCATGCGCGGCACCGGCCACTGCTCGCGGCACCACGGCAGCTGGCGGTGCTCCGAATGGAAGTACACCGGGATGCGCCGGCCCGTGGTGGCGTTCAGCGGGTACTCCTCGAACAGCTCCGGCGTGCTTACCGGCGAAAGCGGCGGCTCCTCGTAATGCGGAAGCTCCTCTTTGTCGATGAGGCTCTCCATGATGGTGGACCAGAACTCCGCCTTCATCGTAGGCGTGTCCATACCGGGAATGTTCTGCACCGGCGTGGAGTCCTTCCCGCGCAAATAACCCATCAGGTAGCGGCGGTAGGTGCCCCAGCGCTCGGGGTAGAACTCCTTGCAGTCGATCCAACCTTCCTCCTGGAACTTGGTGTAGAACTCGTCCCAGGTCATGCCGATGCTCTTCACGGAGGCGTCCAACCAGGCGTCAATCGGGCGATCCCACGCGTCGCCGCCGTCTTTGGTGTCGTAGAACGGCACGCCGAATTTCTTGTACATCGAGCAGATGATCTCTTCCTCGAACTTCGTCTCGGCCGGCGGCTCGATGCAGTGCGCCGTCAGCCCCAGACCGCCCGACGCGCCCTGCGACGCGCGCGGGAATCCCGGCACCTCCAGCCAGTGCTGGGCCGGCAGCAGGACATCCGCCATAGCGGTGCCCGGCGCCTGCCACAGGTCGATGTACATCAGAAACTCCAGCTTGCCCAGCGCCTCGAACCCGTAGGTGGCGTTGGACTGGTTCATGAAATTGCCTGTGGAGCAGATGCAGCCCTTGATGGGGTACGGCTCGCCCGTGTGGATGGCGTCCCACACCGACGTGCAGTCAACCCACGTATGCCACCAGCGCGTCATGGGGAACTTCTCAGCACCCGCGCACCGGGAGCGCTTCTCCCAGTTCGACTGCGTGCTCCGCGCGCCAGGGGCGGGAACCGAGGCGGAGCCGGAGGACACGGTGCGCGTCGTCTCGCCGCGGTTGCCGCCGGGGGTGTCGTAGTTGTCGGTCATGATGGACAGGATGTAGGCGGTGCGGAAGTTCTGGATGGCGCGTCCCACCTGCTCAGGAGCAAGCTGCGTGTTAAGGCCGCCGTTACCGCGGCGCGGGTCGATGCGCGTGGCCCACGCCAGACATGCCTCGCGGATGAGGTCGGGGTCGAGGTCGCAAATCTCCGCGGCCCGCTCCACCGTCATCTCGTCCACGCACTCGTCCCAATACTTCTGCCACACGGGCACGGCCTTCACGGTGCGCCCGTCCTTGAGCGTGACGTCAAACTCGCCCCAGAGCGCCGGGTCGATGTCCACGGGAAACGGAACGGGATCGGGCACCCAGCCGCCCAGCTCGTACTCCCAGCCGGTGGTGGGGATGTCGTGCTCAGTCTGGCCCTCCCACATGCCGGCGTGCTCGCCCTCCTCGTTGGCGTCGAAGTAGGTCAGGCGGCCGTTGATGTTGTCCCACACCATGAACTTCTTGGGGTCGCCGCCCTCCACCAGGTCGGACTCCTTGAGCAGGCGCGTCTTCACCTCGAACCACGCGGCGTCGTTGATGCCGGTCACGCCCGTCCAGCCCGTGGGCTCGATGTCCTCGCAGTACAGGAAGGGCGCGTTCGTCCAGCGCTTCACCAGCAAATCGTCGTAGAGCTGCTCGTCCATGACAATGCGCGTCCACGCCATAAGCAGCGCGCCGTCGGTGCCGGGGCGCAGGGCCAGGTGGTAGTCGGCCTCCTTGCCCATGTTGGATTTGCGCGGGTCCACGCTGATGAACGTCTGCGCCCTTGTGAGCGCCTCAACCGCCGTGCGGCACGAGTCGTCGTAGTTGGACTGCGTCTGGTCGGTGCCCCACTGCACCAGCACAAGCGGGCGGTCCACCAGCGATTCGAAGTGGATGCCGTCTTCGATGGTCACGGCACCCGCCTCGCGGCGCGGTCCCTTGCAAATTTGGTTGGCACCCATGTCGTTGATGCCGTCCACCAGCTTCTCCAACATCGGCGCGGCGATGCCCCACTGGCGGCTCGTGCCCGTCATGAACGTGAACGCCTGGTTGCCGTCGCGGTCGTAGATTTGCTTGAGCCCTTGGTAGCACAGCTCGTACGCCTCGTCCCAGCTGATGCGCACCCAGCCCGGGTCGGAATCGCCCTTGGGGTTCGTGCGCTTCATGGGGTAGCGCAGGCGGTCGGGGTGATAGGCCGCTTGAATGGACGACTGCGACTTCGCGCAGCAGTTGCCGCTCGATTGCGGCGCGCTCTCGTCGCCCTCCACCTTCACGGCCCGGCCGTTCTCCACGGTCACCCACACGCCGCACTCCATCTTGCCGCAGCCGCGGCAGCACGAGCGTATGCGCTTGACGTCTGCAGCTGCGGGCGCATCCGTCTCCGCGAGCGCCACCTGCGCGGCCGCTCCCGAAGAAAGCGACGCCGCCGCAGCCGTCACGGCCGCAGCTTTGATAAAGCTCCGGCGCGTCATCGTCATCATGGCCATGTCCTCCTCTCCTCTTCCAACGGGAGCGCCCCGCGAAGCGGGCCGTCCCGGCGGCTGCCCGTGCGGCCTCCGCATGCCAAACCCTACGCGCCGAACGGGAAAACCGCGTCTCACGAAGCTTATGAACTGCCGGTTCCTTGTCCTGAAATCTTATGAAACTGCCTGGGCGCGCGGATTCGACCCTTTGCCAGAGCGGCCGCGAGGCTGCGCGGTGATACAATCGGCACCGGGATGGGCGAGAGCAGGAGGGGGCCATGCGCGCATCGTTGCGGCAACACGAGATCGACCGTCAGGCGACGGTCCTCTACGGATTCGGGCTGTACTCGACATGGGTGTACGTGACGCTTCACGGGTCGTTCGTGCAGAACCAGTCGGCCAGCGTCTCTCCGTCGGTGTTCTTCTCGTTTTTCTCGCCGCTCATCATAGCGGCGTGCATGGCGGCCGTGGGGCTGTTCCACAAGCGCTTGGCGCCCCTTGCCACCAAACCGCCCCTCGTTGCGGCGGCCACGCTTCTTGCCCTTGCCGGATCGCTCGTCATGGTGTCCACCGACCGCGGCGAGACGCTGCGGCACGCCGCCTCGCTGGCCACCCACGTGCTGCTCGACGTGCTGCTCGTCTCCTGGCTCAAAGTGCTCTCCGACTTCGATTTGGAGATCATCGTCAAGAAGATCCCGGGCATCCTGTCCGTGACCGGCATCGGCACCGCCCTTCTGCTCTGGGCGCCCCTGCCGCTGCGCTACGCGCTGTTCGTGGCGCTGCCGCTCGCGCATCTGGCGGCCATCCTGCATGCCAACAAGACCTCGCCCTCCGCGCCGATAGCCGTGGAGGGGGCGCGGGCGCCGACGATCGCCGAGGTCCTTGCGACCACGGGGCTGTTCTGCGTGGCCTCGGGCATCCTGCTTTCGCTCACGCGGTTCACAAGGGCAGACGAGCTTTCAACGCCGTTCTACTTCTTCTTTCTGGCCGAGATAGGGCTTACCCTGCTCGCCGCGTCCGCCATCACCTTCGCGCAAAGCTACCTGCTCAGAAAGACGCAGGCGAACAGCTTCTCGCCCCTGCCCCTGGTGTCGCTCATCGTGTGCGCAGGCGTGTTCGCCGTCGCGTTCGCGCTGCCCGACAAGCAGGCCACGTTAAGCTCCATGGGGCTTGCCTGCTACAACCTCGTGTTCGTCGTCGCCTTCATCGTGGTGGCCAAGCACTACGCCTGCTCGGTGATCCAGCTGTTCGCGTTCGGCAGGAGCGTGTACTCCGTCGCGTCGGCCGCGAGCAACTTCCTCGTGCTCACGTTCGCCAGCTCGCGCGCCGACGACGTGTTCGCAGTGGAGCTGTTCGTTTTGGTGTTCGCGTGCCAGATTGTCGCGGTGCTGGGGTTTGCCGTATGCCTCATCGTGCGCAACGACGCGAAGCAGGAGTCCGCAGCGCACGACGAGCCTCGCGAGGAAGCTAAACCTTCCGTGATCGCGCAGCTGTCCGGACGCTACAAGCTCTCCGAGCGGGAGACCGAGGTGATGGCGCAGCTTGTCAAAGGCCGCAGCATCAAGCGGACGGCGGAGGAGCTGTACGTGTCGCAGGGCACCGTGAACACCTACCTGCGACGCATCTACCAGAAGATGGGCATCCACACCCGCCAGGAGCTGCTGGATTTGTTTGACACAGAGAAGGAGCAGGCCAAGGGCCGCTAGCCTGCGCGCAGAAAGGGCGCTGGATCCCTGAATGCTTTCGGATGCGCGGGGATGCGCCAGGTGGTGATTTTTATACGTCGGTCGCCAGGGGCCGCTGTTGCGGAGGTATGATAGCGCAGACGGAACGAAGCAAGGCAAGGCAGGAGGCGTTGCGTGAGGATTTGGGTAGACAAGGACGGAATCATGCTCACCGACGAGCAGCTTCTGCGCCATATCACCGCGTTCGGCAGCCTGTCCGCCGCATGCAAACGGGGGGACATCAGACTGCTGTCCCAAAGCGGGGAGCGCAAGGGCCATTCGCGCCCAACCGCCACACCCGCAAACCGCAAAGGAAAACCACGCCTTTCCGACTACCTGGAGGCCGGCCGATCATGACCGGCAACGCTCCCCCGCCAATCCAAAACGCCTACAGCAAGATCGCGGCGTGGTGGCGCGCGCTCGCCGACGTTGACCGGCGCCTCTATCTGGAGGAATCCTTCCCGCTCGCCTTCTCGTACAACTCGGGCAAAATCGAAAACGACGAGATCACCTATCACGACACCAAGGAAATCTTCGAACACGGGCGCATTGTAGGGTTCACCGGAGACCCGAGGACTATCTTCGAAATCGCGAATCTCAAAACCGCCTGGCAGGAGGCGCTGGATCTGAGCGCTTCGCATGCCCCTCTGGAACCTGCCGACCTTCTGCGCGCGCACGCCACGCTGACCGCAGGAACGTACGACGAGGCAAGATGGGCCAAGGGCGAGCGCCCCGGCACGTTCAAGCGAGGGGACTACGTCGTCGCCGGCAACGTCGGGTACGCATCCGAAGATGTGGAGGGCGCGGTTCGGGAACTCCTTGACGAAGTGAACAGGGAGCTTTTCCCAACAGCGCGGGAAAGCGTCCGCAGCCGCCTCATCGTCTCCTGCTACGCACATGCCAAGCTGGTTGAAATCCATCCCTTTGCGGACGGCAACGGTCGATGCGCGCGGCTTCTCCAGAACATCTGCCTCATCAAGACGGGCTGCCCTCCGCTCGTTGTGCACGAGCAGAACAGAATGGCCTACTACGGCGCACTTGACGCATTCTGCGAGGAAGGCGACCTGGATAGCTTCGTCGATTTCTGCATGGTGGAAACAATTGACACGTGGGACAACATGAGCAGAGAGCCGTGATGCTCGCGGCGGGCATGCGCGCCGCATCCCAAGCGCCCCGAGCGGAAACGGCCTTCCTGTTTGCAAGGGGGATTGGGGGAAGGGAAGGCCGCACCCGCTCGGGGCGCTTGGGATGCAACAGAGGCCGGGGATAACGTCAGGGTCGAACGATGTCAGGGCGGCTGGATGACAGCATCCCCGTCTTCTGCCATAGGCCCGGACCCCGCCGGAAACGACCCGGCAGAGCGCCACCCGGCGGGGTACCATCCGCGAATTGGTCACAAACCGCGCCCTGTGGCACGCGCGGGGCCGGTTTCGCGCCCTCGGCGCCCCTCGCGCCCGGAGAATCCCCAGGTCGCGAGAATCGTGCGGCCCACCGACGCGCCGGATCAGGCGCGCGGAGTGCCATAGGGCGCAGTTTGTGACCAACTTGCGAAAGCGACCGACCCGCGTCGTCGGCGACTTGGCGGGGAGGGCGCGGGCCGGAGGGATCCTGCGGCGGGGCGGAGGGGGCGCGGCCCCGCCCCGCGCGGCGCCCCCTCCGGCCGGGGCCTAGTAGAACATGAACACGCTGAGGCCCAGCTCGTAGAACACCACGCGCAGGGCGATGGCGCCCGCGAGGGCGCATGCCACGGCCACGGCGCCCCAGAGCCTCCAGTTGCCGGACCTCCTGCCCATGAAGGCGGCGGCCAGCGGAACCAGGCCGCCGATCACCACGGCGCCCGCCCAGAGGAGCGGCGCCTGGGCGGCCACCACACTTGCAGCATCCGCCATGCCGGCCGTGGGGTGGGTGGGGTCGAAGTAGAAGCCCACCTCGGCGAAGGCGCCGGCGCTGGCCTGCAGGGAGGCGGCGAAGGCCACGGCCGTCACGGCTCCGACCGCCGTGCCGACGAGGGCCGGCAGGCCGGCGGGCGCCGTCTCGTCGCCGACCGCTGCCATGATCAGCGCCATGGCGCAGGGGCCGAGGGCGCAGGCGTTGCCCAGCACGTAGAGGACCCACAGCACGCTGTCCCAGGCGGGGCGGGCGGCCATCATGTAGCTGTGCGCCATGACCGCGACGAGGACCACGCACACGGCGACCGCGACCCAGCAGAGCCACTTCGGGACGGTGGCGCCGTCGTCGCTCCTGCGCATCGCCACCAGGTAGGCGACCGCCACGACCGCCAGCACCACGATCGCTATGAGCTCCTGGGTGATCCCGCTCGTGAGGTGCCCGAAGCCGTTGAAGATCCTCTCCCAGTGCTCCAGGTGGAAGAACACCGCGATCCCGCCGGCGGCCAGAAGGACCGCCGACGCGATCCAAGCCGGAACCTGGGACTTCTTGGCGCGCCCGCCGGCCGCCAGCACAGCCTGCGTCCCGAACAGCCCCGCGCTCCACGCCACCAGCGTGGTGAACAGGATCAAAGGCCATTGAAGCTCCATTACTCTCCCCCTCCCATCCACTCGTGATCGCGCAGGATGTACACGAACGCCGGGTTGTTGCCCACGTTCGGCAGATGATGCACGTCGGCATCGGAGAACGGCATCGCGAACTCGCCGAGCTTGATGCGCTCGGTGCCGTTCTCGGCTCCCTCGAAGCTCTCCAGCCCCTGATCGAGGTCGCCGAAGAAGCGCGCCATGCCGCCGCACTGGCTCACGCACTGCGGCAGTTCGCCCTGCGCTATCTTCTGCTCGCATAAGGTGCACTTCTCCACCACGCGCTCCTCCTCGTTCAAATACCGCACGTTGTAGGGGCAGGCCATAGCGCAGAACTGGCAGCCGATGCACTTGCTCTTGTCGATCTGCACCGTGCCGTCCTCAAGCTTATGCGAGGCGCCCGTGGGGCACACCTCAACACACTCGGGATGGTCGCAGTGCTGGCACTGCACGGTCAGAAAGTACATATAGGAAGCCGCGTCCCCCGTCCCTTCGATGGAGGCGTTCGGCCCAATGCGCAGCGTCTTGTTCCAGAAGCTGCCCACCGGCACGTCGTTCACCGCCTTGCACGCGACCGAGCATGCAAGGCACCCCACGCAGCGGTTCAGGTCGGTGGCGATAGCGTAGCGCGTCATGGGTCACTCCCTCCCTTCGTAGACGGGCAGCCATTCCTTCAAGCGCGGGTCGGACGAGTCGTGGATGATCTCCGTGCCGTCGTTGCCGCAGGGTACCGGATTGCCAAACGGCGAGTTCTCCGGCGTGGCCTTGTAGATTTTGCCCAGGTAGGCGCGCAAGTTGGATGCGCCGCAGTGCGGATCGCGCGCCCACGGGTCTATGAGGTGGTTCACGGCGCACAGCTCGTGCCCCTTGCCGTTTTGCTCCAGCTCGGGGAACCACCATTGGTGCTCGCAGTTGATGGTGCCCTTGCGCACGCCGTAGTACAGGTCGGCCACCTCGCGAATCTTGCCGTAGGGCGTCTCTATCCACACCCAATCTCCCTGTTCGATACCGTATTCCGCCGCATCGTCGGGGTTGATCTCCACGCGCGGCACCGGCCACAGCTCGCGGCACCAGGGCAGCTGCCGGTGCTCGCTATGGAAGTACACCGGAATGCGCCGGCCCGTGGTGATGATGAGCGGGTACTCCGCGTACATGTCCGGATCGCTCACCGGGCTGTGCGGCGGCTCCATGTACGTGGGCAGGTTCCACTGGCCGTCGGGGTGGTAGGACTCCATGACCGTGGACCAGATCTCTATCTTTTTGGTGGGCGTGTAGAAGCCGGGCAGCCAATCGCCCTGGCTGCCCACGAAGCCGCCCGCGTTGCGCGCACGCATGGCGCCCGTTTCGTAGCGGCGGTACGTGCCCCACAGCTCGGGTTCGGTTTCCTTGCAGTCCCACCAACCGTGCTCTTGGAACCGCTCCTCGAACACCTTCCAGCCCTTCGGCTCGAAGCCGGCCACGGCCATGTCGAGCATCTCCTCCACGCTGGGATACTCCGGGAAACCCGGAACGATGTTGTACGGAAGACCCTTCTCCTTGTAGAGCATCTCGATGATCTCGCCGTCGAACTTCGCCTCGGCGGGCGGATCGATGCACTTCACCGTGGCACCCATCGCGCCCGACGCGCCCTGCGACGAACGCGGGCTGGAAAGCTCCAGGAAGTGCGCCGCAGGCAGCACGATGTCGCAGGTGGTGCCGCCGGGCGTGTGCCAGAGGTTCGCCTCCACGTAGAAGTCGAGCTTCTTGAGCGCCTCCCAGGCCATGCCCGTGTTGCACTGGTTCATGAAGTTGCCCGACGAGTTGAACGCGCCCACCACCGGGTACGGGTCGCCCGTGAGCACGGCGTTCCACGTGGCGGTGGCGTCGGCCCACATGCCCCACCACTGCAGAAGCGGGATGTCGTCGCTGCCCAGCAGCTTGTCCATCTGGCCGGGCGAGAGCATGGGCATGCCGGAGCCGTTGTTCGCGAACCCCATCTGGCCGCCCTCGATGGGCGCCCGCGTGGAGGCGCGCTGGCCGGCCGGCGTGTCGTAGTTGCCGGTGATGGCCGTGAGGTAGTCGAGCGCGCGCACGTTCTGGATGGCGGTGTTGGCGTGCTCGGTGGCCAGCATGTACTGGATGCCGCCGTTGCCGTAGCCCTTCTCGGGATGCAGGCGCGTGCCGTAGGCGAGCGCCGCCTCGCGGATGGCGTCGGCGGGCACGCCCGTGATCTCGGCAACGGTGTCCGGATCGTACTCGGCGGCGCGCTCGGCGTACAGCTCGAACACGGGACGGGCCGTGTGCGTCGTGCCGTCTTTGAGCGTGACCTCGAACTCGCCGAACAGGGCGGGGTCTATCTCCGGATCAAACGGCGTGGGGTCGATGACGAACCCTTGGTGCAGGCCGGGCGCCAGGTTTTCCTGCTGTGCCTCCTTGCCCGCCGTGGGGCGCGTCCACTCCTCGCCCTCCCAGAAACCGGTTTCGGCGTCGAAGTACGTGAGCTTGCCGGCCAGGTTGTCCCACACCATGAAGCGCTTCGGGCTGCCGCCCTCCACCAGGTCGGACTCTTTGAGCAGGCGGGTTTTCAGCTCGAAGGGCGTCATGACGATGGGCGACGCCTCCAGCCAGCCGCTCGGCTCCATGTCCTCGACCACCAGGAAGGGCCCGTTCGTCCACTTCTTCGTGAACAGATCGTCGTACAGCTCGTTTTCGATGACCACGTTCGTCCAGGCCAGCGCCATGGCGCCGTCGGTGCCGGGGCGCAGGTGCAGCTGGTGGTCGGCCTCCTTGCCCATGTTCGTCTCGCGCGGATCCACGCAGATGTGCGTGCTCGCGCGCGTGGCCACGTCCACCGTGGTGCGGCAGCTGTCGTCGTAGTTGGACAGCTCCGACGCGCCGCCCCAGGCCACGTACACGTCCGGATGCGCCACCGTCTCCATCCAGCTGTCGGCGAAGCTCGAGCACATGAGCGTGCCGAAGTGGCGCGGCCCCTTGCAGATCTGCCACGCCTGCACGATGTTGGGGGAATCCCACAGATACATGCCGTTCGACGCGCCGAACATGCACCACACGCGCGAGGTGCCGCACATGCCGAACAGGCTCTCGCCGCCGTACTTGGCCTGCAGCTCGTCGAACTTCGACACGATGGTCGAAATGGCCTCGTCCCAGCTGATGCGCACCCAGCCGGGATCGTCCGATTCCTTGTCGTTCGTGCGCTTCATCGGGTAGTGCAGCCGGTCGGGATGATACGCCGCCTGCACGGCGGCCTGAGACTTCGTGCAGCAGTTGCCCATGGACTGGAACGCCGTGGGGTCGCCCTCAACGCGCACCACGCGCCCATCCTGCACGACCGCGATCACGCCGCACTCCATCTTGCCGCAGCCGCGGCAGCCGGTGCGGATGCGTTTGACCTCCCCGGATGCGTCGGCAGGCGTCTCGGCCGCAGCCAGGCCCGGCGACGCGCCCGCCACCGCGCCCGCCGCGGACGTGACGGCCGCAACCTTCACGAACGTCCGGCGCGACATGGTGAGTTTTCCCATGCTCTCCTCCTCATCTTCCTGGGTCGCCCGTCGGGGCGCCACGCGCGTCCGGACGCATCCTCCCCCTCCGGCCGCACCGCGCCCTCATGTTTCAAGCATGGCAGGCCTCTGCGGGATGGGGAAATAACGTTTCGGGCCGTCACGCCTGATGACCATGATGGTTTGTCGAGTATGCATGCCGTTTCGTTATCGCATCATGACAAACGGGTATGCTGGAAGGGCGGGGCGCCTGTCGCGGGAACGCGCATGGTAGAATGCTGGCAAGGGGGTTCAAAGGGGCGCTATGAACATCGAACACGGCAGAGAGTTCCTCAAGCTGGCGCAATGCCTGAACTTCACCGAGGCTGCGAACAGCCTGAACATCACGCAGCCCGCGCTGAGCAAGCATCTGGCCGCCCTCGAGCGCGAGCTGGGCGTGAGGCTTGTCGAGCGCACCCGCAAGAACATCCAGCTCACCGAAGAGGGGCGCATGTGCTTCGAGACGTGCGCCATCATCGTGAGCCAGTACGACAAGATGAAGCGTTCCTTCGACGAGCTGAAAGCCGCGCACCCCCTCAAGATAGGCGGGCGGTTCGAGGACGCCGACGTCGCCACGCTCATGTCGATGACAGCCATGCTGGCCCGCAGCTCCCACCGCCCTCCCCTCGCGTTCGCCCGCGACGACGGACATGATGCGGCCGACCTGCTGGAACGCGGGGAGATCGACCTGTTCGTGGACTACGCGAACCCCGTGCAGGTTGAGGAGCGGGGGCTTGCCTTGAGGCCGTTCGTCGCCACTCCGCTTGTGGCCATCGTCGGATCGGACCACGCGCTGGCGCGGCGTCGGAGCGTCGGTTGGGCCGACCTCAAAAACGAGACGCTCGTGAAGTTCGTGAGCGACAAGACGAACCCCGCCTGGACGCAGATCGAGACGCTGTGCCGCGCGCACGGGTTCGCCCCGAAAACGCGCCCCGTCTCGTCGCTCAACGACGTGGAGTTCTTCAGCACGCCTCTCGACGGAAGCGTGCTCATCTGGAAAAGGACCCAGAAGCAGATCGGCTTGCTGCTGGAGACGGGACGGCGCGCCTGCGTGCCCATCGACAGCGAGGACGCCCAGCTTGTCGCCTACCTCGTGTTCAAGCCCAGCGACGAGGCGCGCCTTGCAAGCCTGTTCGAGGCCGTGGACGAGGCCAAAGCGCTCATCGAGAAGCGCAAGAAGCGCGAGGACGCCGCCGAGTAGCGGCGCGCCTGCGCGAGCGCGGCCCTACCCCCACGCCTCCGACAGCAGGAAGTCGGCCACGTGCATGGTGCGGCGTGACACAGGACGGGCGTGACACAGGACGGGGATAACGTCACGCTCCGCCAGGCGCCCAGAGGGAGGATGTTTCACGTGAAACATCCGGGGGGGCGTTGCCGCCACGGCGCCTTGCCTTGCCTGAAGCAGAGGAGGTGCTGCGCGGTTTCGTTTCACGCGAAACGCCTGAAAAGAAGCGAGGGGGCGCCTCCCCTCCCACGCACCCGCAGGAGGATTGGCGCGCTCGCGTCGCTCCTGCGGATGCGAGGGGGGGGTGAATGCTAGTAGAACATGAACACGCTGAGTCCCAGCTCGCAGAAGACCACGCGGAGGCAGACCGCGCCTGCGAGGGCGCAGGCCACGGCGACCGTCCCCCAGAGTTTCCAGTCGCCGGACCTCCTGCTTGGCCGTCCTCGCTACGACTTGGCGCTTCCCCGACCGTCCCTCACAGCGTCCTCACGTATTCCAGCAGAGGTGCAAGATACTCGCGTCTCGTGCCATCAAAGCCTTTGCGCATGATGGCGAGCGTTTCTCTCTCCTTGGGATCTTCGCTCTTGTCGTGCATTTTGCAGAACATGCGCATGGCAAGCTTGTCCGCTGCGCCTAGCTTGTCGAAATCGTATCCGCCGTGGCAGTAGAAGCATGGCAGATCAGGGTATTCGCTTTTCGGAAACGTGCGCGCAAACGCTTCATTGATGCTGTCCTTGGTTGACCAGCCCGCTCCCGGCATGGGCGTTGCGCCGGTGGCAAGCACGATCACCGACAGATTCGGGTGCGACTCCATAGCCTTTTTAAGCCAGCGAGCTCCCTTGATTGACGCAGCATGAAACCAGCTGCAAAAAACAAGCAGATCGGTTGTGTCTAAGTCCACATCCGAACGCATCCGAAACGGAGTTGCAACGCAGTCCAATTCCTCGGCAAGCCACCGTGCGTACTTCTCGGTGAACCCGGTCTGCGAACAGTACACCACCGCTTCGTTCATAGCGTGCCCCCTCTATGAAGCTCGTTGAATGCCCTTACGTGCCGAATGCAGAACTTTCGCGCCTCGTCCGGCTTGGTTTCGAGATTCATCAGCATCAGCATGGGTCCATGGAACTGCCGTGCCGCAAGCGCAACATCGCACTGATTAAACGCGCCCTTTTCAACAAGCCTGCCAAAGATGCGTTCCTGCAAGGCAAGAGGACGCTCTGCGAAGACCGTTCTATACAAGGTCGCGCACCGCTCATCGG
This sequence comes from Candidatus Rubneribacter avistercoris, assembly GCA_019115845.1. GTDB lineage: Bacteria > Actinomycetota > Coriobacteriia > Coriobacteriales > Eggerthellaceae > Rubneribacter > Rubneribacter avistercoris. The sequence goes on along the minus strand of DXCU01000095.1, from coordinate 28,070 downwards.
CATATCGGCTCACTTCAAGCATGCGGCGCAGCTTCCGTATTCTCTCGTCACAGAAAAACGGCAGGTAACTCCGCCAAACGAGTTCCTCCAGCTCCGGCATGTCGTCTGAGGCATATGCCTCAGGGCTGTCGTCCAACGTTGCGTTTGCGCCGAGTTCGCGCAGCGTGTTCTCAAGAGCCGCAATTTCACGAGCGATCAGCGCATCGAACACCTCTCGCTTCCCTTCAAAGTGCTTGTAGAGCGACGCGCCCTTGATGCCAACGGCATCTGCGATGTCGCGCACCGACACGCCGTCGTACCCGCATCCGCTCATAAGGTCGAGTGCGGCATCTAAGATACGATCGCGCGTATCTGTTCGTCTCCCATCTCGCATGATTCCCTCTCCAATAGGCTAACGTAATGTAGCCTATTATAGCGAAAAAGGAGGAGGCGGCCAAAACCTGCCGCAAAGTCGCAAACCGGGCACGCGGACAATGACGGAGAACGGCGCGGCAGCGTCCTGCCCGGCAAGCCGCACGGGCGCCGAAACCGCCTCGATGCCGTCTGCCGTCAGCCCTGCGCTGCGCTGCGCGGATCAAGCGCGATCACCCTAATCGCCTTGCCGAGCACCCGGGCAATAACGGAATGAATTTCACGGAATGCATTCCGGTATTGCGACGCTGTTTTGGCTTTTACAAAATGCAAAATCGATAAAACAAAATGCCACGGGGTACGAACACGGCGACAAAACCGAAAGCCGGATGACCTTCTTGATGCAATGGCGAACGCAAACGCACAAGCGCCCCGGGCGGAAGCGGCCTTCCTGTTTGCAAGGGGGATTGGGGAGGAAGGAAGGCCGCACCCGTTCGGGACGCTTGGGGGGAGTCTGGGGGGTATCCGGGTCTGATGGCAGAGGGTGACGTTATCCCCGTCCCTCTGTCACGCTATGGCAGAGGGTGACGTTATCCCCGTCCTTCGGTGACGTTATCCCCGTCCTTCTGTCACGCTCCTTCTGTCACGCTCGCTATCCCCGTCCTCTGTCACGGTCCTCTGTCACGCTCTGTCGCGCGGGGCGCTTGGGAGGGAGGTGCACCCGCAGGAGGATGGGCGCGCTCGCTCAACTCCTGCGGGCGCAAGTTCCTAGTAGAACATGAACACGGAAAGGCCCAACTCGTAGAATACGACGCGGAGGCAGATGGCGCCTATGAGAGCGCAGACCACGGCGACCGTACCCCAGAGTTTCCAGTTGGCGGACTTCTTACCCATGAAGGCTGCCACCAGCGGGAGCACGCCACCGACAACCACGGCACCGGCCCAGAGCAGCGGGGCTTGGGCGGACACGAGAGCCGCAGCATCAGCCATGCCAGCCAGAGGATGCGTCGGGTCGAAATAGTAGCCCACTTCGGTGAAAGAACCCGCGCTTGCCTGCAGGAAAGCGGCGAAAGCGATAGCCGTCACAAGAGAGACTGCCGCACCCACCAGAACCGGAAGGCCGGCGGGAGCCACCTCATCGCCCACTACAGCCATGATAAGCGCCATCGTGCACGGTCCTAGCACACACGCGTTACCCAGCACGTAAAGGATCCAAAGCACGGAATCCCACGCGGGGCGGGCGGCCATGGTGTAGGAGTGCGCCATGACGGCCACCAACACTACGCACACGGCAACCGACACCCAGCAGAGCCACTTCGGCACGCTCGTGCCGTCGTCGCTGCGACGCATAAGCACCAGATAGGCGATGGCAACCACAGCCAGCACCACGATGGCGATCAGCTCCTGGGTGATGCCGGAGGTCAAATGCCCAAATCCGTTGAAGATGCGCTCCCAGTGCTCCAGGTGGAAAAACACGGCAATCCCACCGGCAGCCAGCAGCACGGCACTCGCAATCCACGCCGGCATCTGGGACTTTTTCGCATGCTCACCGGCGGCAAGCAACGCTTGGGTTCCAAAGAGCCCCGCGCTCCACGCCACGAGCGTGGTGAACAAGATCAGAGGCCACTGAAGCTCCATTACTCTCCCCCTCCTTGCCATTTCTCCTTGCGCAGGATGTACACGAACGACGGCTTGTTGCCCACGTCGGGCAGGCGGTGCACCTCGGCGTCGGTAAAGGGCTTCACCGGATACTCGCAGCTCTCGCCCACACTCTCTCCCAAGGTCACACGGGCAGCCGCCTGCGCTTCGTAAGAGGGATCGGACAAGTCGCACGCCGGCGCCTCGAAGCTCTCCAGCCCCTTCTCCGCGTCGCCGAAGAACCGCGCGCGACCCCCGCACTGCGCCACGCACTGGGGCAGCTCCCCCTGGGCGACCTTCTGCTCGCAGAGGGTGCACTTCTCCACCACGCGCTCTTCCTCGTTCAGGTAGCGTACGTTATACGGGCAGGCCATGGCGCAGAACTGGCAGCCTATGCACTTCGATTTGTCGATCTGCACCGTGCCGTCCTCAAGCTTGTGCGAGGCTCCCGTGGGGCACACGGCAACGCACTCGGGGTTCTCGCAGTGCTGGCACTGCACGGTCAGGAAGTAGGTGTACACGTCGGGCCACTGGCCGCCTTCGACGCGGGGATTGGGCCCCACGCGCAGCACCTTGTTCCAGTACGAGCCCACCGGCACGTTGTTGATGACCTTGCAGCTTATGGAGCACGCAAGGCAGCCGACGCACTTGTTGAGGTCGGTCAGGATAGCGTACTGCGTCATTTATGCCTCACCCCTCGCAGAGTCGTAGTCGGGCAGCCATTCCTTCAGGCGCGGGTCATCGCAGGTGTGGATGATCTCCGTGCCGTCGTCGCCGCAAGGCACGGGGTTTCCAAACGGCGAGTTCTCGGGCGTGGCCTTGTACACCTTCACGCCGTAGGCGCGCAGGTTGGACGAGCCGCAGATGCGGTCCTGCGCATGGCGGTCGATCAGGCAGTTCACGCCGGAGAGCTTGTAGCCGTGGTCGGGTTGGGACAGCTCGGGGTACCACCACTGGTGCTCGGCGTTCACCACGCCGGGCGCGATGCCGTAGTACAGGTCCACCACCTCGCGAATCTTGTGCTGATCCGTCTCGATCCACACCCAGTCGCCCTGCTCCAGGCCCAACCGCTCCGCATCCACCGGGTTCATCTCCAGGCGCGGCACCGGCCACAGCTCCCGGCACCACGGCAGCTGCCGGTGCTCGGAGTGGAAGTAGGTGCCCTGGCGGCGGCCCGTGGTCATGAGGAAGGAGTTCTCGTCGGTGAACAGGTCGGGATCGGCCACCGGGCCGTGCGGCGCCTCCCAGTACTTCGGGAACACCTCGTCGGCGGCGAAGTCATCGTCGGTGTAGCACACCTTCTCGGGCTTGCCGTCGTTCATCACGCCGTTCACCAGCCACGACTCCAGCACCGTGGACCAAATCTCCTGCTTGTGCGTGGTGGTGTTCCACCCTTGGCGCTGCGTGGGCTGGGGCGGGAACCCGCCGGAGATGCGGCCGTTGCCAATCTCGTAGCGGCGATAGGTGCCCCACTCCTCGGGCTTTTCAATCTTGGAGTCGAACCAGCCCTTCTCCTGGAACTCGGCCTTGTAATCCTCCCAATCGGGAATGCGGAAGTTCGCCAAGCCAATCTCGTTGCAATGCTTCACGGCCTCGTCGCCTTCAAGCCACTTCGCACCGTGCTTGGCCTCGTCGAAGTACGGCACGCCCGCGGCCTTGAAGATGCCCACAACGATTTCCAAGTCGTTTTTGGCCTCGCCCGGCGGGTCCACGGCCTTCACCGTGGCGCCGAACGCGCCCGAGGACCCTTGGCTCTTGCGGATGCAGTCGAGCTCCATCCAGTGCGCGGCGGGCATGGCCACGTCGGCCACCAGGTCAACGCAGGGCGTGTGCCACAGATCGATGGAACACCAGAAGTCCAGCTTCACCAGCTGCTCGGCGGCAAAGATGGAGTTCGACTGGTTCATAAAGTCGCCCGTCTGCCCAATGCCGCAGGTCACGTTGTAGGGCTTTCCGCTCTCGATGGCGTCATAGATGCTCGTGGCGTCGGCCCAGCTGGGGTTGCAGTCCGCGGCGATCATCGGGAAGTTCTCGCCGCCGAGTATCTTGCTGGAATCGTAGGACGGGATCTCCTTGGAGTCGGGATTGCACATGGCCAGGTCGAAGTACGGCCAACCCGGCGTGGAGCCGCGCATGCCGCCCGGCACGTCCATGTTGCCCGTGATGCCGCACACGAGGTCGCACGCGCGCTGGTTCTGCACGGAGTTGCAGCCGTGCTCGGGGGCCAGCATGTACTGGATGCCGCCGTTGCCGTAGCCGGTGGAGGGGTCCACGCGCGTGGCGTAGGCGATGGCCGCCTCGCGCAGCGTGTCGGCCGCGACGCCCGAGATCTCCTCCACCTTCTCCGGCGTGTAGTCCTCCAGAAACTCGATGTAGCGCTCCCACACGGTGCGCACATGAACCACGGTGCCGTCCTTGAGCGTGACCTCGCGGCCGCCCTCCTCGGTGAACAGCGCCGGATACAGCCCGTCGGGGAACGGCGTGGGGTCGATGACGAAGCCCTGGGACTGCCCGGACGCGTCGAGGCCGGGCTGGTGCGGCTCGAATCCCTTCGTGGCCGGCGACCAGTCCTCGCCTTCCCAGCCGGGGTTGTCGGAGGTGGCATCGTACCAGGACAGCTCGTTCGTCAGCTCGTTGATCACCATGAAGCGGCCGTCGGATCCACCTTCCACCAGGTCGGACTCCTTCAACAGGCGCGTTATGATGTGGTCGGTCTGCGCGTCGGAGGAGCATACCGAGGGAACGAAGGACTCCTCCTCCACCACCAGCATGGGCGCGTTCATCCACTTGCGCACGTACAGATCGTCGATGAGGTCGTTCTCGATGATCACCTGGGCCCAGCAGTTGGCCACCGCGCCGTCGGTGCCGGGGCGCAGGTTCACCCAGATGTCGGCCTCCTTGCCGAGGTTGGTCTGGCGCGGGTCCACGATGATGTGCGTGTCGGCGCGCGTGGCCACCTCCACAGTCACGCGGCAGCTGTCGTCGTAGTTGGACAGCTCCGACGCGCCGCCCCACTGCACGTACACGCGCGGGCGGCCCACCGTCTCCATCCAGCTGTACGCGTTCGAGTCGTTGAGCTTGGTGGCGTAGAAGCGCGGACCCTTGCAGATCTCGTTGGCCTGGATGCCGTTGGGGCTGCCAAAGCACTGCTTGAACGCGCCATAGGGCGCCATCGACCAGATGCGCGACGTGCCGCCCATGAAGATGCACGTTTCCTTGCCGTACTTCTCCTGATTGGCGTGGATGCCGTCAACGGTGAGCTTGTACGCCTCATCCCAGCTGATGCGCTCCCAGCCCGGCTCCTGGCCCTTGGGGTTCGTGCGCTTCATGGGGTAGCGCAGCCGGTCGGGATGGTAGGCCGCCTGCAACGACGCCTGGCCCTTGGCGCAGTGGTTGCCGGCGGATTGGAACGCGCTCTCGTCGCCTTCGGACTTGATCACCTTCCCGTCCTGCACGGTCACCCACACGCCGCACTCCATCTTGCCGCAGCCGCGGCAAGCCGAGCGGATGTGCTTGACCTCGCCTGCGTTCGCAGATACCGCACCGCCTTGCTCGGCGAGCGCCTGGCCGACAGCCGTCGACGCCGTGCCGAGCGCGGCGGCCGTGACGGCCGCAACCTTCGCGAACGTTCGACGCGTCATGGACAGTTTGCCCATTCCTCCTCCTCTCGTCGTCATTCCAAGACGCGCCCACCTTAAGGTTACAGGCGCTGAAAACGGATCGGCCGCAGAGCGCATTTTTGCCTCCTCGCGCATCGTGCGATGAACACGATGCCGCTTGAACAGGCACGATGCATTGCATGTCTGAAAAACAATTCCCTCAACCTTCGTAAACGATGAGACGGCGGGGCGCATCAGGCGCTACAATATCCATCGGAGGACGCGGGCCCTTTTGGCCTGTCGGGCGAAGTGCGAGGGGGAGGGGGCACGCATGCCCAAGACGCGCGATCATGCAACGCATCCGCACGCATGGCCAACGGCTGCCGAGCTTACCGTGGGCGTAGCGCTCGCCTGCACCATGTCCTGGGTGTCCATGAACTTCAAAAGCTTGAGCCTCTTCGCAAGCTACACCCACAGCGAGACGCTGCTCGACGCCGTCTACCTTGTCTCCATCATCGCCGTATCGCTCACGCTGTTCACAGCAGGCGGCCTTGATCGAGCGACGGGTTCTCTCCTCGAGCGGCGCGCGACGCGGTTCGCGCTGCCCTTGGGCGTGACCGCCTCCACGCTCGTCATGCCGCTGGCAGGTCTTGAAGGTTTGGCCGGCGAGGTGGCCCTGTACGCCTCCGGCGTGCTTTCGGGCGTGTTCTCCGGGTTGTTCCTCTTCGAGTTCGGCATGGCGTTCAGCCTGATGACCACCCGCAGCATCGTCATTGGCGCAGCGGTGGGCAGCACGTTGTCCACACTGCTGTTCGCCTTGTCGGTGCTGTTCCAGCCGCTTGAGGCGTGCCTGTTCAGCGCCAGCATGCCGCCTATCGCCGCCGTCTTGCTGGCAAACGGGATGAGGGGCGTGCGCCCGGCCGAGCGGGAGGAGCCCTGCGCGCTTTCCGATCAGCGACCCTTAGACGATGCGCAGGAGCGCGGCGAATGGCGCCAGCTCACGGCAAAGCTGGCGCTGGCCTCGTTTCTGGTGGGGTTCGCCAACGAGGCGACGCGCACCCTTTACATGCAGATGGGCATCGCCAACAACGGAGCCACCCCGTACGCGTTCATCCAGGCCCTCACCTCGTTCGGCGTGACCGCCGGAACCGTGGCCATAGCGCTGGCGCTGCTGGCCTCCAAGGCCGAGCACATGGCCCGAAACGCCTACCACGCTTTGGTCGTGCTGCTGATGATGGGCACGCTGCTGCTTCCCCTGCCCCTGCTCTACCCGCAGGTCGGCGTGCATCTGCCCTACGCCGTGAACGCAGCAGGCTACACGTGCTTCGGCATGTTCATGTGGACGATCACGGCCAGCGTGTGCGGACGCTACCAGCAGGCGCGCGTGCGCACGTTCGGCTTCGTGCGAGGGGCATGGGCCTTAGGGCCGCTGCTCGGCATGCTGCTGGGACGCTACGTGCTGCACGGCGCCGGACTGTCGCTGGAAACGACGTTTCCCGTCATGCTGGCGGCGGCGCTGGCCCTGCTGCTGGCGAGCAACGGAGTGTTCACGGGAACCGACCTGGTCAAAGCCATGGACATCATCCCGCTTGCCCGCAAGCAGCGCTTCCGCGCGAAGTGCCTGCGCGTCATCGAGCGCTACGGACTATCCGAGCGCGAGGGCGAGATCATGGTCATGCTGGCCAAAGGCCGCAACCTCCCCTACGTGCAGGAGCACCTCTATCTGTCCAGGAGCACCGTTTCCACCCACCGCCAGCACATTTACCAGAAGCTGGAGATCCACTCCCAGCAAGAGCTTATGGACCTGGTGGAACGCACCGAGGAATGAGGGCGCGGCGCGGGCGGCGCGCGTTTGCGGATGCTGCGTCGCGCGGCGCCCGTGCATGTCCCTTACCGTTCGTACACCTGATCGCAACCCAGCAAATCGCGCATGGAATGCCAGATCTGATGCGGGTTGCCCGGAGGGTTTTTCATGGGTTTCATCTCGTAGCGCTCCTTCGCGCCGTTCATCAGGTCCACCGCGAACACCTCCTCGGACAGCGTGAGCGCGCCTTCGGGGCAGATGTCGGTGCAGCAGCGGCATTTCACGCAGTCCGCCGGCGCGTGCTCCACGCCGAACGTGCCGTCGGCGTCCTTGAACTTGGCAATGGCGCCCGTGGGACAGAACGTCGCGCACATCTGACACGACGAGCACTTCTCCGCGTCGATGATCACATGCCCCCACAGGCGCGTGTCGATCATCACGTCCTCGGGCTCGCCGAGCGCCGCCAGGCCGTCGAGCAGGCGTTCGCGGCGGTCGGGGATGAAGTGCGGCAACGTGCCGTCGTCCATCACCTTGACGTACTTGGGCGCGGGCGCGTCCTCCACGCCCAGAGCGTCCTTCACGGCGAAGTCGGCCGTGGTGGCAGCCGCCGCCTTCGCCTCGTCCCGCACGCTGGAGAAGAAGCCGCGGCGGCTGGGGTCGTAGCCTTTGTCCTTGGCCAGGCGCGCCACGGACGGGAACTTCTCCACGATGTCCACGCCCATGTCGCTGTGCCAGGTTTCCAGCAGCACGGCAGCGGTGTCGCACACGAGCTGCGCGGTTTCCAGCCCCACGGCATGCTCGCACGACGCGCACTTGCCCTGCACCAAGCTGACATGCGAAACGCCCGCACCGGCCAGCGCGACCAGCAGGCTCTCCTCCGCGCGGCCCAGACACCCCACGCCCACCACCTTTTCAGGGTCGTAGAGCCCCTCGGCGGCGGCGAGTATCTGCTCGCAAGCGATGATGACCTCGCCGCCTGCGGCGCGCGCAGCCGACAGGCACGACTGCAAAAGCTCGGCGTCGTTGGGACGGTGAGCTTCGAGCGCGCAGGTGGGGCAGATGGTGGCGCAGGTTCCGCAGCCGATGCACTTTTCGGGGGAGATGATCAGCTCGTTGTCGTCGTAGGAGATGCACCCCGACGTGCACACCTCGGCGCATTTCATGCACGTTGCGTTGCGATTGCGCACGACAGCGCAGCGGTTCTGATGAACCGTGATGTCGGCGCTTTGCAGTTGTTCGAGCAGACCGAAGAAATTCGTCACGTGAGCCATGACTACACCCTCTTTCTCGTCTACCCCCTTGCACGCACCAGTATAGCCGTTATGACGCCGCCATGCGCAAGAAAGCGGGAGGGAAGCCGCGAAATCCTCCGCAGCGGCCCAGACGCGCGCCGTCGCGCCGTCCATTCGCCCCGTCGCGCCCATCCGCACGACCCTCCAACAGCACGCCGTCCCCTGCCCGCGCGACGCCCCTCCCCGTAGAGCGTCCCCCGCTTGCACGGCGCCCCCTGCGCGCGCCGTCCACGCGGCGCTAGCGTGCGCGCTTGGGAGCCCAGTCGCGCAGGCCGGGAACGGCGCCGCCGGCAACAGCCCACAAGTAAAGGCTGGCCACGGTGCCGTAGGGCGAGTAGCGGCGGCGGTACTTCGCGAACAGCGCGGGCGTGATGCGCCGATGGTGGTGCACCATGCGCAGGCCGCGCTGGATGGCCAAGTCGCCGTAGCTCATGATGTCGGGGCGCTGCATCGAGAACGTCATGAGCATCTCGGCCGTCCACACGCCGATGCCGGGCAGCGCGGACAGCTGGCGGCACACCTCGTCGTCGGGAAGCTCGCGCAGCGCCTCCAAGTCCAGCTCACCCGACAGCGCGCGCTCGGCCACACCCTTGATGTAGCCCACCTTGCGAAACGACAGGCCCGTGCTTTGCAGCACGTCGTCGGGGCAGGCCGCCACGGACGCGGGCGTCACCTCGCCAAGCAGCGCCGCCACGCGCTGCCACACCGTCTCCTGCGCCTTCGTGGAAATCTGCTGCCCCACAATGGAGTGCACGAGCGCGGAGAACAGGTCCGGGCGCACCTCGCGCCGCACGTGCCCCACCGCGCGGATGACCTCCGCCATCCGCGGATCGCGCGCGGACAGGTAGGACGTCTCCTCCTCCCCGTACTCGAAATAGCGTACCTCGTCCGCCATGGGCCTTTCCCTTTCCGTTGCCGCAGTTGCAGCCGTAGCCGTTGCCGCAGCTGCAGCTGTAGTCGTTGCCGTAGCCAACAGCCACCAGTACAGCGAAAAGCATAACCGAAGAAAGTGAGTCAACTAAATCAGGTGGCGCGCTTCTCGCGCGATGCCGCCAACAAGCTTGCGCGAAGGGCGGCGATCGCACATGCGCGACGCGCAGAGGCGCGCTCGGATGGGTGACCGGGCGCGCCTTTTAACTGCTCTTTCGTGCAGAAACGCTGCGGCTTACGACATGAACGACCCCGAGGCCGAATCGAACTCGCGCACGGAGCCGTCGGCGTACTCGATGCCCCAGACGGTGCGGTCGGCGTCGATCTTCGGGGCGGCGGGCTGCTTCGCGGGCACTGCCTCGGCGGGCACATCCGCCTCGGCGGCGGGCTGCTCCGGCGCCTGACCGTCGGCCCCTTCGCCAGCTTCTTCGGCCCCTGCGGCCTCCTCCTGCGCGGCGGCCGCGGCCTCTGCCGCAGCTTGCGCCACCTGCGCCTCGTAGCTGGCAAGCGACGGGATGCGCACGCACGCCACCTTCGCATCGCCGAACGCCCCGGACGTCATGAGGTCGCGCACCTGATCGATGTCCTCCACGGCTCCCTCAGGCACCGACGAATCGGACGCGGCCCTGAACGCCACCAGGACGTTGTCGCCGAACTCGACCTCGGCCCAAGCGTAATCCAAACCGTCTGCGCCCTGCCCGGCACGCACCCGGTTGCTGGCGACCACCGTGTTGGACACCTTGGAGAACATGTTGCGCAGCCACTTGGGCATAACGCCCTCCCACAGCTCCTGTGCCGCAGGATCGTTCTTGTCCCAGTACGGGCGGTGCAGCTTGACGGCAAGGCGCAGCACGTTTTCAGGTGCGCCCTCCCCCGCCGCATGCGAGGACACCACGGAAGGCGCAACGTAGGAATACGAGCGCTTGATCTCCGCAACGACCTCGTCCGAGTACGCGCGCTCGTCGAGGTCCATCCTCAAAATCAGCGAGGGTCGAATCATGGCAGCCATAAACGTTCCTTTCTCCACGTGTTCTTCCCCTTGCCCCGCACGCAAGTATCGCGCAACCGGAAATCGTTTGTCAACGGGCCGTGCGCAGCACGATTCATGCTGCGCACGGCCCGTTATGGCGTTATGGCGCTATGGCGCGAGCGGAATGATTTACGGCAGAGATGCACGTCAAGCTGGAAGATAAGCGCATCACAATCCCATATCTGACAGGCTTACGAGCGTGGCGCCTGTTTCGGCCGCGCGTTTTCTGCATGCATCGGTGAAGAAGGTTTTCGAAAACACGTACAGAGAGCGTTTTTGAGCGGGCACCAGGGTGTTGCGATGCTCCAGCGTTTCCAGAACATCCACGTCGGTAGGCTTGTTGCGCCATTTGCATTCGGCGAAAATCGTCGTACCGTCATCGCATGGCGCCACAATGTCGATCTCCGCCTGCTCTTTGAGCGCAGGATCGTTTCCCCACCAACTTCCCGCGTCAAGAACCAGATGGGGCACGAGCGCACCATCCATGTGGCGCAGCAACCATTGCCGACACACGCCCTCGAACGACGCACCTACATACGTTGAAAGATGGCGCTGCGCGATTAGATGCGCAACCTCATTGGCGCGGCCGGCCTGCAGTGGCGTGAGATAGCGCGGCACGAATCGGTACCAGAAACGGAACAAGTTATCGGCAAGGCGGTAGCGAACTTTCTTCCGATTCGCGCCAACAACCGGCTGCTCTTTGCGCACGATTCCCAATTCCATAAGGTTTTTCAGGTAGTTGGCAAGCGCCGCCGAAGCAATGCCCGCCGCATCGGCAATCTCGACAGGCTTGCCAATGCCCGAAGCAATGGCCTGAACCACGGCATTGTACATCGCCGGATCACGCAGCTCTTGCTGAAGGTACGATTCAGGTTCGCCGAACAGGAAGGAGTCAACACGCAAAATATTCTCCGCGATGTTTTCTTCAAGCGTCAACGCGCGGTCATGCTGTTCCACATACAGCGGCACGCCACCGACCATGCCATACCAGGCAACTGCATCCTCGGCAGGAACGCCTTCCAGCAGTTTTTTCGCATCAAACACGTCAAACGGCTCCACCTTCAGTTGCGCTGTACGCCTACCATACAATGGGCTTTTACCGCCAAGCACCTGATGCTCCATGAAACTCATGGACGACCCGCACAGCACGAGAAACAGTTTGCTGCTTTCTTTCGCTTGGTCAATTTTTTCTTGAAGCAACGACGATAAAGGACGATAGCTTTGCGCAAGATAGGGGTACTCGTCGATCACAAATATTATGCGCTGAGTTTTAGCAAGCGAAAACACCTGGTCGATGACCTCTCCAAACGTTGCATACACCGGCGCTGGCGTATCGAGCGACCGCGCGCCATCCGCTGAAACGAACTCGTGAACAGCCCTGCTCAACGCCGTCAAGTTCTCCTTCGCGCTTGACTCCCGCGCCGTGAACAGCACCGCCGGCTTGCCCTCGACGAACTTGCCAATAAGGCTCGTTTTCCCCACACGACGGCGCCCGTACACAACGGGCATCTGAAACATGTCGGTCGCGTAGAGCCTCTCAAGAGTTTCCAGTTCCCGCTCTCTGCCAACAAACGCCATAGCGTCCCGCTTTCCCTTGGTTGCATTTTTCTAAATTATACTTTACTAAACTACAATTTAGCAAATTTCGCAGCGCCCGCACGGCGCAATCACTACCTTGACACCCTGCACGCAGCGGCCTATCATACGGAGCCGGGGAGTCCGCCCGCACCATCTGAGCGTGCGACGCGGACATTGTTTGCAAAAGTGGGAACCTCAGGGGTGAGGTTCGCGGCGCCGTGCGTCACGCGCGGGGCGCCGTAAGGTGCAAACGATGTCTGACGAGGGGCGGAACATGACGCAAGAATCCACCAAATTCGATCTTTCCCTTGAATCCGATTACGACGAGTTCGATCCGCTAGAGGATGCGGAATCGGAAGACGACGAGCAGGACGCCGGATCCGGCGAGTTCTCGGCCGCCGTCGCCTCGGCCGGCGACGCGCCCGACCCTGCCACAGCCACCGGCCCCGCGCCCGACACGCGCACGGCCGAGGAGCGCACGGACGACCTCATCGCCTCCATGGCCCCGCGCCGCAAGGTGCTGCTGGGCATCCTGGCCTTCTGCGCCGAACCGCGTCCCGTCGCCGAGGTGAACGCCCTGGTGGACGAGATGCAGCAGAACAACTTCTCCGTGTACTCGGCCGCCAACCTGTGCTCGCTGCTTGAGAAGGCCGGCGCCATCGAGCGCATCACGGCCGACGGCTCCCCTGCCGACGACGTGGAGGCGCAGCCGCAGGTGGTTGTGGTCGACGGCGTGGAGTACCTGGAAGCCGGCGAGCCTGTGGAGGTGTTCTGGTCGACCACCGACGCCGGAGCCGCGGCCGTGGAGGCCGACAAGCCGCTTGAGCGCCTGCGCGCGCTGCTGGACGAAGACGCCCTCTACCAGCCCATCTACAAGCGCATCCTCACGCTGTGCGCAGCCGAGGGCGGCTCGAACACGAAAGCCCTAGGCGAGGCCGTGGACGACGACCCGCTTGTGCAGAAGCCCCGGCTCTACGTGGCGCACTTCGTTGACAAGCTGGAGAAGTGCGACGCGCTTGAATGGAAGAAAGCCTGGATCACCACCGAGATCGGCGAAGCGGGCCTGCAGATGCTGGCCGACGTCGCCGACGATTTCCAGCCCCAGACCGCCGCGACCGACGAGGAGTAGACCATGGCCGAAACCACCCATGCCCCCGAGGGCGCCCAAGCCGCCGACGAGGCGACGCTTTCCGACCTCATCAAGCTCAACGAGCAGCGCGCCGCAACCTACGGCTTGCTCTCGCGCCTCTACCGCGTGGAGGTGGACGAGGAGTTTCTGCAGGAGCTGCGCGGCATGCGCTTCCCCGCCAGCACCGGCAACAAGAACGTGGACGAGGGCTACCGCCTGATGGCGAAGTTCATGAGCAACGTCTGGGAGAACAGCCTGACCGACCTGGCCGTGGACTACGTGCGCACCTTCATCGGGCACGGCGTTGACGCGTTCTCGGCCGCCTACCCGTTCGAGAGCGTCTACACCTCCGAAAAGCGCCTGCTCATGCAGGAAGCGCGCGACGAGGTGCTGGCCATCTACCGCAGCGCCGGCCTGGACAAGCAGGACAGCTGGAAAGAGGGCGAGGACCACATAGCGCTGGAGCTGGAGTTCGAGCAGATCCTGGCCAAGCGCACGGCCGACGCGCTGGCCGCCGGCGACGAGGACGAGGCGGTGGCGCTGCTGACCACGCAGAGGAACTTTTTGGAGGACCATCTGGCGGCCTGGGCCCCCATGATGACCTCCGACATGAAGCGGTTCGCCAAAACAGACCTCTACCAGGGCCTCGCGTTTCTGACAGACGGGTTTTTGGAGACCGACCGGGCGTTTCTCAAGGACGTGGTTGCGGAGGACGAGGACTGACGGAAGCATGCGCACGACAGGCCCAAGCGCACCGACGAGAGGAGCAGACGAGATGAGCAACGAACCGCGCGCCGACGCCGAAAGCGCCCGCGCGCCCCAGAAGGAGAAAACCTACGCCGGCATGACGCGGCGCACCCTGTGTTTGGGCGCGGGCGGCGCGGCCGTGATGCTGGGCCTCGGCGGCCTCAAGTACGTTGGGTCGCAGTCCATCATCCGCCCACCGGGAGGCCAGGACGAGGAGCGCCTCGTATCGGCGTGCATCCGCTGCGAGAAGTGCTACGAGATCTGCCCGCGCGACGTCATAGCCCCGGCGCACATCGAAGACGGCCTGCTCAACATGCGCACGCCCACCTTCGACTTCTCCGCGAACTGGTGCGACTGGTGCGCCGAGGAGCATGACGGCGTGCCGCTGTGCGTGAAGGCGTGCCCCATCGAGGCGCTCAAGCTGCCCGAGGGGGCCACGGCCGAGAACACCATCATCGGCAAGGCGGTCATCAACACGGACTGGTGCCTGGCGTACAAGCTGATCGGCTGCCGGTTCTGCTACGACGCCTGCCCCTACGAGGCCATGGAGCTGGACGAGAACAACCGCCCCGTGGTGATCGCCGACAAGTGCAACGGATGCGGCGCGTGCGAGAGCGTGTGCGTGTCGCTGCAGAACGGGTCCATCTCCGAGGGCGCCACCGCGCGCGCTATCGTCGTCCACCCGCTCGACGAAGTGGAAGGGTAAGGTGCCTTTATGAAGATGAAGTCGAAAACGCTTCGCACCCTCGTGGCCACGGCCGTCGTGGTGGTGGTGGCCGTCGGATTTGTAACGAACCTCGGCATCGGCACCATATCGGCGCCCGGGTTCTGGGACATCTCCATCCTCTGCCCGCTCGGCGCGCTCGGCACCATGCTGGCGTCCAAGATGATGGTGCCGCGCGCCGTCATCTCGCTCGCGATCATGGTGCTGCTCATCATCCTGTTCGCCCGCGCGTTCTGCGGGTGGATGTGCCCGGTGCCGCTCGTGCAGAAAGTGCGCGGGCTGTTCTCCAAGAAAGGCGGGAAGAAGGCGAAGGCCGGCGCGAAGGCTGCGGCCGGCTCCGAGGCGGCCGATTCCGAGGCCGCCGACTCCGGGGCCGCCGCGCCCCTGACCGAGGCCGAGCGCGCCTCGCTTTCGGCCTCCTGCTCCAAGGGCGGCGAGGGCGGCTGCGCGTCGTGCGCCGCCAAGCGCGGCTCGGCTCCCGACGCGCGCCATTTCGTGTTGGGCGGGGCGCTTCTGTCGGCGGCCGTGTTCGGATTCCCGGTGTTTTGCCTGATCTGCCCCATCGGGCTTACCTTCGCAACCATCCTGCTGGTCATCAACCTGTTCGCGCACGGCGATGTGACCTGGTCCATCATCGTGGTCCCGGCGCTGCTTATAGCCGAGGTGGTGCTGTTCCGCAAGTGGTGCCACAAGCTGTGCCCGCTCTCGGCGTTCATGAGCCTGATCGGGAAGGCGAACAAGACCTTCGTCCCCGCCATCGACGACGCCAAGTGCCTTGAGACGGCCAAGGGCACCGCATGCGGCGCCTGCGGACGCGCCTGCGACGAGGGCATCGACCCGCGCCACCCGCAGCTGTCCGAAGCGGCCTGGTCCGAATGCACGAAGTGCCGCGCATGCGTGGACGCCTGCCCCACCAACGCCATCACCATGCCGCTTTTGCCGAAGAAGCGCGCCGACGGCCCCGAAGCGGGCGACGCGGCGGGCGGCGGCCTGGATGCCGCAGCGTCCGAGGGCGCCGGGGCGGGCGCGGCGAAACCGTAAGCCCCTCCTCCGCGGGCGCGGTCGCAGCTGCAGCGGTCGCGCCCGCGAACGTCGCGCAAGCGACGGCGGTTCCCGGCAAAAGGCGGCTTGGCAAGGGCTTCGGGGGCGAGCCGCCTTCTGCCGGGAAGCAGCGCCCCTCCCCCTCCCCGTAACGAGGGCGCCGCTTCCCGCAAACGTAGAATCGCATCGAGGTTCGACACGATACGACCCGACCGGGAAGGACCACGTCCATGACTCACGCATCCACCGTCACCGAGGCCGTCCGCATCGTCGGCGGTGTAGGGACCGGCAAAACCGAGCACCTCGTCGAGCGCGCCGCGCAGCTGGCGGCGGCCGAGGGGGCCGAAAGCGTCGCCGTGTTCTGCGCCACGCCGTCTGCGGCGCGCGCGTTCGCCGAGCGGCTGCGCGAGCGCATGGGAGAGGCGGCCGAAGGCGTGCGCGCGACCACGCCCCGCGCGTTCGCGCTCGAGGTGCTGGCGAACGAGGAATCGCGCGCCCTCACGGGGCGCGACGCGCGCCTGCTGACCGCAGTGGAGGAGAAGTTCCTGCTGGAAGACTTGAAGGTGAGCGGCCTGCGTCCGAAGCGGCTGCGCGAGATGCTCAAGTTCTTCTACCGCTCGTGGACCGAGCTGGCCGACGACGATCCCGACTGGCTTCTGCCCGGCGAAGAGGCGACGCTGCACGGGCTGCTCAAGGACAACCTGGGCTTCATGCGCGCCGTCATTGAGCCGGAGGCGGCCAACCTCGCGCTCAACTGCCTGCGCGAAAGCGAGGCCGTGCGCACGGCGCACCGTTTCGCGCACGTGCTGGTGGACGACTACCAGTGCCTAAGCCGCGCCTCGCAGCTTTTGGCCGAGCTGGCGGCCGAGAAGTCCGTGGCCGTGGCGAGCGACCCTGCCGCGTGCGTGGAAACCTTCGACTCCTACCCTTACGCGGCCGGCCTTGACGAGTTCGCCGAGCGCCACCCAGACGCCCAGCTGGTGGAGCTGGGCGCGTGCAGGCGCGGCCGGGCGACAGCGCGCGCGGCCGCCAACGTGCTGGCCGACCCTGTGTTCGAAGGGCGCGTCCTTCCCGCCTTCGACGAGGCCGAGGAGGGTGCGCTCGACGTGCTGGCCTGCAGCGACCCCGCCGCCGAATTCGAGCGCGCGGCCGCCTACGCAGCCGAGGCGGTGGAAGCGGGCACGCCTGCCGCACGCGTGGCGGTGGCCGTGCCCAACGACGTATGGGCACGCAACGTGTCGGCCACGCTCAAGGCGCGCGGGCTGCGCGCCAAGACGCTGCCGAGCCGCCAACCCATCGGGGGCGATGCGCGCGACCTGGAGCGCTGCGTTCCCGCGCGCGTGCTGACCGCGCTCAACCTGGTGGCGGACCCGGACGACGCCACGGCGTGGCGCTGCTGGTGCGGCTTCGGCGACTACCTGCTGAACAGCGCCGCGTTCGCCAGCCTGCGCGAGCAGGGCCTGCCGCTTGTGGAGGCGCTGGCCGCCGCGGACGGCGGGGACGCGCCGCACGCCGTGGGCATGCAGCGCGTCGCGGATGCGCGGCGCGCGGGGCTTGAGTTGATCTCCCAAGCGCAGGGGCTTGCCGGCCGCGCGCTGCTCGACGCGTTGGCGCGCGCGGTGTCCGGCTCGCCCGATGCTTCGGCTCCGGGAGCGGTGGCGGCCCTCTGCCTTGCAGACGGAGAGGCCGACGACGCCTCCTCCATGGCGCAGCGCGCCCGAAAGCGCCTGACGATGCCCGCGCTCTCGGGCGGCGATGCCGTGGCCGTTGTGCCGTACGACCTGATGGCGGGGCTTTCGCCCGACGTGCTGGTGGTCGCCGGGTTCGTGAACGGGTTCATCCCCTGCCGCGACTACTTCGACGCCACCGTGATGCCGCTCGACAAGCAGGAGAAGACGCACGCCGCAGACGCGCGCCGCGTGTACGCGCTTGTCGGGAAGGCGAACCGCGCGCTGGCGCTTTCGCATTTCGCCTCCACCGACCTTGAATCGGCGAGCGTCCTCAAGCTGAAGATCGACCGCATCAAACTCCGCGACGGCGTGCGCGTGTGCACCATCGCCCCCAGCGATTTCCTGGCCACGATCGTCGGCGAGGCGTAAGGGACGCTTTCGAAAAGGCGGGGCGCGAAGGGGACCCGGCATGCAGCGCTGGGTCCCCCTCCGCGTTTTCAAGAGGCGAGGGATCCACGTCTCCGAAAAAGATCGCGAAGCCATCCGATGCGCGGCTGCTGCGGCAATGACCAACTCGCGAGTGCGGGCGACCCATGCCAACGGCGGTTTGACAACGGACGGGAAAAGAGGGCCGGACGAAGGATGCGAAAGCGCCGATTAAGCCGCAGGCGACGCTTTGCTCAAAGGCGGCTCGCCGGCTCGTCCTCAGCCAAGTCGATCAGCTCCTGCTGAGAGTGGATGCCCAGCTTCTCGTAGATATGGCGGATATGGGTGGCCACCGTGTTCTTGGACAAGATCAGGGCATCGCGGATGTACGGGCGGCTGCGACCCTGCGCCAACAGCAAAAACACCTCGGTCTCACGATTCGACAACCCATAGGAGCGCGCGATGCGAGCACGGCGCTGCGCTGTCGTCTCCGCAGCTTGCGCGGTTGCCGTCGCGGCGGCATGAGGCTCGGCGGGAGAACGCGTCTCCGCGTCGGCATCGGCACCGGCGGCGTCGAGCGTGGCGTCGCGTCGGGGCACGAGCAACGTGACGACGACGAACACGCCCACAAGCAGCAGGCAGAACGTTTTGGCATCCACCACGCCGCCGACCAGGAGCGCCTCAATGGGCGGTTGAGCAACATACCCGACGAGCACGCCCGCATACGCCGCGCACTCGCCAATGCCCACGAAGAAGGTGGACGTACGCCCCGTTTTCTGCGCGAGGCGGACGAAGTACAAGACCATGATGATCTCGATGCCAGTGAACACGACATTCGCCAAAACGCGCGACAGCGCAAGCGTTTCCAGCGTGCCGAGAGCCGTGCAGATAATGGCGAACACGAACGGCACGGTTATCCAACGAAACAGCGCTTCGAGGTTGATGCGCCGCGAGAACAGCACGATGGCCGCCGAAAGCGCAACCGCGAACACCATGCCCACGATGGTGGCCGCGGTTTCGGCTGCCGCCGTCACCTCCAGATTCGAAGCGGCGGGCAGCAGGCAGCCGATGGCGTACACCGCGAAGATGACGAGAAACATGCGTGCGATGTTTGCTCGTTTCACGCCCATCCGCACATCTCCGCCCAGATCTTCCCTCGGCACTGAGCCGGTGTCGAGCGCCCGCTTCGACAGCAGCAGAAGCGCGCCCGAGGCCAGCGGCAGCGCCGTGACCACCGCGACGGACGCTGCGGGAGGAAAGCTGGGGATGGCGAGCGCGCACAACAGCGTCGCCACAAACGAGGCGGGCACGACGGTTTCCACGATTCCCGTCTCCGTGCGCGCGAACAGGCAAGCCCACAAAAGGATGAGCACGACCGGACCCACGCCGGTGCCCACGCCGGCCAGCACGACGGAAGCGGTTTGCAAGACCCCGCCGAGATAGGGGCACGCGACGGCGAACAGGGTGCCCGCAGCCGTCAGCACAGGGCCGAGCACGAACATCGAGCGAACGGCCGCCAGCTCGCGCGTGCGGCCCACCAGGCTTCCGACGATGCACGCAAGGGGCGTGATGGCCGCGGAGAGCACCCAGGCCGCATCGCCCTGAAGCGGCCGCCCATTGGCGAACGCGCCCAACAACGGCAGATCCCAGATGCAGGTGCTCCATGCGTAGATGAGGCCGAAGCCGAGCATGCGCAAGGGGAAAGCGGGCTCCAGCATCGCTGCGAAGCGGTCGATCCCCGTCGTTTTCGTGCTCGTGCGTGCCACGCTGCTCCTCTCGAACGCAAGACGATGATAGCGGACGCCGCAGTTCGCACCATCACCTCGTTGCGGTGATTTTACCGCTGTTTTCCCTGGAAAGAGGCATCGCCTCTCTTTGCGGCGATGCGCGCGGCCGACACCCTGCCTAGAATGCGGCATGGCCGGATCGGTCGGACGCCCTCGGAGAAGAGGGCCGACGCCGGACCGCGCGGCATCCCCTGCGGATCCGGGCGGCCGGCGGACTGGCGCACACGGCGCCCACGGTATCGAACAGGAGGAGGAAGGCATGAAGACATCCATGGATCGTCGCGCGTTCTTGGGACTGAGCGCCATGGGGGCGCTCGCAGCCGGAGCGGGTCTTGCCGGCTGCTCGCCGCAGCAGAAGGAGACCGCCGCAGCGGGCGAGGACGCAACCGCAAGCCCGGCCGACCAAAGCGGGCAGACGGCCATCCCGCGCGTCGAGGGGAGCCAGACGAAGGAATGCGACGTGTGCGTTGTGGGAGCGGGCGCGACGGGCCTCATGGCCGCGCTCAAGCTGGCCGAGGCGGGCAAGAAGGTGATCGTGGTGGAGAAGGCCCCGTCGGCTGCCATGTCGAACTTTGCGATGTGCGGAGGCCCGGCCGCCTGCGAGACGAAGCTGCAGGAGCAAGAGGGCCAGACGGTGACGCTCGACACCCTGTTCGGCTACATGTACGACTTCTCGCGCGCGAGCGTGAACGGCGCGCTTCTGCGCAACTGCCTGGCAGGCACGAGCGAAGCGCTCAACTCGATGATCGACCTCGGCATGCCGATGTCGCTGTGGCCCGACGTGTACGGCAACGGGTTCCGCGCCCGCCACTACCTTGAAAGCGAGGGGGAGGAGCGTGTGGCCCCGCTCGTGAAGGCCATCGAAGCCGCAGGCGGCGAGTTCTTGTACGGCACGGGCGGCGAGAAGATCATCATCGAGGACGGCGCGGTGCGCGGGCTGCAGACCGACGCGGGCGTGGACGTGCTGGCGCCGAACGTGGTGGTGTGCACGGGCGGGTTCTTGGGCGGCGAGGACCTGCAGATGCAGGTGTTCAACACGCCGGTGTTCTCGCTGGGCAACTCCATATCCGACGGCACGGGCATCAAGATGGTGCTCGACGCGGGCGGGGCGCTCGACCGCAACTTCGCCGTGCTGGGCAACGAATGCGGCGCGGTGGCGGCGGCCACGCAGGGCAGCCCCTTCAACGAGGACTGGACCAACGTCAATGAGCACTACGGGTACTGGCTGTTCGGCGGCCTGTACACCGACACAGCGGGCGAGCGTTTCATCAACGAGGAGGAGATCGCCCAGTTCCCGCTGGCCATCGGCGGCGAGGCGCTTGTGCGCGCGGGCAAGGCGTACGTGGTGATGGACTCCGATTACTACGAGGCCGTGAAGAACGAGGGCATCTACGCGTACCTGGGCCAGCCCGAAAGCTGGGTGTCCGGTCCGGAGGCCGACTACTACAAGACCACGCCGGAAAACGCCGAGGCGCACCTGCAGCAGGCCATCGACGAGGGCTGGGCGCTCAAGGCCGACACTGTGGCCGAGCTGGCCGAGAAGTTCTCGCTTGACGCCCTGGAGGCAACGGTCGAACGCTACAACGGATTCTGCGATGCGGGCAGGGACGGAGACTTCGGCAAGAGCGCGCCGTTCCTCAAGCCGGTGAGGACCGCGCCGTTCTACCTCTTCGAGTACGTGCCGAGCGCCTGGGGCACGAACGGAGGCGTGAAGGTGGACAGCCATCTGCGCGCCATGGACGCGAACAACAACCCCATCCCCGGCCTGTACGTGGCCGGCGTCGACCAAGGCAGCGCCTACTGCGTGCCGTATTACACGAACCCGGGCGCGTCGGTGGGCCTGGCCTTGGGGTCCGGCGTGTACGTGGCGCAGGAGATACTCGGCGCCTAGCGCCCGTGCGTGCGCCGCAGCCAGGCGAAGGCCGGCCAGCCGGCTGCGGCGCACGCGCACACGAGCGCACCCCACCCGACAAACACCGGCTCGGAGCCTCCCGCGTAGGAGACGAGCACGCCAAATCCGCCTCCCGCCAGGCACATTCCCGCGTCTATCGCGTTTTGCTGGAGCGAGGCGGCCGTGGATCGCGCGTCGGCGGGCATGCGGTCCGCAAGCACGAGCAGCGCGCTCGTCACCGTTGCGAAGTACCCGGCGCCCACAAGCGCGCAGGACGGCAGCAGCGCCTGCGCGCACTGCGGCGACGCCCCCAGCCCCATGGTTCCCAAGCCGAGAAGGCCCAGCCCGACCAGCGCGGCCGCGCCCTTCCGGCCCGCGTCCCCCACACGCCCCGCCACCGGGTTGGCCACGACGCCGCCCGCCCCCACGGCGGCGAACGCGAGGCTCGCCTCCGACGCCATCCCGGCCGCCTCCAGATGCGCCCCGAGGAAGTTCGCCTGCAAGCCATAGCACAGCGCCGCCAGAAACGAGCCCGCGAGCACGGCGGGAGCGGCCCTCGGCGCGCAGCGCAGCGCCCTGCGCAGGGCGCTGCGGCCCTTGGACTCCTTGGGCCCCTCGGGTTCCGCCGGGCCGCTGCCGGCCGCCCCGGAAGCTTCGGTTCCGGGCAACGCCCCTGTCCCCGGCGTGCGCGAAAGCGCGCCCCGCGCGCACGCCGCCAGCACGGCTGCGAGCGCCGCGGCCGAACAGACGCCCAGAACCGCCAGGCACGGCCCCGTTCCCGCCGCAGCCGCCACGGCGAAGGCGAGGGCCGGTCCCGCCGCAAGCGCCACCGAGGAAAGCGTGCGGTACCACCCCAAACACGCCCCCGCGCGTCCCGTTGGGGCAAGGCGCATGACCGCCGCAGTGGCGCTGGGGAAGAAGGCCGCCAGGCCCGCAGCCTGCGCGATTCGCAAGCCGAGCACCTGCCACGGGCTTTCGCACACCGCAAGCAGGGGGATAGCGACCGCGAACGCCAAAGCCCCCGCCGCCATGACCGGCCCCTCGCCCACCCGATCGGCCAAAGGGCCGAACCAAAAGCGCATCAGGATGGCCGCCAGCACGTAGGCCGTCCCCTGCGCGCCCGCGAAGACGGCGTCACCGCCAAGGTCCAGCACGAGCACCGGCGCCACGGACACGGCCGCGTTGTTGCAGGCGTACATCAGAAAGCCCGCGAAGAACACCGCCCCCATGCCGAAGCGCCCTGCGGGCCGGCGCGCGGCCCGGGGTCGCTCCGTAGGCTGGCAGGCGCCCTGAGGCTGCTCCGCAGGCTTCCTCGCAGGCTGGCGGGCGGCCCGAGGCTGCTCGGCAGGCTGACGCGCGGCGGCCCGGGATCGTCCCGCAGACCGCCTTGCCAGCCGCCTCGCAAGCCGTCCTGCGAACCGGCGGCCTCCCCTCCCGCTCACGGCCTCACAGCCCGTCGACGTAGCGGCTCAAGCCCTCGACGTCCGCCACCGCGATGGGGCGGGTCCGCGCCGACACCAGCCCCAGCCCCCGCAGGTGGGCGAGCGCGTTGCTCACCGTGTTGCGATGCGCGCCCACCATCTCCGCCAGCTCGTCGATGGAGTACGGGATCTCCGCGTTGCCCCCCAGCGCCATGGAGCGCAGCAGCCCCGCCAAGCGATGCAGGCCCGTCTCGAAGGACAGGCTCGCTATCTCGTCGGTCTGAGAGCTCATGATGGAGAACAGGTACTCCAGATAGGCCAGGTAGCACTCGGTGTGCACGTCGCAGTAGGCCAGCAGGTCCGAGAACCGTATTTCAAGCAGCTCCGTGTCGGCCACGGCGACGGCGGTCGATTTGGTCAGGCCGTCGCGCTTGAACCCCTGAAAGCCGAACTGAGTGCCGTCCGTATGGTAGAACAGCGTCTTCACCCCGCCGTCAGGAGAGGTGAGATGCAGCCTGACCAGGCCGGACACCATATGGTAAGTGAACGGGTGGCGCTCCTGCTCCCTGAACACGCACGACCCCTTCTCAAACCTTCGCCGCGAGAAGCGAAGCTCGCCTTGCGCAAGCAGCCGATCGGTCGAGAACACGACCGGATACCGTTTCTTGTCTATGAACTGCGGTGTCATGAAACCGCCTCCATCCCCCGTGATCCTCGCTCCCACACGCGCTTGCGCGCCTCGCGCGCGATGCGCGTCGCCCGCCTCCGGCGCACGTTCCGCCTGCCCCGCCCTCGCCCGGCGGATCTTACGGCACCGCGGGGCCGGACCGCCTCCCTTCGGACAGCCCGGCCCTGCGCACAGTCTAACAGTAGTACACCGAAGGCTCGGTGCCCTCCTCGGGCAAAAGAACCTCCCCGCCCCGCTCGGCAACGAGCGCGGCCAGCTCGTCAGACGGGTCGCCCACCAGCCCGTACACGCGGGCCTCGGCCGGGCAGCTGGCCACGCACAAGGGCTCCTCGCCCTGCTCGATGCGCGGGCGGCACAGATCGCACTTGCGCACGATGCCGCGCTCCTCATCCAGCACGGGCGCGCCGTACGGGCACGCCTGCACGCACGTGCCGCAGCCGATGCACACGTTCGGGTCGGATTCCACGATGCCGTCCTCGTCGCGCTTGGCCATGGCCCCCGTCGGGCAGTTCGCCACGCACAGCGGGTTCGCGCAGTGGTTGCACAGGTGGGGCCGGAACGTGACGCTCACGTTGGGATAGGTGCCCTGCACGTGGTAGTTCTCCTCCGAGCCGACCGTCTCCAAGCGCCCAAGGTACACGCCGCCGGGGCACTCGTGCAGGATCTTGCACCCGACCACGCACGTCTGGCACCCCACGCACCGGCCCGTGTAAATGAGCATGCCGTACTGTTTCTCAGCCATGATTCCCCCTTCAAGCCTTCTCAACTTCAATCATGATGTCGTTGAAGGCGCTGTTCGTCTGCGAATAGTGCTCCTCGGCCGGGCTCAACGTGAGATGGCTTAAGAACTGGTGGCTTCCGCTTGCCGTGCGCTCGGGCGTCCAGCCGGCGGGAGCGGCCGTCACGCCGGGCATGATGCCCTCGGTCACAAACGCGCGCATGCTCGCCTCGCCGCGGTCGTTGAACAGGCGCACCATGTCCCCGTTTTGTATGCCGCGCGGCTCGGCGTCTGCAGGGTTGATCTGCAGCATCGGCTCTGCCTGGACGGCATCGAGCGACGCGATGTTGAAATGCTGCGTGTGAACGTTCAGGCGGTCGTGGTACGTCAGGTGCATGAGCGGGTACTTCGCGGCCAGCTCCGGGTTGGACGCCTCCAGCGCCGGCGTGTGGACGGGAACCTCCTCGCCGAACTCCACCATGTCCTCGGTGTAGAACTCGAACCGGCCCGTGGGCGTGGAGTACTGATGGTCCTCGAACACGATGAGCGGCTCGTCGTAGATGCCCGTGGGCATGCCCCACATGCCCTCTTTGACGGCCTCGTCGAAGTCAAAGCCCTTAAACGCCGAGCTTTCCGGGTTCGGGAAGCTGCGCACCCATTCCTCGGGGGTTTTGCTCCACAGATGGCCCAGGCCCACGCGCTCGGCGAGCATGGTCATCATCTCGCAGTCCGACTTGCTCTCGCCCAAAGGCTCGATGGCGGGCTTGACCAGAAACACCCAGGGCGCGCGGTCGTAGAGGTCCCAGTATTCCCACAGCGACGTTGCGGGCAGGACGTAGTCGGCGTACTTCGCCGTCCAGGTCCACCAGGGGTCGGCCACCACGATGGTGGATATGTTGGGGAACACCTCGTTGATGATGCGATGCGCGTCCGGGCTTTGGTTGAGGAAGTTCGACACGCTGAACCACATGAAGTCGATGGGCACCGGGTCGTGATCGACGGCGCACTGGTAGACGAGCGAGCTTTTCACCATGGTGGACTTGTTGTCGCCGGTGTCCACCCATTCGTCGTAGTTGAACTCCGGGGCCGTCTCGCCGGGCACGGGCTTGTTCGCCTTCGTGCCGCCCGCATGCGACGCGCCGCCTCCGCGCACGCCCACGTACCCGGCCACCGCAGCCAGCGTGGCCACCGTGCGGAACGACTGGTACGAGTTGAACGTGCGCTGCATCCCCTGCCCCATCCGGATGCCGGCGGGCTGGGCGTCGATGTATTCGCGAGCGAACGCCTCTATCACGTCGATGGGCACGCCCGTAAGCTCGCTCGTGCGCTCGAGCGTGTACTCCGCCGCGCGCTCCCGCAGGTGGACGAACGCGGGCTTGCAGGCCACGCCGTCAACCTGGAAGGAGCCTTCGATGGGGGCGTCCACCCCTTCCGTGTCGCTGGGGACCGCCTTGTTCTGCGCGGGGTCCCACACCAGGTAGGCGTCGTTCTCGCCGCGCAGGTACTTCCCGTCGTCATCGCGCACGAGAAGCGAGCCGCAGCTGTGCTTGGAGAGGAACTCCTTGTCGTGGCGGTCGTTTTGGATGATCCAGTTCATCACGCCCAAGGCCAGCGCCGAGTCGCCGCCGGGCTTGATAGGTATCCACTGGTCGGCGATGGTGGCCGTGGAGCTGAATCGTGGGTCGATGTAGACGATCTTGGCGCCGCGCTCGCGGGCGCGCACGATGTAGCGCAGCTCGCTTGTGTGCGTGTCGGCCAGGTTGCGACCCCAGATGACGATCATGTTGGAGTTCTGCTCGTAGTCGCGCGTGTCGTGGGCGCCGCGGATGACGCCGTAGACCATCTGCATGCCCATGGACGCCCCGTGGTCGCCCATGATGCCCTCGATGTCGTACACCGCGCCCCCGTAGCAGCCGGCAAACCGCGTGGCCGACTGCATGGCCAGCTTCGACTGGTTGCCGGTGAACGCGTAGAACGAGCAGGCCGTAGAGCCGTACTTCTCCTTCGACTCCTCCATGCGCTCGGCGATCTCGTCCATGGCCTGGTCCCAGCTGATACGCTCGAACTCGCCCGAGCCGCGCTCGCCGATGCGCTTCATGGGGTACATGACGCGCTGGCTTTCGTCCTGCACCCGCTCGATGTAGGACATGGAGCGCAGGCAGGCGTTGGCGTAGTCGGGTCGGCCGGGCATCTCGCCCGGTTCCACCGCCACCAGCTTGCCGTCGCGCACATGCCCTTTCAGCAGGCAGCGCGACGTGCAGTTGTAGCTGCAGCAGGCGTAGGAGTAGGTGGTTTCGCCCTGGGTTTGGCCTGCATCTTGCGAACCGTCTGTAGATGCGTCGTCCTCGCGACCCTGTGGCGCGCACCCCGCCAAGCCGGCGCCGAGCGCCGAGACGACGGTGATCCAGCCCACTCCTTTGATGAACGTGCGGCGCGTGAGCTTGCCGTCGCGCACGAACTCTATGGGGCCGCGCGTTGCGTTCCCTTCCATGGTTCCCCCGTTTCTCTCGTCCAACGTCGCGCCGTCGCGCGATGGGGGCATGGTACGGGTTGGGCAGGAACCGATTCCACACAGAATTGGGTGGCGCGGGGTGCCGAGAGGACGCGGACGGGCGGAGGGAGGAGGAGGGGGGCAAGCGGGGAGGTGAGAGGCGGGCAGGGCTGGCGAGCGGGGAGAGGCCAAAGGGCAGGCGAAGGGCGAAGAGCAGGCGGGGGGTGGGAGGAGAGCGGGGGGACGAGGTTCGCGACCGAGGCCGAGCCGAGTCCGGGCTGGACCGGGCTGGGCGTCGGGATAGAGGTCGGACCGAGGGGCCGAGCGCCCCGCGCGGAGGCGGCCTTCCCGTTTGCAAGGGGGTTCGGGGAGGGAGGCCGCGCCCGCGCGGGGCGCTCGGGGAGGTGTTCGCTCGGGGGCGCCGGGGAGCGGCCGCGCGGGGCGTGCGGGGTTCGCCGGAGGAGCGGCGTCCGGCCCCTCCGGCGGACGATCCGGCGGGGCGCCGCCCGCAAGTTGGTCACAAACCGCGCCCTGTGGCACTCCGAAGGGCCAATTCGGCGCATCGGCGGGTCGCGCGTTTTCCACGACCTGGGGTTTCTCCGAACACGAAGGGCGCGGAGGACGCGAAACCGGCCCCGTGCGTGCCATAGGACGCGGTTTGTGACCAACCTGCGGAAGCGCCCGGCCGCATCGGCGGCGGCTTGGCGGAGAGGCTGCGGGCCGGGCGCACGGATCGGAGGGCCCCGCGGCGAGCCGGGTGACGCAGGGTGACGCAGGACGCAGGGTGACGCAGAGGGTGACGCAGGACGGGGATAACGTCACGCTCGGTGACGCAGGACGGGGATAACGTCACGCTCCGGGCGCCCAGGGGGAGAACGCTTCACGCGAAGCATCCGGGACGCGCCGCCGCCGTTGCGCCCGCCCCGCGCGATCCCGCCTCGCGCGAGGCGCCCGGGGAGGGGGCGGGGAGCCCCCTCCCCCGCGTCCGCAGGAGGACGGGCGCGCCCATGCGGCTCCCGCGGATGCGAGGGGGTGAATGCTAGTAGAACATGAACACCGAAAGCCCCAGCTCGTAGAAGACGACGCGGAGGGCGATGGCGCCTGCGAGGGCGCAG
>DXCU01000094.1 GCA_019115845.1 Candidatus Rubneribacter avistercoris | reverse complement strand
TCCATGAACTGCCTGGTGCTCGACCCGAAGACGGTCATCGTGGAGGCCTCCGAGGTTTACCAGCAGGAGCAGATGGACCAGCTCGGCATGAACGTCATCCCGGTCGACCTGCGCGGCGCCTACGCCTTCGGCGGCGGCCTGCACTGCTCCACCGCCGACGTCTACCGCGAGGGCGAGTGCCTCGACTACTTCCCGAACCGCATCAAGGACACCACCCTGGTCCGTCCCGAGATGTGGAACGACTAGTCGCGTAGCCTGACGCTGCCCGAGGCACCGGATGGGGTCCGGCCCTCGGGCAGCTCGAGAGGTGCCCGAAGTCGTCCGACCTCTCGTCTCGCCTCTGCGACGGCGCTCCTTACTCGGGAGGCCGAACGACTTCGGGCACCTCCATCCCATCCACCGTTTGTCACACCCGTCGGCACCGCAGCGTCCGGGTGGGTCACCATACCTTGATCACGATTCCCAACGCGACGGTTCGCGCTGCAAAGCCGCGATCTAGGACTCGGGCGACACGATGCCGCATCAAGGAGGGACATATGAACAAACAAGCGAAGTACAAGCTCATAGGCTTTGTGATGATGTTCTCGTCATCGTCGCTTATGGGCGGCATCGGGGCGTTTACCCGCTTCATCGACGCTCCGGGCGATTTCGTCTCCTTCTGGCGCAATTTCGCAGGCTTCATCGCCCTGTCTATCATCTTCTGCTTCATGGGCGGCGCCTGGAAGAAAGTCAAAGAGACGCGTTTTTCGGGGATGATGCTGCTTTCCGGCATCTTCTTGGGCCTGCTTTCCGGCCTGTACTGCCTCTCTACGCAGTACACGACGCTGGCTAACGCGTCGTTCCTCATCTACACCGGCCCCATTTACTCCACCGTTTTGGCGGCCATCTTCCTGAAAGAGCGCTTGGATTGGAAGGGCTACCTGTGCATCGTCGCCGTGGTCGTCGGCATGTTGTTCATCGTGGGCATCATCACCCCCGAGGGTCTCACGCTCGACCTCGATCCGAAGTACAGCTTCGGCAACGCCATCGCATTCGCTTCGGGCGTGGCCTACGGCCTGTATCTGTTCTTCAGCCGCTACCGCGAGGACTGCGACTCCAACGTGCGCTCCTGGTGGAACTTCCTGTTCGGCTCGCTGTCCATCGTCGTGCTTCTCATCTGGCACCACTTCTTCCTGCAGCCTCTCTCCTACACCGAGAAGGTTAACGGCGTGACTCAGTTCGACGCCTCGGGTCAGATCATCACGCACGCTTGGAACATGTTCACCATGCCGGCAAGTTCCTGGGCATGGCTGATCGCTGCCGCCCTGATCACCGGGTTCGGCGCATTCTATCTGCTGACGCATGCCACCAAGCGCTTGAAGGCCGGCGAGCTGGCCGCCATCTCCTATCAGGAGACCATCATGGCATCGCTTTTGGGACTGTTCCTGTTCGGCGAGACCATGACCGCGTTTCAGATCATAGGCGGCGCGCTCATCGTCATCGGCGGCGTGTCCCAGATCTTCTTCTCCACGAAGGCCGCCGGGAAAGTAGGCGACAAGTTGGAGAAGACCGAGGAGATACGGGAGAGCCTGACAGAGCGCCTCGAAGAAGAGGAAGCCAAGGAATCCCTGAACTAACCCCGTGCGCTTTGCGGCCCGGCCCCGTCGCTTTACGGAACCCCATGCCCAGGCGGGTCCGGGTCCCGCACTTGAAGAGGAACGAGCAGAACATGAAGATCACCAAGAATCTGACCTATGTGGCAGACCCCGTGAGGCTCGAAGCGGCCCAGACTGCAGACCAGCTGAAAGCCGTGTTCGCGACGAAGCAGATGAAGGGCTTCCCGGCCGAGCTGGACATCGCCGAGCGCACGGAGGACCACGTGCAGATGGTGGCGCTCGACGATCTGCTGGAGTTCGCCAAGGAGTCGGGCGCGAAGGCCGTCACCTATGACGTGACCTACTTTCCGCACGCCGACGCCGACGAGGTGACGCGCCAGGTCAAGCAGCTGGCCGACGAGCTTGAGATCGACCAGCAGATCATCCGCGACCTGTGCGCCGGCGAGATCGAGGAGTACCTGGCCCTCGACGCCAAGCGCGACGTGGACCTTCCCGTCCACAGCATCGTGGAGGCATACGTGGGCGGCACGGCGCTGGCCTGGTACGGCGTGAACGACTACCCGCGCCTCAAGCGCGTCATCCTGCGCAAGCTGGCCAGCGGCGACAAAGCTCGTGAAGAGTTCGTTGAGCGCGCCAGCAAGGCGCAGGTCGACCTCATCGCCGACTTCGCCAACGTCGAGGACCACCTGTAACAGCCCCGCCCGGCCGGAAGGCCGGGCGGGCACTCTGAGAAAGGAGGACGCCGTATGAAGGACAGCGTCTTCATGGAGGAGATGGACGCGTTCACCTACCGCGCCAAGATGGAGCGCGACGCCGTGGTGTTCGTGCCCGTGGGAGCGCTCGAGCAGCACGGGTCGCACATGGCCATGTGCGTGGACGCCGCGCTCACCAAGGCCATGGCGGGCGCCACCGCGCGCGCCCTGACCGAATCGGACGCCGACGAGCTGGAGGGCGTGGTGGCCGCCCCCATCAACTACGGCTACCGCTCGCAGCAGCGCTCGGGAGGCGGCTTCCACCTCTCCGGCACCACCAGCTTGCGAGGAAGCACGCTCATCGCGCTGGCGCGCGACATCGTGTTCAGCCTCATCCGCCAGGGC
Source organism: Candidatus Rubneribacter avistercoris (assembly GCA_019115845.1). Lineage (GTDB taxonomy): Bacteria > Actinomycetota > Coriobacteriia > Coriobacteriales > Eggerthellaceae > Rubneribacter > Rubneribacter avistercoris. The sequence goes on along the minus strand of DXCU01000094.1, from coordinate 47,972 downwards.
GCGCGCAAGATCGTGCTCATGAACGGCCACTACGAGAACTACCAGTTCATCTTCGAAGGCGCGCAGCTGGCCCTGGAAGACGCCCGCAAGGAGGGCGCAGACGACGTGAAGATCCAGCTCCTTTCGTACTGGGACTTCGTGGACGACGACACCATCGCGCAGCTCTACCCCGACGGGTTCACCGGCTGGGACCTGGAGCACGCCGGCGTCATGGAGACGTCGCTCATGCTGCTGTTCTACCCCGACCTGGTGGACATGGGCCGCGTGGACGACCCGCTCTACGAGGGGCTGCCCGCCGAACTGCCGAACTACGACGTGCTGCCCATCATCGCCGACTACACGCCGCCGTCGGGTTGCCTGTCCTCGCCGGCCGCGTCCTCGCGCGAGAAGGGCGTCATCCTGCGCGACGTGGCCGTGCGCAACATGGTGGACGCCATCCGCGCCGAGTTCGCCTAAGGGGAACGCGCTCGACGCACTTGACCGCATACGGCCTTCTCGAGCGAAGCGCTTCGGGAAGGCCGGTTTTCTTACAAGGAGGTTCGCATCATCGTGGGCATCACGAACGATATGCTTTCGGCAGCGGAGCAGGAGCTCCGCGCTCGCCCGTCCAACGAGGCGGCATGCTTCCTTGGAGACTATCACGAGATCCAATAGGGGGATCGTCATGAGCACAACAACCGCACCAACCAAGGCCAAAGTGCCGTTCAAGGTTGCCCTGTCGTCGTTTCTGGGCAACTTCATCGAATGGTTCGACTACGCAACCTACACCTATTTCGCCATCACCATCGGCGTGGTGTTCTTCCCTGAATCAGAAGTCAACTCCACGCTCCTTTCCTTCGCGGTGTTCGCGCTGTCCTTCATCTTCCGTCCGCTGGGGGCGTCGTTTTGGGGCAGCATGGGCGACAAGAAGGGCCGCAAGTGGTCGCTGTCCATATCCATCTTCCTGATGACGGGCGCGGCCTTTTTGATTGGCTGTTTGCCCGGATACGCCACCATCGGCATAGCCGCACCCATCCTGCTAGTGGTCCTGCGCAGCATCCAGGGCTTCTCGGCCGCCGGCGAGTACTCGGGGGCGGCGGTGTTCTTGGCCGAGTACGCTCCCAAGGACCATCGCGGCAAGTACTGCTCGCTCGTGCCGGCGTCCACGGCCACCGGCCTTCTGGCAGGCTCCACGGCCGCGCTCATCATCAAGGCGCTTCTGCCCGAGGCCGACATGGTGGCCTGGGGCTGGCGCATCCCGTTCCTTCTGGCCGGGCCTTTGGGCCTCATCGCGCACTACATCCGCACGAAGCTCGAGGACTCGCCCACCTACCAGCAGCTCACCGACAACGGCGAGGAGCGCGTGAAGGAGGCGGCTCACCCCACGCGCCTGGTGTTCAAGAAGTACCGCAAGCGCTTGATCTCCAGCATCGCGGCCACCATGGTGAACTCGGTGGGCTTTTACCTGGTGCTCACCTACCTGCCCACCTATCTGACGGCTTACGCCGGCATGGAGGCGGCGCCCGCCCAGGCGGCAACCGACATCGCGTTGCTCGCCTACATCTTCATCGTGTTCGGCGCGGGCAAGATATCCGACATCGTGGGCCGCAAGAAGATGATGCTCGGGGCGTGCGTGGCGTTCATCGTGCTGAGCGTGCCCTCGTTCATGATGCTCGACTCGGCGCAGCTGCCCATCGTCATAGCCGCCGAGCTCATCATGTGCGTGACGCTGTCCATCAACGACGCCAACATCGCCTGCTACCAGGCCGAGATGTTCCCCACCGAGGTGCGCTACACCGGCGCCGCGCTGGGTTCGAACATCGCCTACGTCATCTTCGGCGGCACGGCGTCCATGGTGGCCACAGCGCTCATCGACGCCACCGGCAACAGCTTGATGCCCGCGTTCTACATGATGGGCATCTGCCTGGTGGCCGGCATCATCTTGCTGTTCACCGCGCATGAGTACGGCGGCATAGAGCTGGAGGACATCGAGTAAGGCCCTCCCGCGCCCCGAACCGCGCAACGACGCGCCCCGGCAATCCGGAACCCGTTCCGGCCGCCGGGGCGCTCGCATGCCAAATCCTTTCGGCCCTGCGGACCGAAACAGGACGGATCCCGGCCTCGCCCCGCTTCGGTCCGCAGGGCTATCAACCTCATTTTGATCAGATCGGTAGCGATTCTCCGCGCGGAGGGGACGAACGGCCCCTTTACCGCTATACTGTACCGAATATCGTCCGGAGCCATCCGCGCGCACCCGGCGCGCCCGACCCGACCCCATCCAAGGAGACGCCGCCATGGGCATCCATGACCAGAGCACCCCCGATTCGAGCGCCGAAGAGGCGATACCCCCGAACAAGCGGAAGATCCCCCTGCCGCTCAAAGCGTTCGGCATCCTGTCCGCCGTCATGGGAGCGTGCGTGACGGCGCTTCTGGTGCTGCTGATCGTGGGGATGACCCTGCTTCTGCAAAACGGCACCTTGGAACGCGAGTTCTCCTCGGCCACCCTTGTCATCTTCGGGGCCGACACCGCGCTCACCGCGGGGCTGGCCGCGATGTTCTGCCTGTTCGGTATCAGGCTTTTGCGCAACAAGCGCCGCCATGCCGCGCAGATAGCCGACGTCATGATCTTGGTCCTGGTGGCGGTGGTGCTGTGCGACATCATGCTGATCGGACTGACCTGGGGCCTGCTCCCCTACGGCGTGATGGCCGTGTTCCTCGTCGTCATGCAAAGCTATTTGGACCCTTCGCTTGCCCAAGAGCGCGAGCTGCAGCGCAAGCTGCGCGACATGGAGACGCGCGAGCAGGCCGAGGAGGGCACGCTCGGACGCGACGAGACGGGCAAGGGCTACATCACCCTCAACTTCTTCAACCTGTTCTGGATCTTCGTCGTATGCAGCGTGCTGGGCCTTATCATCGAGACCGTCTACCACTTCGCCGTGGTCGATCCGGGGCACTACCAAGACCGCGCGGGCCTTCTGTTCGGGCCGTTCTCGCCCATCTACGGCGTGGGGGCGGTGCTCATGACCATGGCCCTCAACCGGTTCCATGACAAAAACGTGCTCGTCGTGTTTTTGGTGAGCGCCGTCATCGGCGGAGCCTTCGAGTATTTGGTCAGCTGGTTCATGCAGTTTGCCTTCGGCATTGTGGCCTGGGACTACACGGGCACCTTCCTGTCCATCGACGGCCGCACCAACGGCATGTTCATGGCCATGTGGGGGTGCTTGGGCGTGGTGTGGATCAAGCTTTTGCTGCCGTGGATGCTCAAGCTGGTGAACCTCATCCCCTGGAACCTGCGCTACACCGTGACCACCGTGTGCGCGGCGCTCATGATAGTGGACTGCGCCATGACGCTCATCGCGCTCGATTGCTGGTACCAGCGCGAGGCCGGCGACGACATGGGGCAATCGGCGCTGGTGGAGTTCTTCGACACGCACTTCGACAACGCCTACATGCAAGAGCGTTTCCAGAGCATGTCCATCAACCCGCAGGAAGCCACCCGCGCACGGTAGCGGGCGCGCCGGGCGCGATCACGTCCCTGCGGACCCGGAGAGCGTCGCGCGCAGCGCGCGCACGGCCAAGCGGCCCAGCACCACGCCGGCCAGGCACGCCGCCACGCTGCCCGCCGCGTAGAGCGCGCCCACGGCGTACTTGCCGCCCTCAAGAAGCGAGAGGGTCTCGAGCGAGAACGTGGAGAACGTGGTGAAACCGCCGCACACGCCCGTCTTGAGGAACAGCACGGCGCCGTCGGGCAGGCCGGACCCTGCGGTGGCGGCCTCGAACACCGCCCCTATGAGCACCGCGCCCGAGAAGTTCACCAGAAAGGTCATGAGCGGAAAGTCCCCTTCGACAGGCACGAGTCCCAGAAGGTAGCGCGCCACGGCTCCCACGAACCCGCCCAGGCCGACGTAGAGGATGGGCAGCATCCGCGCCTCCCCCTCCCTCAGCGCAGCGTGACGCCCTCGGGCAGCTCGATGCTCGAGAGGTCAAGCGCATCCTCGTCGTCCTGCCCCGCGGCCGCAATTTCCGGCGCAGGCGGCTCGGGCGCGCCGAACACCTGGTCGAACGCCGGGAAATGCGCGCGCGGCACGGCGAACACGATGCGCCCGATCACGCCCGGATGCGCCTCGATCCACGCCCGGAACAGCTCTGTCACCCGGGCCGCGTCGTAGCCGTTGCGCCCGCAGCCGAACGCTCCGCACACAAGCGTCTCGCAGCCGTTCGCCGCCGCTATGCGCAGCAGCGCCTCCACGCGGTCGGCTATCGCCCGGTCGCACTCGCGTTCGGAGCGATGGTTCTCCAGCGCGTGCGCGCGAACGGGCTCGGCCACGGCCACGACATCGGCCTTGCGCACAGATCCCCCGCACGAGAAGACGACGCCCGGCAGGTAGGCGGCCCGGTCGGAGAACAGCTGGCCGCAACGGTAGTCGCGGTTCTTGTCGTGGTAGACGGGCTTGATGCCGCGCAGCACCTGGTAGAGGTTGCTCTCCGAGCACAGGATCTGCTCGGGGCCGAAGGCGCCGTCCTCGTAGGCTCCGCCGGGCCGCATGAACGACGCCGGGTCCACGACCACCGTCTTCCCCTTCCCGAACCTGACCAGGGCCTCCGGTGCGAAGGCCGTGGTCACCACCGTCTCGGTCTCCTCAAACGCCGCCTGCGGCACGGGCAGCGTCCTGCCCTCGCCGTCCTCGTAGACGGTCGCGGCCGCCACCGTGGCCTCGGTGTCGCTTGCGCATGCGCCCCTCATCAGCGCCTCGTGCTTGGCGACCTGGGCGCGCCTCTGTTCCCTGTCGGCCATGTGATCCTCCGTTCGCGTGCCTTCGGGCGCCGATGCGGGCGGCGCTCCTTTGTCGTTTTCCCGATTATAGTAAAGAACGCGCAGGGAAAGAATAGGCAAAAGGCCGCTCCAGTCGGCTGGCAGGCGGAAGGCGCCGCAGCGGGCGCCCGCGCAGGCTGCGGCGGATGCCCGCGCATCTCCATCGTTTGTTCGATTGACGCGCTTCGCCTCGCCCCCTATCATAAGCGAACAAACATTCTTGCAAACATATGATCGCACGAACGGATGGGCGCATGGAGCTGATAGAGAAGCTGGACATCCTCGCCGACGCGGCGAAGTACGATGTGGCGTGCACCTCGTCAGGCATCGACCGCGCCGCTCGGAAAGGCAGGCTGGGCAGCACGCTGGCGGCCGGCTGCTGCCACAGCTTCTCGGCTGACGGGCGTTGCATCACGCTGCTCAAGGTGCTCATGACCAACGTTTGCGTCTACGACTGCGCCTACTGCGTGAACCGCGCCTCCAACGAGGTGCCGCGCGCGGCGTTCGAGCCGCGCGAGCTGGCCGAGCTCACCATCGCCTTCTACCGGCGCAACTACATAGAGGGGCTGTTCTTAAGCTCCGGCGTCCTTTGCAACCCCGACCACACCACCGAACTTATGATCCGCACCCTGGCCATCCTGCGGGAAGAGCACGGCTTCCGCGGCTACATCCACGCGAAGGCCGTGCCCGGCACCTCCCCCGAGCTCATCCAGAAGCTGGGGCATCTTGCCGACCGCATGAGCGTGAACCTTGAACTGCCCTCCCAGAAAAGCCTGCGGCTGCTGGCCCCCGATAAGGACAAGCAGCGCATCATCGCGCCCATGCGCCAGATCCGCGACGGCATAGCCGAGGACAAGGACACGCGCGCCCTCATGCGGCGCAAAACCACCTACCTGCAAAAGGCCCGACCGCCCAGAAAGGAGCGCGCGTTCGTGCCGGCGGGCCAGTCCACGCAGATGATCGTGGGCGCCACGCCCGAAAGCGATTTCCAGATACTCACCCTGTCGGCGGCGCTCTACCGCACGCTGTCGCTCAAGCGCGTGTTCTTCAGCGCCTACCTGCCCGTGAACGACGATGCCCGCCTTCCCGGCGCCGACGCCGTGCAGCTTAACCGCGAGCACCGCCTGTACCAGGCCGACTGGCTTTTGCGCTTCTACCGCTTCGACGTGGGCGAGATCGTGGACGAAGAGCACCCCTTCTTGGACACCGACATCGACCCGAAGGCGAACTGGGCCCTCAACCACCTGGACTTCTTCCCCGTGGAGGTGAACGCGGCGCCGTTCGAGGCGCTGCTGCGCGTGCCGGGCATCGGCGTGCGGGGAGCGCACCTCATCGTGCGCGCGCGGCGCACCACCTGCCTGCGGGAGACCGAGCTGCGCAAGCTGGGCATCGCCTACAAGAGGGCGCGCTTCTTCATCACCTGCGCGGGCAAGTACGCGGGGCAAGGGGCGGAGTTCACCCGCGAGGGCCTGCGCGCCCGGCTGGCCGCCCCCATCGAGGGCGGCGCGCACGGCCGTCGGTCGGCGAAGGTCACGCCCGGGCAGATGAGCCTGTTCGAGAGCGTGCAGACGCCCGAGAAGCTGCGGGCGGCGGGAGGCGGGCGCGCCTTGGGGGCCGTCCGGGCCGCGAAACGCCCGCCGAAGGCGGATCGGGCCGCGCCCTCCTCCCGCCGGACCGCACACGCCGGCCTTCCCGGCTCCAAGGACGCGGCATGCGCGGGCGACGGCGCGTTCGGCTGGCAGCGCGCGCTCGAGTTGGGCGGGGCGGGGCCATGCTGACGCCCGAGGAGCCGCTCTCAAGCGTGGCCTACGTCTACGACGGCAGCCCCGAGGGCCTGCTCACCGCCGTGTTCCAAGCCTACGCCAACCACGAGGACCCTCAGGACGTCGTGCGCGAGGGCGCCTTGCAGCCCAGGCTCGGGCAGTCCGTGCGGTTCGTGGAGACGGACGTCGATCTGGCCGTGCGCGTGCAAAGAGGCGTGCGCCGCACCTGCGGGCAGGACGCCCTCGACGCGATCGTGCACGCCTCCCTGTCGGACGACCCTGCCGCCGGCACCGTCGTCTACCGCTTCGTGCGCCACGCCATGCGCACAGGCCGCGCGCTCGACGACCTCGCGCACCCCGCCGTCGGCCCGCTTTTCGCGCTGGACCGCGCGGTCATGAACGAACGGCACTACCTCCAGCAGTTTTTGCGGTTCGAGCATCTGAAGGGCGGCGCATGGTTCGCCCGCTGCCACCCCAAAGCGTCGGTGGTCCCTTTGCTCATGGACTGGTTCAGCGCGCGCTTCAACACGCAGCCGTTCATGATCTTCGACGAGGCCCACGCCCTTGCCGGCGTCTACGAGGGGCGCGGCTGGCATCTGGTCCGCACCGAGTCCGTCGCGCTTCCCGCCGCCGCCGACGACGAGGCGCTCATGCAGGCGGCCTGGAAGCGCTTCTACGACGCCGTGGCCGTGGAGGCGCGCTACAACCCCGAGCTGCGCCGCCAGTTCATGCCCAAGCGCTTCTGGAAGGACATCCTGGAGATGCACGAGCGCATCCCCAGCCGCAAGCTCGCCCGCTAGGCTTCGCGCACCTGGCCGCCGGTCGCAGCCCGCCTCGCGCGCCCGGCCCGTCGCCTGCCATGCTGCGGACGGCGGGAGCGGAAACCCGCCGTTTCGACCCCGCCGTCAGCGCGCCTCTGCGCGCGGCTCGTCCTCGGCGGCCACCTCCGCACGCGCCGCGCAGCCCGCGCATCCGGCATCGCAGCCCAAGCCCGCCCGCCCGCGCCGCCGCGAGCGCCGCCACGCGAGCGCGGCCGAAACGGCCAGCGCAACCGCCAGCGCCGCGCTCAGCGCCCCCGCCGGCCCCGCCGCGAGCGCAAGCCCCGCTCCGCGCACCAAAAGCGCCGCCACCCAGGCCACGCCCAGCTGCCCGAACGCCATCGCCAGCGCCCAGCGCCCGCCCAGCTCGCGCCGCACCGACGCGAGCGCCGCGATGCACGGCGTGTACAGCAGGCAGAACACCAGCAGTCCCAGCGCCGCCAGCGGCGCGAGCGCGGCCACCAGCGCCTCTGTGCTCCCGAACAGGATGGAAAGCGTCGACACCACGCTCTCCTTGGCCATCACGCCCGTGACCAGCGCCGTGGACACCCGCCAGTCGCCGAACCCAAGCGGCGCGAACAGCGGCGCCACCCAGCCCGCCACCACGGCCAGCATGCTGTCGGCCGAGTCCTCCACCACGTTCAGCCCGAAATCGAACGTCTGCAAAAACCAGATGACGATGGTGGCCAAAAAGATCACTGTGAACGCGCGCTCCAGGAAGTCCTTCGCCTTCTCCCACAGAAGCTGGCCCACGTTGCGCAGGCTCGGCAGCCGGTAGCTCGGCAGTTCCATGACAAACGGCACTGCCTCGCCCAAAAACAGCGTGCGTCGCATAAACAGCGCCACCAGCACGCCCGCCACCATGCCCCCGAAGTACAGCCCCACCATCACAAGCGCCCCGTTGTCAGGGAAGAACGCCGCCGTGAAAAACGCGTAGATGGGCAGCTTGGCCGAGCAGCTCATGAACGGCGTGAGCAGCACGGTCATCTTGCGATCACGCTCGGAGGGCAGCGTGCGCGAGGCCATCACCGCCGGCACCGTGCATCCGAACCCCACGAGCATCGGCACGATGGAGCGTCCCGAAAGCCCGATGCGCCGCAGCAGCTTGTCCATGACGAACGCCACGCGCGCCATGTAGCCCGAATCCTCCAACAGCGACAGGAAGAAGAACAGCGTCACGATGATGGGCAGAAATCCCACCACGGATCCCACGCCGTTGAACACGCCGTCGACGACAAGCGAGCGCAGCACCTCGCTCACGCCCGCAGCCTCAAGCGCGCCGGCCGCAGCGTCGGTGAGCGCGCCTATCCCCGCGTCCAGCTGCTCGGACAAAAACGCCCCCACCACGTTGAACGTGAGCCAGAACACAAGCGCCATGATGGCCACGAACGCGGGGATGGCCGTGAGCGGCCCGGTGAGGACGCGGTCGATGCGCATGCTGCGCGCGTGCTCGCGGCTCTCATGCGGCTTCACCACCGTGCGCGAGCACACCCGCCCGATAAACCCGAAGCGCATGTCGGCGATGGCGGCGGCACGGTCCAGCCCGCGCTCGGATTCCATCTGGCGCACGATGTGCTCGAGCGCCTCCTCCTCGTTGCGGTCGAGCTTCAAACGCTCAAGCACCAGCGGGTCGCCCTCGGCCAGCTTGGACGCGGCGAAGCGTGCCGGGACGCCCGCCCGTTCGGCGTGGTCGTCCACCAGCGCCATGATGCCGTGCAGACACCGGTGCACCGCGCCGCCGTGCGCGTCGGGCGCGCAGAAATCCTGGCGCACGGGCGGCTCCTGGTAGCGCGCCACGTGCAGCGCATGGTCCACCAACTCGCCGATGCCCTCGCCCTTGAGCGCCGAGATGGGCACCACGGGAACGCCGAGCAGCTGCTCCATCCCGTTCACGTCCACGGTGCCGCCGTTGCCCTCCAGCTCGTCCATCATGTTGAGGGCCACCACCATGGGAATGCCCAGTTCCATGAGCTGCATCGTCAGGTACAGATTGCGCTCCACGTTCGTGGCGTCCACGATGTTGATGATGCCGCGCGGCCGCTCATCCAGCAAAAACCGGCGCGTCACCACCTCCTCGCTCGAATACGGCGACATGGAGTAGATGCCCGGCAAGTCGGTCACCTGCGCTTCGGCGTGCCCGCGGATGCGGCCGTCTTTGCGGTCCACCGTGACGCCGGGGAAGTTGCCCACGCGCTGATTGGCGCCGGTCAGCTGGTTGAACAGCGTGGTCTTGCCGCAGTTCTGGTTGCCCACCAGCGCAAACGTCAGCGGCTCCCCCTCGGGCAGGGGGTTCTCGTCCGCCTTGTCGTGAAAGCGCCCGCCCTCGCCCAATCCCGGATGCGGCAGGGGCCTGCCCAAAGCGGGGCCGCCGCGCCGCTCGGAGGCGTCGCGCACGTCGGACACCTCTATCTTGCGCGCGTCGTCCACGCGCAGCGTAAGCTCGTAGCCGTGGACGCGCACCTCCACCGGATCGCCCATGGGCGCGTGCTTCACCATGGTCACCGCAGCCGTCGGGATGATGCCCATGTCCAGGAAATGCTGCCTGAGCGGACCCTCGCCGCCCACCGCCACCACCGTGGCGGTCCTGCCGATGGGCAGGTCGTTCAAAGTTGCCAACGCGTCTCTCCTCCACGCGGCCGTCGGCTCCCCGCCTATCGCCGCGCTCGCCCCGTCTTGTTCGTCGTTCGCTGCCATGGTACCGCGAAACGGGCGGCAGGGGGAGGAGAAGTTTCCCGCAGCGAACGAACGGAGGGGTGCGCGGGCGAAGACGCGCGGCTGCGGTCGGCGCCGCGCCAAGAGCGAAGAGGCGCTACACCCCGGGGCGCTCCCGCGGCTCAAGGCCGATGCGCTTCGCGTAGGCAACCCAGTGGGGGAACGACTCGTCGCTGATGGCATGCTCCATCTTGCACGCCTCCTCGTCGGCGACCGACTCCTCTATGCCCACGACCTGCGTCAAAAACGCGAACAGGAGCTTGTGGCGATCCAGCACCGAGGTGCCGTAGGCAAGCCCCTTTTCGGTGAGCACCACGCCGCCGTAAGGCTGCTGGTCCACGTAGCCCTCCCGCTTGAGCACGGACACGGCCTTGTTCACCGAAGCTTTCGAAACGTCCAAAGACTCCGCTATGTCAACGCAGCGCACCGGCTCGCGCGAAGGACCTCCCAGCTCCACGATGGCTTCCAGGTAGTCCTCGCCCGACATGGACATCCGCTCCACAGCGTCCTCCTTTCCCCTCCCCCTTTCTTCGGCCCCAACGGCGCTTCCGGCACAAGAAAGGCGGAGGGAAGAAGGGGGAGTCTTCCCTCCGCCTGCAGGGTGCGGCAGTCGGCCAGACGAGAGGAGCCCTGCCGCCGGGTCAGCGGAAACGTCGCTCGGTAAGGGATGGCGCCCGCCCCATCGCCGGGAGGCGCGCATCTCGCTTCCGATGAAAGTTAGAATAAGCGAACTCCCTGTGCTTCGCAAGTAGAGTTAGCCTTAGCATACAATTTCTTCACACAGGGGGCGACGCGCGGCGGCCGGCGCGTGCCTCGTGCGCTCGCGCGCCGCGCCCCCGGCGTCACACGGTCCAGCCAACGGCCGCCCCCTGCAGCTCGGCCATGCGGCGGAACAAGCCGCCCTCGCGGGACATCAGCTCGGCGGGCGCGCCCTGCTCGGCCACGCGGCCCTCCTTCAGCACGACGATCTTGTCCGCGCTCATCACGGTGCGCATGCGATGGGCTATCACGATGACCGTCTTGCCCGCGAGCAGCCGCGACAGCGCCGCCTGCACCTGCGTCTCGTTCTCCACGTCGAGTGACGCCGTGGCCTCGTCCAGAAGCACCACCGGAGCGTCCTTCAGAAGCGCCCGCGCGATGGAGATGCGCTGCCGCTCGCCGCCGGAGAGGCGCGCACCGTTCTCGCCGATGCGCGTGGCAAAGCCCTGCGGCATCCGCCGCACGAACTCGTCGCAGTTCGCGGCTCGCGCCGCCGCCAGCACCTCCTCGTCGGTGGCGTCGGCACGGCCGAGCCGGATGTTCTCCATCACCGTCTCGTCGAACAGCACCACGTCCTGGAACACCTCGGCATAGTGGGCGAGCAGCGTCTCCGGGTCCACGCCCGACACGTCCACGCCGCCCAAGCTCACGCGCCCGTCGTCGGCGTCCCAGAAGCGCGCCGCCAGCTTCGCCACCGTGGACTTGCCCGACCCGCTGGGACCCACGAGCGCCGTCACCTCGCCCTCGCGCGCCGTGAACGTCACGCCGGAAAGCACCTGCTCGCCGGTGTTGTACGAGAACGACACATCCTCGAACGCGAGGTCGTGGCCCTGCGGCGCGAACTCGGTCGCACCCGTCATGGGGCGCTCGGCCGCCAGCGCGCTCGTGCGCTTGATGGAGTGGCGCATCTCGGCCAGCTCGGCCGTGGACTGCAGCACCACGTTCACCGGATCGTACACGCGCGTCACCACCAACAAGAACGCGAAGTACGTCATGAAGTCCACCTGGCCGGCCACGATCAGCCCCGCCCCCGCCAAAACGGTGGACGCGATTCCCAGTTTCAAAAACGCCTGGGCCGAGGAGATGACGGCGCCCGTCGCCAGCTCGGAGGCCACCATGCGACGCTCCATCTCCTCCAACTTGCCCCCGAGGCCGCCGAGGAACGCCTCGGACTGGTTGGTGGCGCGGATCTCCTGCGCGCAGTCGAGGAACTCCTGCACGCCGTCTGCCATCACGAGGCGTTGGCGCTCCTTGGCCTCCACTTTGCGGCGCACAAGCCCCATCAAAAGCCCCATGAACGCAAACGCCACCGGCACTGGCCAAAACGCCGCCAACCCCAGCCGCCAGTCGAACGCCAGCACGCACACGATGGCGACGGCCGTGGAGATGCCCGTGCCGAACAGCTGCGGCACCACGTGCATGAACAAACGCTCCTGATCGGCGCAGTCCTTCATGATGGTGTTCGTGAGGTCGGCAAGGTCGCGCCGCCCGAAGAACGACAGCGGCAGCCTGCGTAGATGCTCGGCGATGCCCTCGCGCTTGCGCGCGCTCTCCTCGTACACCGGCCCGTAGGTGTTGCGGTACTCCAGCCACTGCGTGAGCGCGATGAGCGCAAGTATCGCCGCCGCGCCCGCCATATACGGTGCCAGCTGCGGCAGCCCCGCGCCGTTCACGAGATGGTTCATGAAGTCGTTCACCAAAAGAAACAGGATGCCGATGGGCGCGAACAGCATCAGGTTGGCCAGCGTGCAGAAGAACACGCCGCGCTTGAAGTTCCGCACGCCCTGCTCGGTCAGGCCCAACGCGCTACGCAGCATGGCCGCCTCCTTCCGCTTTGCCGATGCGCCACGCGGCGGCGCGCCGGTAGTCCTCCCACATGCGGGCGTACACGCCGCCGGCCGCCGCCAGCTCGTCGTGGGCGCCCTCCTCCACAAGCCGCCCGTCGGCCAGCACGCAGATCTTGTCCGCACCCACGACCGCAGACAGCCTGTGCGCGATCATCAGCACGGTCTTGCCGCGCGTGAGGTGCGCAAGCGCGCGCTGGATGAGCGCCTCGTTCTCGGGATCGGCGAACGCCGTGGCCTCGTCCAGCACCACGACGGGCGCGTCCTTCAGGATGGCGCGGGCCAGCGCCACGCGCTGCCGCTCGCCGCCGGACAGATGCACGCCTGCGGCGCCCACCACGGTGTCCAGCCCGTCGGGCAGCTTCGCCACGATGTCGTCGCACTGCGCCGCGTGCGCCGCCGCCTCCACCTCCGCGCGCGTGGCGCTAGGCCGCGCGGCGCGGATGTTGTCGGCGATGCTCTGCTTGAACAGCCGCTCGTTCTGGAACACGAACGCCACGCGCTCCATCAGCGCGCGCTGCGGGATATCGCGCACATCCACATCCCCGATGCGCACCGCGCCCTCGCCCACGTCCCAAAAGCGCGGCACGAGGCTGGCCGCCGTGGTCTTGCCGCCACCCGAGGGCCCTACGAGCGCCACCGTGGCCCCGGCGGGCACGGAAAGCGTCACGTCGCGAAGCGCCGGCGCGTCGGCCGCCGGGTAGGTGAAGCTCACGTGGTCGAACTCGATGCTGTTGCAGGCCGGCTCCTTCGCCCGGTCGGGCGCCACCTCGCACATGAGCGGCGCGTCGAGGATGCCCTCGAGGCGCATCACGGCGTCCTGCGCCTCGGTGAGCGCTTGCGAGGCGTACATCACCTTCGTCATCATCATGGTGGTGAGCGCCGAGAACACCACGTAGAACAGGAAGTCCGACAGAAACGCCGGGAAATCGCCCGCGCTTCGCGCCAGCAGGATGCCCGCCGGCACCAGCACCGCGAACGTGGCGTTGATGGCCACCAGCTGCGCCACCTGCGGGGGCGTGCAGAGGCGCACGTAGGCGTTCGCAAAGTCCACGTACGCCGCGATGGCCTCCCGGAACGTATGGAACGACCGCACCGTCTGCTGGAACACCTTCACCACCGGGATGCCGCGCACGTACTCCACCGCGCCCTTGTTCATGCGGTCGAGCGCGTCCTGGTAGTTCTTCATGAACGTCATCATGTTGGTGTTCTCGTCGCCCCCGCCGCCGGCCATCATCCACATCATGCACAGCGCCGACACCACGATGGGCACAAGACACAAAAGCCCCAGCACCCAATCGAACACGAGCATGACGATAAGAAACGCCACCGGCGTGACGAGCGCGCCCACGAAGTCGGGGAAGCGGTGCGCCAGCACACCCTCGGTAAGCCCCGTCGCCCCCTCGATGACGCGCCGCAGCTCGCCGGTGGAACGCATGCCGAAGTACCCGAGCGGCACGCGCGCGAGGTGCTCAAGCGCGGCCTTGCGCATGTTCGTGGCCGTGCGGAACGCCGCGAGGTGCGTGCACATGAGCGCCGCGAAGTACACGATAAGCCCCGCGAGCGCGAACGCGAACGCCGCAAGGCCGTACGCGGCCGCATGGGCAGCCTGCGCCCAGTTCGGAGCCACCGCCACAAGGTCGCGCAGCACGAACCACACGCACACGAGCATCGCGATGGACAGCACCGCGTTCACGCCCGACAGCACGCACCCAAACACGATGAGCTTCCTATGCCCGCCCGCGAAGTCCAGAAGCCGCGCAATGGGGTTGCGCTGCCTGGCCCCTTTGGAGGGCTTGGACGCTTCGGGCCTTTGGGATTTCCCAAGCTTCCCAAGATCGGAGGGCGCTCGCTCGGAATCCTTCGCGCTCTTCCGTTTCTCGACCATAAACCGCCGCCTTTCCTTTGTGTTAGCTATGGAAAACATAGTAGCGCCTTACGCCGAAAAGCGGAGGCAAAGCGGCCGGATCGGGCGATCTTGCCGAAAAACCGAGCAAGCGCGGGTAAACCAGGGCAACCTGCGCCGACTGCGGATCGGCGAAACATCCCTCCCGCCCCCTCTTGGGAGGCGGGAGGGACCCGGATGGCGAGAAATAACCGAAGTCGGAAGGTTTTGTGGCGCCCCACTCTCTTTGAGGACATCGCAAAATCTTCCGACCAGGGCTTTCCCTCACGCTGCGGAACGAACCGCGCACAAAACCTTCCGATTTCGGTTATTTCTCGCCACCTCTCTGTTGAACCGGGGTCGACGAGGATCCCGCCGGAGGGACTCGGCGGACCCCGCCCGACAGGCCGGCTTCCCGAAGCGCTCGGCCAAGGGAAGCTCGGCTCGAGGGTTGGCAAACATAAGCTCGTGTCTAACAGAGAGCCTGCCATTCGCAAGGGAACGCACGGCAATGCCGGGGCCGACGCGGAAGCCGCCAAGCCCGCAAGCGTCCCGGCGCCCAGCGCACCACCGCCACGAACGCGGCACCGCCCTCTCGCGAGTGCTATCATGGCGGCATGGACGATTTCGAGAGAAGATGGCGGCTTATCCACGAGCAGCTGCTCGACCAAGCGAGCGGCGCGCAGCCGCGCGCCGTTGCAAGCCAGCGGACCCTTTTCGGCATCCGCAGCTCCGTCGAGGAGAAGATGGACCGCTTCGCCCGCCAGATCGAAGAGGAGCAGCGGGCGAAGCGGAATGCGGTGGGGCGCGAGGACGGCGATGCCGAGGCCGACAGCGCCAAGCGCCCCAGCTAGGCGGCGATCTTCGCGAAGTGCTTCCTGAACACCTTCGCGCCAAGCCAGCCGCCGATGAGGGCGCCCACCACGCAACCCACGCCGGCCACGGCGATGAGCGGGCTTTGCATGAAGCTCACCAGAGCCTGCCCGTACTCTGCGCTCATCCCGGATTGAACCACCATGTCCACGTAGGAATCGCCCGCAAGGAAGATCATCGACTGCTGGCCCACCCAAAACGCCAGCGTCCACACGGCGAACGCAACAGTGTCCTTCACCCTTGAACGCTTACCCACGCTCATGATAAGTTCGGCTAAAACGCCGCCCACGACAATACCCACCGGACCTGTCCAAAGCATCCCCAAAAGCAACCCCACCACCGCCACCAAAAGCGACATGACCAAGATTGCGCCGCGCTTCGGCACGCGCGCCACCAAATACATCCACACGATGCCTCCCGGGATGGCGCCTATGGCATGCGTGAACCAAAACGTGTTGGCGTTCATGCCCAGCACCATCGCGAACACGAAGAACACGATGAACAAAAGCACGCCGAAGATCGCGATGAAGATGAAATCCTTGCCCGTAAGTTTGCCCGAATTCCGAGCGTTTGCTGCTGTGACCATGTAAAGCTCCCTTCGATTGACTAAGCGGTCGGGCGCAGCGCCCGTCTTTTCCGCAGGTTCCTAAGCGATACCGAGCTGCGTGCTGCTTTGCGTCGCACGCTGCGACAGAGGACGTGCCGTGACAGGAGGACGGGGATAATGTCACGGTGACAGGGGGACGGGGATCAAGCGGGTGACAGGGGTGACATTATCCCCGTCCCCCTGTCACCGTCCCCCTGTCACCGGGGCGACGTC
Source organism: Candidatus Rubneribacter avistercoris (assembly GCA_019115845.1). Lineage (GTDB taxonomy): Bacteria > Actinomycetota > Coriobacteriia > Coriobacteriales > Eggerthellaceae > Rubneribacter > Rubneribacter avistercoris. The sequence goes on along the minus strand of DXCU01000094.1, from coordinate 31,706 downwards.
ATCAGGCCATCCATCAAGCATGACAGCATCCCTGCCCCCTGCCATCGCGACCCCTGCCATCAAAACCGAACACCTCCCGCGCGCGGCGCAGCGTGCGCGGCGAGAGCGCGAAGCGCTCCGCGATGCGGCCGTCGGCCATGAAGGCCAGCTCGTCGCAGGTGGCGCACGCGAACTCGAAGTCATGCGTGACGATGACGAGGCAAGCGCCGCCTGCCTTCAGCCGCTCGATCTGCGCGGCAACGCGGCGCATGTTGGCGAGGTCGAGGCCGCTCGTGGGCTCGTCGAGCACCATCACGCGCGCGCCCTGCAGCGCGCCGGCGGCGATGGCGAGGCGTTGGCGCTGACCGCCCGACAACGACAACGGATGACGCTCACGCACATCCGACAGAGCAAAATCGGCGAGCGCTCGATCAATGAGGACCGCGGCCTCTTCGTCGGGAAGCGCCTTGCCCTCGCGGCGCTCGCGCGCTTCGAGGGCAAGGCGCAGCTCGCCGGCCGCCGTGTCGCTGAACAGCTGGTAGCCGCTCTCCTGCATGGCCAGGTACACGCGCCCCGCCCGCTCGCGCGGGCCGAGGGGACGCCCCGCCACCCGCACCTCTCCTGCGCTCTCGGCGTGCAGCCCCGCAAGGCAGCGCGCAAGCGTGGTCTTGCCCGCCCCGTTGCGACCCACAAGCGCCACCGCACGGCCCGCATGCGCGGAGAACGCGCAATTGCGGACGACCGCTGCACCGCGCCGCCCGTAGCGCGCTTCAAGGCCCCGCACTTCGAGGAGGGGCTGCTCGGGAAGGGAGCGCGTCTCAAGGGAGGCACGCCCTTCGCCGCCGCCCTGGTCCTCCAAGTCCTCGGAAGCCGGCCCCACCTCGGCGATGTCCCAGGCGCGCAGGCCCTTGCGCGCTCGCTCGGCGGCGGGCATCGCGGCGAACTCGTCGGCAGGCAGGTCGCAGACGATGCGGCCGTCTTCCATGAGCACGATGCGGTCCGCCACGCCCGCCAGCCACCACAGGCGATGCTCGGCCACGAGGATCGCCTTGCCGGCGGCCTTCAAGCGCGCCACCACGTCGCGCAAACGCTTCATCGCGTCCACGTCCAGCGCGGCGGTGGGCTCGTCCAGCACGAACGCAGACGGCTTCATCGCATGCACCGACGCCACGGCCACCAGCTGCTTCTCGCCGCCGGACAGCGCACGGATGTCGCGCTCCATCAAGCGCTCGATGGAAAGCTCGCGCACGGTAGCCGCCACGCGCACGTGCATCTCGTCCTGCGGCACGCCCATGTTCTCGCAACCAAACGCCACCTCGGAAGTGGTGTCCAGATTGAAGAACTGGCTGCGCGGGTTCTGGAACACGCTGCCCACAACGCACGACAGATCATCCATCTCCCACCGGTCCATAGATATGCCCTGCACTCGTACTTCGCCGGACATCTCGCCTCCGTACAAGGCGGGAATAAGGCCGTTCACCATGCGCGTGAGCGTGGTCTTGCCACACCCGGACGGCCCGGTAAGCACCACGCACTCCCCCGGATGCACCGCAAGGTCCACGCCAAAAACGGAGGCCGCCCCGCGCACCAGCACGCCCGAGCCGCCATCCGACCCAGCGTCCGCCCCTTCCGCACGCGCGTCTTCTATCGTCTGCGCGGCCGCTTCCTGCAATTCACGTGCTGCAACATCAGTCTTTCCATCTGACGCAGCATAGGAAAAGCTCGCATCGCACAGCTCGATCACCGGCGCGCTCACACGAACCACCAGCCCATCCGCACGCCCAGCAAAAACGCGGCCACCGCCGAAAACGCCGCCAGCATGATCCAATCCATCGCGCGCAACCGCAGGTCGTAATACGATGTGCGCGGACGCGACGAGTCCATGCCGCGCACGGTGGCGGCGTTGCCCAGTTCGTCGGCCACGATGGCAAGGCGGCTCATCACAGGCACAAGCAGGCCCTCCATCACGCGCACGGGATGCGTCATCACCATGCGAACGCCAAGCGGCACGCCACGCACACGCATAGCCTCCACCACCGAAGCGAACTCGGCCGTCATCGTGGGGAAGAACCGCAGCGCCACGCACAGCGCGATGATGGCGTGGCGCGGCAGATGGACGCGCTGCAGCGCGCACGCCAACTCGCCCACGCGCGTGGTGGCGGTCATGTTCGAGGCGAACATGCCGATGCAGAACACGCAGCGCACCACCACAAGAATGACTGCGAACGATGCCGACGCCGAACTGGGCGCGAGCAGCGACAGGTAGCCGACGGCCGTGACCGCCGCGTACACCGCGCACCAGCGCGCAGCCGAAGCCGCCCGCCCGCACCACACGCACACCACGGCGCACAGCCCCACCATGACGAAGTGCGCGCCCATCGTGTTCGGCGAGAACGCGATGGCGTTCAGCAGCACGAGGATGGCCACGGACACACGCGGGTCGAGCCTGCGCTGCGCGAGCGCACCGCGAACGCGGACGGCCGGGGCGGAAGCGGGCGCGCACGCCGCCCTGGCGCACCGAATCGGCGCCGCTTGCGTTTCCCGGAATGCTCCCTTACTATTAGCCATGGCTAACATATTAACGGGAACGGGGAAAAGGAGCCGCTTGCCGCGCCATCGGAGCGTTTTCGCCGAAAAAGGATGCGACCGCGCCGAAAAACGGGAGCACGGGCAGCGCGTCGCATGCCAACGCGCCGGCATGCGACGCGAAAAGCGGCACCGGGCACGCCGCCCGACGGCAAGCCCGCGCACCCGCCACCCCTTCCCGCCATCCGGAAAGGAGAGGACCAGCCATGGCAACCCGCGGCATCAAACGCGCGACGGCGATAGAAGAGATGTTCGCCCCCCAGGTGAGGGCCATGCACGGCATCCCCTTCGAGGAGGGCGAGCTGCGCCGTTGCGGACGCGGTTGGCGCATCGACCCCGCCTGGGGCCAGGGCACGTACTGGTACTACCCCCTGGACGGCACTGCGGCCTTCGCCGTGTTCGACCTCGAGTTTCGCCGAGCGACCGACATGTCCATGCACTGCGCCGACATGCTGTGCTTCGGCAGCTACGGCCGCGGCATGATCCCCTACTTCACGGCGTTCTCCAAAGTGGACGACGGCGTGGAGACGGGCACGCTCCTCGGCTACATCTGGCGCGACAGCTTCTACCGCAACGTCGTGCGGCCCGGCAGCCCGCTTGCCGTGACAAGCCTCGCCCTCACACCGGGCGGCGCGGCGGCCATGGCGGCGCGCATCGGGACGGACCCGCTCACGCTGGCCTCGGCCATCTCGGCTCTGGACGGCACGCACCGCAACCTGGCGCTTTTGCGCCTGTTCGACGAGGTGCGGCGTGTGTGCCCCGGCGAACCGGTGGCGCGCGCGTACTACGAGAGCAAGGCTGTGGAGGCGTGCGCTCTCGTGGTGGACTGGTGGGGTTCGTTGCAGCGCAAAGGTAGTGCGCGCATCCGCCCCGCCGACCGCACGGCGTTCAACCTCGCCTGCGCCTACGCGCGCGAGCATCTGGGCGAGGCCGTTTCGCTGGAGGACATGTGCCAGGCATCGTGCGTGAGCGCGAGCAAGCTCACCGGCCTGTTCAAGGACATCGAGGGCACAACGCCCATGGGGTGGGTGCGCGAGCGCCGCATGGAGCGCGCCTGCCAGCTGCTCGCGCAGACCGACGACTCCCTGGCCGCCGTATCGGCCGCCGTGGGCTTCGCGCGCCAGGGAAGCTTTTCGGAGGCGTTTAAAAGCCGCTTCGGCGTCACGCCGCACAGCTTTCGCGCGCTACGTCGAAACGCAAGCTCCTAGCCGTCCGCCGCATCGCGTGCAAGCGCGCTCACCGGGGACGGTAGACGGCGCAGTTGTTCGGCGTCTCGTACATGTCCACCTGCGCCACGGGCAGGCCCGCCTCGGTCAGGCGCTCGCAGAAGCAGCGCGCCAGGTTCTCGGCCGTCGTGCGGAACGGGAGCACGGTCAGGCTGAACCCCTCTGCGGCAAGCGCCGCGAGCGTCGCTTCGGAAAGCGACCCCTCCTCCACGAGGAAGGTGTGGTCGAACTCCTCGGCCAAGTCGCGAACGGCGCGCTTGAACACGCCGAAGTCCAGCACCATGTCGCGCATGGTGCCCGCGTCCTGCACGTCGTCGACCTCCAGGTGGACCACCGCGCGCCAGCGGTGCCCGTGCAGGTTCTCGCATTTGCCGTAGTAGTCGGTGAGGAAGTGGGCCGAGTCGAAGCTGGCCTCTGTTTTCAGTCCGTACATGGCAACTCCTCGCTCCTCGCGCCAACCTGCACGCAGGCAAGCGCTTCGTCTTGATTGGCGCCATCATACCAAAGCGTCTGCTAAGCGCGCCGCGAAACTCCGCTCGGAAGCCCTCGAAAACCGCACGCACGCGGGAAACGGCGGGATCGGCAAGCCGGCCTTCCGCGCCGCCCCCGCGCGGCCCCTCCCGCAAGCAACAACCTGGCGCGCCTTTCCCTCCCCGCGCCCCGCGGCACGCTCCCCTGTGCTACGATTAACCGAGCGGCGGCGCACCCGATCCGCCGCACGGCACGCGGGCCCGGCCCGCGGCGCCTTTCCTGAAAGGAGGGCCTCCATGCCCCTCAACAAAGCGGTGCTCGCCGCGTTCAAGGCGGCCTCGCGGCTCAAGCCCGACGTCAAAACGTCCTACGGGGCGCAGCGTGTGGCCGAGGACGTGCTGGCGAAGCTCTCCGTCCCCAACCCGCGCTGCCGCATCGAGGAGAAGCTCGCCCCCATGCCCGACGGCCACCAGGTGCCCCTGCGCGTGTTCACGCCGCTCGACATCGACCTCTCCCTGGCCAAGGGCCTCAAAGTGCGCGAGGAGTCGCGCGGCACCATCCTGTTCTTCCACGGAGGCGGCTGGGTCAACGGAAACGTGGACTTTTACCTGGACGCCTGCACCGCCATGGCGCTTCGGCTGGAGCGGCGCGTGGTGTCGGTGGACTACCGTCGCGCGCCCGAGCACCGTTTCCCCCAGGCGCCCAACGACTGCTACGAGGTGGCGCGCCAGCTGTTCGCCGGCCAGCTCCTTGACGACGCCGACCCCGACCGCATCGTGCTGTTCGGCGACAGCGCCGGCGGCAACCTGGCCGCGGTGGTGTCGCTCATGGCGCGCGACAGCGGCGCGTTCTTTCCGAAAGCCCAGATGCTCCTCTACCCGGCCACCTACAACGACCACGACCCCCGCACCTCCTGGTTCGACTCGGTGCGGGAAAACGGCGAGGACTACCTGCTCACCGCGCGCGACGTCATGGACTACATGGACCTGTACGCCTCCTCGCCCGCCGACCTCTCCAACCCCGACCTGGCCCCTCTTTTGGCAGACGACCTCTCGGGGCTGCCCCGCACCCTCGTGATCACCGCCGAGTACTGCCCGCTGCGCGACGAGGGCGAGGCGTTCGCCGCGCGCTGCGAGCTGGAGGGAACCGAGGTCCAGTGCTACCGGATGCTCAACGCCGTGCACGGGTACCTGCTCTACCCCTCGGTGCTGGACATCGTCAAGGACACCTATCGCATCATGAAGCATTTCCTCGACGGGGACGAGCTGACGGAAAGGGGCGAGCGGACGTGGCTCGGGCTGCTTGGCACCGACTAGACAACGTGGGGAAGTTCTACTCGGCGCAGGCCGGAAGCCCCAACCAGACGGTGTTCCGCTACTCGGCCACGCTGGCCGACGAGGTGGACGAGGCCGCCTTGCAGCGGGCGTTGGAGCAGGCCGTGGAGCTGTTCCCGGGGTTCAACGTGCGGCTGCGCAGCGGCATGTTCTGGCACTACCTGGAGCAGTCCGACGAGCCGCCCGCCGTCATGCGCGAGAGCCTGCCCATCTGCTACGGCCTGCACGTCCACGCGAAAAGCCCGCTTCTGCGCGCAAGCTGGCACCGCGACCGCGTCAACCTGGAGGTCTCGCACATGGTTTCGGACGGACGCGGAACGCTGAGCCTGTTCAAAGCCCTTCTCTCGTTCTACGCGAAGGAGCGCTACGGGGTGGAGGGCCTTGCCGCGGACTACGAAGGGACCGACCGTCAGAAAGCCGAGAACAGCTTCGATGCGCACTTCGAACGCGACAAGGCGGGACGCTCCCCCTCCCTCGCAGCCTACCGCCTTCCCGGTCGGCGCGATCCGGGCGACCCCGTGTACTTGGAATACCATTTGAGCGCCTCGCGCGTGCACAAGCTGGCCCGCTCTTGCGGCGTGAGCCTCACCTCGCTCGTGATAGCGGCGGCGGTGTGCGCCATCCGCGACCGCATGACCCCGCGCGAGCGCGAGCGCGGCCGCGCCATCCGCCTCGATGTCCCCGTCGACCTGCGGGATTTGTTCGGATCGCTCAGCGTCAAGAACTTCTTCGGCCTGGCGTTCGTCTCCTACGCGCCTAAAAGCGAGGACGAGCCCGTCGAGCGCGTGGCGCAGCGCATCCAAGAGCAGCTGCGCGCCGAAACCCAGCCCGACCGCCTCAAAGCGCGCATGAACCGCATGGTGGCCCTGGAGAAGAACCCGCTTTTGCGGCTGTCTCCCCTGTTCATGAAGGATCTCGTCCTCGCGGCGGCCGATCGTTTGACGGCGCGCGAGGTCACCACCACCGTTTCGAGCCTCGGCCGCATCCAGCTGGACGAGCGCGTGGCGGCCCACGTGCGCAACATCAACGTGTTCACCTCCACGACGGGGCTCAACTTCGTCGCATGCACCTTCGGCGACGATTTGAGCATCGGCATCTCTTCGGCGTACCGCGACCTCGGCGTCGTGCGGGACTTCTGCCGCCTCTTCTCCGCGCGCGGCATCGAGGGCCTTATGCACACGAGCGGCGCAAGAGAGGAGGCGAGCGCGCGATGAGGCGGTGCGAGCGCTGCGGCGTGCGCTTCTCCGGCAACCTTGACCGGTGCCCTCTGTGCCGCTTTCCGCTGACCGGCGCCGCCGAGCCCTCGGTGTTCCCCGTCAGCGAGGTGCGCGTGGCGGGCGCGCGGGCGCGCCGGGTGCTCGCATTCGCCGCCGCAGCCGCGGCCTTGGCGCTTGCGGCGGCGGGATTTTTGCTCAAGATCCCGATCGGCGCCATCGCGGCGCTCGCGGCGGCGCTCGCGCTGAACTACCTGTTCGTGCGCAACTGCATCGCCCGCCGCCCCGACGTTTTGCGCATCGTCTCACGGTGTTTCCTGCTGCTGCTCGCCTTGGCGGGCGTGTGGTTTCTCGCCACGCGCGACATGTCCGTGACCACGTTCGCCATACCCGGCGTCTGCCTGGTCTCCCTTGCGTTCGACGCGGTGCTGCTGGCGGCGCTCAAAGGGGCGTTCGTCGCCGGCTACGCGAAATACCTGCTGTTCGACGTGGCGCTGGGCCTGGTGCCGCTCGCGTTCGCGGCGGCGGGGCTGGCCGAGCAGCCCGCGCCGTCATACGCGAGCGCGGCTGCGGCGGGGGCGCTGCTGCTGGCGACCGTCGCGTTCGCACGCCGCGAGCTGGCGGCGGAGATGCGCAAGCTGTTCGCCGCCTGAGAGGCGCGGCTCGAAAGGGCCCCTCTTACCCGATCAAACCCCGCGAGACGAGCAGCCACCCCAAAGCGCCCGCCCACGCGACGGCCACGACGACGCGCACGACGACGGGCACGCGCAGGCTGCGCGCCGGCAGCATGAGCATGGCCGCCGCGCCGCCCAGCGCCCCGCCCAGATGCCCGCTCACCGAGATGCCCGGAACCAGCAAGGTGTAGGCCACGTTGACCGCGATGACCCCCAGCATGCCCTTGCTGTACTGCGCGAACACCGACCGGTTGCCCCGATGGAGCACGCCTAGCAACGCCACGGCCACGAACAGGCCGAACACGCTCGTGGACGCACCCGCGCTCACCGACGCGCCGCTTCCCAGGAACACGTCGGCAGCGTAGGACACGGCGTTGCCCGTGATGCCGCCCACGAAGTAGAGCGCGACGAACCACCCTTTGCCCAGCGTGCGCTCCAGCACCTCGCCCACGCTGTAGAGCGCCACCATGTTGAACGCCAGGTGCATGAGGTCCATGTGCAGAAACATCGGCGTGACGAAGCGGTACAGGTCGGCGGCCGACCGCACCAAGGGCGCGTACATGGCGCCCATCTCGACCAGCACCTGCGTCGACACGTCCACGCGCATGCCGGAAAGCAGCACCTCCACCGCGTACACCGCCACGTTGAGCGCGATGAGGACAAGGGTGACCATGCACCCCGCATTGCGCTGCAGAAAGCTCGGCTTGTTCTGGGACAGCATGCGCTTGAGATCGTCGTCGCCGATCACGGTGCGCCTCGGCACGCCGCCGACGGCGGAATCCGGCCGGTTGCTTTGGGTCGGCGTGTTCTCCTGACTCTGGGGCACGGGCCCTCCTTGCGGGTTTCTGGTCGATCGCATCCCCGCATCCTACCACGTCCGAGCGCCCGCGCGCCCAAACACCATCGCGCCTCCGCATCGCCAGCGCGAAAGCGCGCTTCGCCGTTTCAAAACGACCGGGAACGCTGCCCTAAGGGTACTGGTTCATGCCCATGGTGTCCCGCAGCTCCTCGTTGTAGGACACGTAGCCCGGTTCGTACCAGGAATATGAGTAGGAGTTGCCGTACTCGCAGCTCCCCACCGCACGCTCGTACTCGTCGTCGCACGAACGCGATCCCCCGCGATCCTCCCCACCGCCCCCGTGCGAGACGGCGGCCCTGCGCACAGGGGCGCGGTACTCGGATTCGTCGTCAGCTAGAACGAGCGCGAAGCTTTCGGCAGCCGATAGAAGATCGGCATCGCGCACGGGCGGATCGGGAATGGCCGCCAGCGTCCGAAGAACGCTCAGCAAAGGCTCTATCTGGGGAAGCACGATGCTCGCCTGGCGCTGCACGTCAAGGTAGCGCCCCAGAACCTCCAGTCCGAAGTTCGGCAAAGAAAGCTCGGGCGGCTTAAGCGCGCGCTCCTCAAGCGCAGCCGCCACCGCCTCCACTTGCCGCTTGCTCAGGCAGACGGGACGCTTGCCTATCTCGCCCACCAGCTTGGATGCGCGGACGACGGAGAGGCTCGAATCGTTTTTCACCTTCAACACGTCGCCCGCGAACGCGATCAGCGGAGTCACGGGCAGGCGGTCCTCGCGCCCTCTGCCCAGCGCCTCGTTCACCACATGCCGCACGCAGCGACGCCGCCGGGAGTTCTGCCGGCACGCCGCGCCCATCTCCTTGCAGCGCCCGTCCTTCCTCACCTTGCGCCAGGCGCCGTCCTTGCCCACCTCAACCCGGCACGGCTCCGCAGCGTCCAAGCGCCTCACCTCGACGGCGAACACCCCATGCGGGCAGACCACGACGATGTCGGACGCCGGGGCCTCGTCCCCCGGATCCAGCCGAACGTTCCGCAGCACCTTCCAGCCCTGCGCGCGGCGGGCGAGCAGGCCCGAAAGCGCCTCGCGCTTGGCCAGCTCGTCCGCAACGGGCTCCTTCGCCTGCTGCGCGAACGCCTCCCACCGCTCGCGCAGCAACCGGGCGCGCTCTGCAAGCTCCCTGACGGGCCGCTGCCCCGCAAGCTCGGCGGCAACCCGGTTTGCGTTCGGCGTTTGGGCGCCCGGCAACGCGAACGACTCCAGCGCGCCCAGCCGCTCGACGTCGAAAGGCATCGCGGGAAGGAGCGCCAAGGCGTCCCGAACCAGCAGCAGGTACCCGGCCCCCTCGCTCCCGCAAACGCGCACCTTTCCATCGGTTGCCGAGAACAGGCGCAGCAGACCCCCGTCACCGCGATCCTTCGCCAAACGCCGGAAGGGCTCGTCCCGCACGAACTCCCGATAACCGCGCAAAACGCGGGCATCGTCGCCGCCCTCCCCCTCCGGCCAAACCACCTCGGGCGCCCGCAGGCGCCCTCCCAGCTCGAACCTGTCCACCAGCTCGGCGTTCTCGACCGTCCTGAACCCCCGGCGGCCGCCCCGGTTCCTCCAGCCGCGCCGCACGTTCGCCTCGCTGCCGTAGAACTCCCGAAACCCCGGCGACCCCTCCAGCAACCGCAGCTCCTCCCGCGCTCCCTCTGATCGGGAAAGCCGCAGCTCGTCGGCGAAGAGCACGGCCGTGCCCGCCACCAGCGCGGCAAGCTGCACGCCCGCGCAGAGGATCGTGATGGCCTCCCCCTTCAGGAAGGACAGCACCGTCTCGGTGAGGATGCCCGTCAAAAGCACCGACACGAGCCACGTCGCAGGCAGAAGCAGCGCAGCCCCCGCGCCTTTGGAAAGCGGATTCGTCTCGACGGCGCATGCGCGGTCGAACGCAAGGACCAAAAGCGCGGCGGCGGCCGCCATGGCCGCGACGTACAGGGAAAGCGGGAGGGGTTCTATGGCCTCGTCGAACTCGATGAACCGCAAAAGGGCCCCGCAGATAAAGGCGGACACCGCGATGGGGACGACGCACAGCCAGCCGCGGTGCGGCCGCACGGGATGCCGGCGCGCGTGCATCGCGTACGCCCCGCCCGGATCCAAATCAAAGTACGGCAGCATGCGCTCAAGCTTCTCCGCCAGGTCCTTCATAGGCATGTCCCCCGTTCGCGCTCGCGCAGTTTTCCTCCATAATACCCCATCGCGCCTCATGGCGGGAGGCAGCACCCCGGCAGGTGCGAGTCGCATTGATCGGGAAGGGCGCAACGGGCGCGGGAAGAGAAGCTCAACGAAAACGGGGACGCTCACCCACGGCCGCCCCGAGGTGATGGCCGTCGTGCCTTGCCGAGCGAGCGGGCATCTGCAACGTGGAGGCCGATTGCCTGCCCGAGGACAAGCTGCGCGCCATCGAGCGCTTCGAGGACGGTGGCGCACCGGTGCGCATGGTGGGCGACGGCATCAACGACGCGCCCGCCCTCAAGCGCGCGACGGTCGGCATCGCCATGGGCGGCGCGGGCAGCAACAGAGCCGTGGACGCCGCCGACATCGCGCTTGTGCGCGACGACATAGCCGCGCTCCCCCACCTGATCGCCGTCTCGCAGCGCATGATGACCGCCATCAAGCTGAACATGACGTTTTCGATGAACGCTCAATTTCGTCGCCATCGCGCTCGCCATGGCCGGCCTTCTTGGCCCGGTGGCAGGCGCGCTCGCGCACAACGCCGGATCGGCCCTCGTCATCGGCAACTCCGCGCGCCTTTTCGCTTCCAGCGCAAAGGCGCGCCCGCGTCGGACCGAAGGGCGGACGGCCCTCCGGCCTCCCCCGCCGCCGAGCCGACGCAGGAGCCGCAACCGCGAACCGCTTAAGGCCGCGCGCACGAACCCGCGCTCGCGACCGATCACAAGGATGGCCTTCAGATAGTCTTCGCCCGATTCCCGGACGGCCATGCGCCCTCGCCTCCTTCGCGCCTGCGCGCATCGCGCGCCGCTCACCCGAAAAACCCTTCGACGCGCCGCGCCGTCTGCGGATCGTCGAGGCGGCCCCACCAGGCCGCGCGCCCCCGCTCCATGAGCAGCGCATGGTCGCAGCATTGGGCCACGAGCTCCGGATCGTGCGTGATCACCAAGCTCGTCACGCCGCGCGCCGACAGGTCGCGCAGGTTTCGGGCGGTGTCCAGCATGTGCGCCCAGTCCAGACCGCTTGTCGGCTCATCGAACACGCACACCGCGCGCTCGCCGGCCACCGCGCTCGCGATGGCCACGCGCTGCTTCTGGCCGCCCGAAAGCGCCATGGGATGCCGCTCGGCCAGACTCTCGAGGTCGAGACCTTCGAGGATGGCGTCGACAACGGGCGCGGCGGCCTCTCCGCGCAGCGGATCGCGGGGGCGGTTGCGCAGGGACAGCGCCACCTCCTCGCGCACGCTCTCGGTGAACAGCTGGTGGTTCACATCCTGCATGACCAGGTAGCAGAGCCGCCGGCGCCGCGCGTTCGAGCAGAGGCGCCCGCCCACGGCCACCTCCCCCTCGCACCCGCGCTCCAACCCGCACACGCAGCGCGCGAACGTCGACTTGCCCGCGCCGTTGTCGCCGAGCACGCCCACGACCGCTCCGCGGGGAAACGAAAGCCCCTCCACGTCGACGGCCGCCTTCCCGCTCCGCCCGTAAGCGAAGCGCAGCGAGCGCACCTCGAGGCCCGCTGTCGCATCCCCTTTCGCCGCGCCCGCCTTCGGCGCGTCTTCGCCCTCCCCCGCCGCAGCCGTCGGAAGACCGCGCCCTCCCGAACGGCCATGCGCGGACGCAGGGAGCGGGCGCGCGGGCGCGGACGACGGGCACGCGGGCGCAGGGAGCCGAGGCGGCGCAAACGCGGCCGCCGACGCGGCGGCGAAGCTCACGGGGCGCACCGAGCGCAAGCCCGCCGCATGCAGCTGATCGTCCGAAAGCGCGCTCAGCTGCGCGGCGCTCTTCTCCCACGCGACGCGCCCCTCCTCCAAAAGCACGAACCTGTCGGCCACGTCCATGAGGTAGCCCAGCCGATGTTCGGCCACGACGACGGTGCGTCCCTCGGCCTTCCACCGCGCGATGACGTCCGCGAGCATGCGAACAGAGCGCACATCCAGGTTGGAGGCCGGCTCGTCCAGCACAAGCACGCGCGGGCCGTGGGCCGACACGCTCGCGCACGCGATCTTCTGCCTCTCGCCACCGGAGAGCTTGAACAGGTTGCGGTCGAGCAGCCCGCGAAGCCCGAAGCGCTCGACCGCATCCAGCACGGCCGCGTCGATGCGCTCCGCGTCCCAGCCCATGTTCTCGCAGCAAAACGCCAGCTCGCTCGTGCTGTCCACGTTGAAGAACTGACTGCGCGGGTTCTGGAACACGCTGCCCACGAGCGCCGCCGTGCGCGCGATGGGCTCCTCGCTCGGATCGAGCGCCGCCCACGCCGCGCCGCCCACGCCCGCCGCGCCCACGCCCGCCGCCGCGCGACCGCCCGACGCGCGTGCGCCCGTGCCGTCGGCGGGCCCCACGCGCACCTCCCCCCACAGATCGCCCTCGAAGAACTGGGGAACGAGGCCGTTCACGAGGCGCGTGAGCGTGGTCTTGCCGCAGCCCGACCGCCCGCACAGAACCACCACCTGCCCTGCGGGCACGTCCACGCACACGTCGTCGAGCGCATACGAGCCCTCCGGCGCGCCCTTGTGCCGAAACGACACGTGCCGCACGCTCACGGGCACCCCGCCGCGCGCGTCCGGGGAACCGCCGCCGGCCCTCCGCACGGCTGCCGCGCCCCGCGGCGCCGCAAGCGCGCCCTCCGGCCCCGCATCAGGCGCCCCGCCGCGCGCGTCCGACGCGCAGCCGCCCTTCCCTACCATCCCAGCACCCCCTTCGTCATGGTGAACGCCGCGAGCGCCAGCATGAGCGCCGCAAGCGCGATGTCCGCCGCCCCGAAGCCCACCTGGCAGCGGCTCGTTCGCCGCGCCTCGCCGCCAAGGCCGCGCGCGACGCTGGCCGCCGACAGCTCGTCGCCGATCTTCACGAGGCTCACGATGAGCGGCACGAGCCGGTACTCGACCATCGCGACAGGCCCGCACCTCCATCCCACGCCACGCAAGTGCATGGCATCGCGGATGGAGCGGTACTCCTCCAGCACCGTCGGGAAAAACCTGAACACCACCGCGAAGGGGATGATCACCTTCTGCGGCAGGCGCAGCCGCTCGAACGCCGCCACGAACTCGCTCACCGTGGTGGTGGCGAACAGGTAGTACGCGAACACGGTGCCAGGAAGAAACGACAGCACCATGGCGGTCACGAGGCGCAGAAGCACCGCGAGCGGGCTCGTCGCGCCGAGGGCCTCCAGCAAGACCCCCTCGTTGAGCAGCTCCAAGACAAGCGACGCCAAAAACGCCGTGGAGAACCCGAAGGCGAACGCGCGGCGCCCCGCCTGGGCGAGCAGCGCGACCGTCACGGCCACCGCCGCGGATTTGAGCGCGAACCCCACAAGCGAGTATCCCGAGGCCAGAAGCGTCACGTTCGCGCACACGAGCATGACCACCTTCGTGCGCGGATCGAGCCAAAAGCCCTCGCGCGCCCCGAGGATGACGGGCTCGGCCGCGGCGGGCGCGGCAGACGAGGCGCCCGCCATCACGCGATGCCCGCGCGCTCGAAGTGCTTGCGCAGCACCTTCGTTCCGATGAACGCGCCCACAAGCGCGCATACGACGATGCCCGCGAGATCGGCGGCCAGCATGCCGCCCGACACGAGCGAGATCATCTCGTCGACATACGCGTCGCCCTGCGAGGCGCGGTACGGCTCGAAGTACGCCTCGGTCATGATCCACATCGGAAGCTGCGTGCCCACGATCCACAGCGAGAACACGCAGTGCGACGCGATGGCCGCCTTGACGCTGCGATAGCCCCCTGCCTTCAAGATGAGGTCGGCGACCAGCCCGCACACGATGCCGAAGCCAAGGCCGATGGGGCCGTAGCCCATCAAGAACGTGAGCAGCCCCATGAGCGCGCCCATGATGGTGACCATGCCGAAGCTTCTCACCTTCGTGTAGAACAGCATTTGGGAGATGCCCGACACGAGGGCGAGCGGCAACGGGAACAAATACGCCATGATGGGGATCATCCCCAGGCACCCGCACGCGAAGAAGATGACGAAGTAGATGACCGCGAACACCGCGCACGTCACCAAATCGCGCACCCCGATGCCCCGCTTCTGCTCGATCTGCCGCTTCGCGCCGCGCGGCGCCTGCTGCGTTGTCTTTTCCATGGTGAAGCCTCCTTTTCGTCGAAACGCCCTATCGTCCGGCCCGCGCGCCGCGGGCCGTCTTCTCAATCGGCGGCGCGAGGCCGCCCGCCAAGCCGGGCGCGCGCCTTCGCCGGCCGCCCCGCCGGACGGTCTGCGGCGGGGCGGCGCCCCTCACAACTTCCATCCGAGCGCCGCCTCGCGGCCCTGCACGAAGCGGCGGTAGAGGCCGTCTTCGCACATGAGCTCGTCGTGGCGTCCGCGCTGGACGATGCGGCCGCTGTCCAGCACGACGATCTGGTCCGCACGGCGCACGGTGCTCAGCCGATGGGCGATCATCACCACGGTCTTGCGCGCGCACAGCGCTTCGATAGCGGCCACCAGGTCGGCCTCGTTCTCGGGATCGACGTTGGCCGTGGCCTCGTCGAGGAGCACCACCGGCGCGTCTTTCAGAAGCGCCCGCGCGATGGAGATGCGCTGCCTCTCGCCCCCGGACACGGTGGCCCCTCCCTCCCCGATCACCGTGTCGAAGCCCTGCGGCAGGGCGCGTGCGAAGTCGTAGCAGCGCGCCGCGCGGGCCGCGGCCATCACCTCCTCGTGCGTGGCCTCGGGCCGGCCGAAGCGGATGTTGTTCTCCACCGTGTCGTTGAACAGGTACACGTTCTGAAACACCATCGAGAAATTGCCCATGAGCGCGTCGAGCTTCCAGTCGCGGACGTCTGCGCCGCCAAGGAGCACCGCGCCCGCGTCCACGTCCCAAAACCGCGCCATGAGGTTCACGAGCGTCGTCTTGCCCGACCCGGACGGCCCCACGATGGCGCAGGTCGTCCCCGCGGGGATGGACAGGCTCACGTCGTCGACGACCGTGCGCGCCCCCTTCCCCTCTCCGTACGAGAAGCTCACGCCGTCAAGGACGATCCCCGCGTCGGCGGCCCGCTCGACGTCCCCGTGCTCCTCCATGAGCGGCGTGGAGTCCACCTCCTCCACGCGGTCGATGGACGCGTCCACCATCGGCAGCATGAACGCAAGCGAGCCGGACTGCTCGATCTGGCTGTAGACGAAAAACCCGCCGACGATCATGAGCAGGCACTCGAACAGCTCCATCTCGCCCGCCAGATGCAGCCAGACGGACAGCGCCACCGCCGCCACCGCGAACAGGCGCAGCACGCATTGCTGGGCCACGGTGTAGGGGATGCTCTTCTTCTCCAGGAAAAAGTTCTGCCGCTCGGTTTCGCGGATGGTGCGCTCGAGCGAGGTGGTCGCGTTGCCCATGAGGTTGAACGACTTCACCACGGCAAGTCCCTGCAAGTATTCCAGCACGCCGTCCACCAGGCGCATCTGCGCGGCCAGACGCACGGGCGAATGCCTTTGCGACATGGCCAGCATGCGGGAGTTCACCCACAGCATGCACGCGATGCCCGCAAGCAGAACCGCCCCCACGCGCCAATCGACGAAGGCAAATCCGACGGAGAGCACCGCCGCGTGCATGATGCCCGTGAGGATGCGCACCACGATGGCGCCCGCCATGCTCTCCATGTCCTCCATCGTGGAGGTGCAAATGGCTGTGAGGTTGCCCAGGCTGCGCTCGTTGAAAAACCCCATGGGCACGTGCTTCAGGCGCTCGCCGATGGAGATGCGCTTGTCGTCGAGCATGAGGTAGGCCGCGCGCATCTCTCGCTTGTGGCTCGCGTAGTGCAGCACCGCCTGAGCCGCCACCGCGGCCGCCATGATCCCGAATGCCGCCTGCGCCGTCTGCGCGGACAACGTGCCCGCCAGCATGTCGCGCAGCACGACGAACAAAGGGACGATCTCCATCGCGATGGCGATGGCCTGGAAGAACTCGAGCGCGATGGACACGTACCAGTCGCGCGCGTGCCTTCCCGCGAACCGGAAGAACTTTCGGTAGATGGCAAGCATCAGCGCACCTCCTCGCACGCCGCGGACGCGGGCGCCTCGTCATCGGCGGCATCGGCAGAGCCGATGTGCGCCCTCCACATGTCCGCGTACAGCGGGCACGTCTCCAACAGCTCCCCGTGCCGTCCGCACGCCGCGACGCGCCCATCGTCGATGACCGCGATCTTGTCCGCGCCGGTGACGGTGGACAGCCTATGCGCCACCACGATGAGCGTCTTGCCGCGCGACAGGCGCGCGATGGCGTCCTGCATGGCGACCTCGCTCTCCGGGTCGACGTAGGCCGTGGCCTCGTCGAGCACGACGATGGGCGCGTCCTTGAGCATGGCGCGGGCGACGGCGACGCGCTGGCGCTCCCCGCCCGAGAGGCGCCCGCCCGAGCCGCCCGCCGCGGTCAGGTACCCCCGCTCGAGGCCCTCGATGAACCCGTGGCAGCCGCTCGCCTCGGCGCACGCCACCACCTCGTCGTCGGAGGCGCCGGGGCGGCCCATGCGGATGTTGTTCATCACCGTGTCGTCGAACAGGTAGTTGTCTTGGGCCACGTAGGCCACCAGATCGTTCGCCTGCTCAAGCGGCATGGTGCGCACGTCGGCCCCGCCTATGCGCACCGCGCCGGCGTCGGCCTCCCATTGCGACGCCACGAGCTTGGCGATGGTGGACTTGCCCGACCCGGAAGGTCCCACGAGCGCAAGCGTCTGCCCCTCGCCCACCGCAAGGTCCACGCCCTTCAGAACGGGCGCGCCGCCGTAGGAGAACTCCACGCCGGCAAGCTCGACCGCATGCCCTCGCACGCACACGCGCTCGCTCGGGCGCTCCATCTCCGGCTGGTCGAGCACCTCGCCGATCTCGCCCACGATGGTGGCGATCTTGGCGATCTCGTCCGTGAACATGATGGCGGCGAACAGCGGCCCCATGATGCCGAGCGACAGCACCGTGACGGTGATGAACGTCGGCACGGCAAGCGACCCGTCCATCACGAGCAGGCATCCGAGCGGCAGCACGGCGATGAGCACCGCCGGCCACACGCTCATCATGATGGCCGTCCACGGCAGCGTGGTGCGGCTCCACTCCATCATGAGCCCCGAGTTCGCGCGCACCGCGTCGGCGAACTTGGCGTAGGACGCTGCGGACTGGTTGAACGCCTTGATGACCTCGATACCGCCGATGTACTCCACGATGGCGGCCCCCATGCGGCCTTTCGCGGCCACCACCGCGCCGTACTTCTGCGCGTAATCGCGCATCTCAACGGCGTAGCACAGAAAGCCCACCGGTATGGTGGCGAGCGAGGCGAGCGCCATGCGCCAATCGAGCGCGAACTCCACGGCCACGATGGCGAGCGGCACGAGCAGGTTCGCCGTCAGCTCGGGCACCACGTGCGCAAGGGGCACCTCCAGCTGCTCGGCGCGCTCCACGAAAGCGGCTTTCAGCTTGCCCGAAGGCGTGTCCAGCACGTAGCCGAGCGGCATGCGCGAAAGCTTCGCCGCAAGCGCGCGGCGCACCTCCGAGAGCACCGCGAACGTGGCCGCGTGCGAGACGGTGGTCGACCACCCCATCAAAAACGCCTTCGCCACCTGCCCCGCCGCCGCAACGCCGCACCACGCGAGGTAGAACCCGAAGTCGCGCACGCCCTCCACGAGCGCCGCGGCCATGGCCGCCACGGCCGCGTACGGCAGAAAGCCGCACGCCACGCCCGCGACGGCGAGCGCGATGGAGGCCGCGTACGTCCCCTTGCGGGGAGCCGCCAACATGAACAGCCGCTTGAACGGCGGCGTCGAAGCCTTCTCGTTCGGTGCGCGCGAAGGCCTAACAGACGCGGCTTCGCCGAGGTCGTCCCGCGCGTCCGTCGCGCAGGGGCCTGTCTTCTCTTTCACTGTCCTCACCGCTTTCCTTCAAACGAAAACGAGCCGACAGGCGCCCTCCTCCCAGAGGGGCCTGTCGGCTCTGCGTCAATGCGTCTGGCTCTTATGAGGTTCGCCGTCCCGGCGAACGGCAGGGACGGCAGGTCGCGGACTTCCGCGCAAGCGCGGCGTCCGAGATGGCAAAAAATCACCGATTTCGGAAGCCCGCCTTGCCGCTTTCTGCCGTTTCGCGCCGCTTCGGGGCTCCCGAATCTTTGCGATCAGGCGTTTCGCGGCCTCGTTCGGCAAAGGGTTTCCGAAATCGGTGATTTTCCGCCACTTCGGAGGCGCCTTTCCGCCAAGCCGAGGCCGAGACGCCCCCGTCGCGCCCGCGACGCCCTCGCGCCCGTGCGCGGACCGAAACCCGAGCAAGGCCGAGGGACGCCGCATCGCGCGTGGCAGGACGCGCCGCCAGGGCGCTCTCGCGGCCGTTCGCGCGGACGCCCTGCGCGCCCTTCGCAGGCGGGCCCGCGTCCTCACGGACGGACGGTCGGACCTCCCTCCGTCCCCAAGCTCACCACGGTCTCGCGATGGCACTTCGGGCAGAACAGCGGGAAGTTCGCCAGCACGGTGTCGGGACGCGCCTTCGTGCGGGTCTTGCAGCCGCACACCGGGCAACGCACCCACCCCTGCGCGTCGACCGCGCAGCGCACGCCCGCGGCGCGCAGCCGGTCCGCGGACGTCACGGCGAGCCTCCCCGCGCCTCCACGAGCCGTTTCAACTCGTCGGCCGTCGCAGGGTCGGACGGCGGCTTCGGCACGCCCGCGGACACGTCGTAGTCGGAGTAGAAGATGGTGTTCCAGCCCGCACGGTAGAACAGGCACAGCCGCTCCACGTAGGCATGGGCCTCCTCGCGCCCCATGTCGTGGGCCACCACCTCGAAGATGCCGGTGAAGCACGCCGTGTTGATCATGTGCATGATCTCGGGCGTGAGGCGGCCCGAGGTCACGGCGTCGTTTCCCACGGCCTCGATGTAGCGGTACGTCGTGGCGCTGTCCAGCTCCACCATGCGGTGCATGAACCGCTGGTACAGGTCTTCTTTGCCTCCGCACACGAGGATCTTGAACTCGGCGAAGTGATCGTACAGGAAATCGACCATCCAGCCGATGCCCCGGTCGGCGTAGGCGTTCATCTCGGTTCGCTGCATCGCGGGATCCATCTGGCCGAAGTCGTCGAAGCAGCGCTCCATCCTCGCGTACAGCTCTTCGATCACCGGCCCCACCACGGCTTCGTACAGCGCCGCCTTGTCGGGATAGCGCACGTAGATCGCGCCCTTGCTCGACCCGGCGCGCTCGGCGATGGCGCGCAGCGACGCGGCTTCGTAACCCTTCTCGAAAAACTCCTCGCGCGCGGCGGCCAAAAGCCGCTCGGTCGCGTCCTCATCGCGCTTCACGCCTCGCTCCCTCATCATCAAGACCTTCGGTTTCAAACCACCGGTTTTGATTATAGGGACAAGGAACACATATGTCAACTAAGGATAACTTATCTCAATGTCACCAGGACGTAGCCCCCTCCTACGGCTGCGGAACATCGTCCCCAAGCCGCCACTCGCCAGCGCGCTGCTGCTCGGACCACATGTCGGCGTACAGGCCGCCCGCCGCCACAAGCTCGTCATGCGTACCGCTCTCCGCGACGACCCCGCCATCCACAACCACGATGCGCGCGGCGCTGCGGACGGACCGCAGACGATGGGCGATCACGACCACCGTTTTGTCGCGCACGAGCTCGGCGACGGCCCGTTGGACGAGCACTTCGTTTTGCGGATCGAGCGACGCCGTCGCCTCGTCGAGCAGCACGATGGGCGCGTCCTTCAAAAGCGCGCGGGCAATGGAGATGCGCTGCTTCTCGCCGCCCGAGAGCGTGCAGCCGCCCTCGCCGACCACCGTGTCGAAACCCTGGGGCAGCCGCTCGATGAACTCGAGGCACGCCGCGCGGCGGGCCGCATCGCGCACCTCCTCGTCGGTGGCCCCCTCGCGCCCCATGCGGATGTTCTCCGCTATGGTGTCCTGGAACAGGTACACGTCTTGGAACACGATGCTCACGCGCGAAAGCAGCGCGTCTGCGCCCATGCGCTTAAGCGGCACGCCGCCGAGGCGCACCTCGCCTGCGCGCGGATCCCAGAACCGGGCCATGAGCCGCACGACCGTCGACTTGCCCGAGCCCGAGCGCCCCACGAGGGCGGTCATGCCGCCCTGCGGCGCTTCGAGGGAAAGCCCGCGCAGCACGTCGTCCGGCGCGCCTTGCGCGGCCTTCGCCCCCGGCGCCGCATCGGCGTCCGGGCGCTCCTTTCCCGGCGCGCCGTAGCCGAACACAACCTCCTCGAACGCGTAGTCGAACCCCTGCGCCGCGCGTCGCTTCTCCAAAGCCGGCTCGGAAAGCTCGGGCTCGTCGAGCACCGCGTCGATGCGCCGCGCCGCCTTGTCGGCATGCGAGAAGTCGGACAGGAAATAGAACAGCGAGATCACCGGCTCGTACAGGTTCAGAGCGACCAGCAGAAACACCATGAAGGAGAACGGGTGGAGCGCGCCCTGCGACAGAAGGGCCGTGCCCGCGGCCATCACCACGCCGATGCCGCACGACAGCACGAGCCGTCCGAACACGGCCACAGGACGCGAGGCCGCCTCCTTCCTGATGGACACGCGCCGCAGCTCATCGAAGCTGCGCTCGAGCGCGGCGAACTGCTCGCCCGCCAAGCCGAACGCTTTGAGCGTGCGGATGCCGCGCGCGCACTCGATGCTGCGCGCGTCGCTTTCCCGCAAGGCGCGCGCCATCTCGTCTGAGACGCGCGAGAGCCCCCGAAACCCCAGATAGAGAAACGGAAGCGCCAGCGGCACCACCGCAAGCGTCGCAGCGGCCATGCGCACGTCGAACACGGCGAGGAACACCGAGAACACCGCGAGCCTCGCGAGGATGCACCCCGCCTGCGATAAAAGCTCGCCGCCGTAGTTCTCCACGGTGCGATAGTCGCGCAGAAGCACCGAAGTCAAATCACCCGCATCGCGCTCGCTGTAGAAGCCCATCGGCAGCCGCCTGAGCTTCTCCCCCATCGCAAGGCGCGCCTCGAGCACGATGTCGGCCGTTCCCGCGCAGGTCAGAATGTATATCTTGCGAGAAGAGAGGTACGACAGCACAAGCTGGGCCGCAAGCGCGACGAGGCAGAGCGCAAGCGCGCGGACGTCGAGCGTCGACCCCGGATCGGCGATGGGGCCCATCAGCACGTACACCGCCACCACCATGATGCCCGTCGGCAGCGAGCTGACCATCGAGTCGAGAATGCGCCATCCGACCATCGCGCAGTAGTTCTTGGGCCTCCTGAGCGTCAGGCGATTGAGCGATTCTGCAAGGCTACCCACGACGATCCCCCTTCCCTGCGGCCATGTCCCACGCGTCGCGCCGCTCGTTCGCCTCGACCATCCGGCGATACAGCGCGCTTTTTCGCACGAGCGCATCGTGCGGGCCCTGCGCCGCAAGCCGGCCCTCGTCCATCACGAGGATGCGGTCTGCGGCTTCGACGGTCTTCAGGCGATGGGCGATGATGAGCACGGTCTTGTCCCGCGCAAGCCGCGCGAACGCCTGCTGGATCCTCCCCTCGTTCTCGGCGTCGGCGTAGGCCGTGGCCTCGTCGAGCACCACGATGGGCGCGTCTTTCAGAAACACGCGCGCGATGGCCACGCGTTGCGCCTCGCCGCCCGACAGGTACATGCCGCCCGGCCCGATGCGTGTGTCAAGGCCCTCGGGCAGGCGCGCCACCACGTCGTCGATGCACGCCGCCCGCGCCGCCGCGAGCACCTCGTCGCGCGTGGCGGCCTCGTTTCCCATGCGGATGTTCGCCTCCAGCGTGTCGGCCAGCAAGAAGGTGTCCTGGAACACGAACGACACGGTGTCGGAAAGGCGCTGGGACGAGAGCTCGCGGACGTCCACGCCGCCCACGCGCACCGAGCCCTCATCCGCGTCGAAGAACCGCAGGATGAGCGCCGCGATGGTCGACTTGCCGCCGCCGGAAGGGCCCACGAGGCCCGTGATGCTGCCGGAGGGAAGCCGAAAGCTCACGTCGTCGAGCGCCCGCGGCCCGTCCGGCCCCGCATACGAGAAGGACACGTGGGAGAACTCCACGCTCGCGTCTTGCGGCTCGCGCGGCTCGACGGGCTCGACGAGATCGGGATAGTCGAGGATCTCGTCGATGCGCTCGACCGCCGCGTTCACGCCGCTCATCGTCACCGTCTGGGTGATCATCTGCAAGACGGGCTCTTTCATCCCCACCCCCACGAGGAAGAACAGAAGCACGGTGGACACGAAGCGCGCGTAGGACTGCCCGTCGGCCGAAACGCCGGGCAAGACGAGCAGCACCGCGATAAGCAGACATAGCATCTGGGCGCCGATAGCCGCGTACATCCCGCCCATGCCCGAAGCGTTGAAGTACGTCGCCCACTTGATGTTGCCCACGTACTCGCGCGCGTCGGCCTCGAAGCGCCGAAACGCCGAGAGGCTGCGATTGAACACCTTCACCACCGACATGCCGTGCACGTACTCCACCGTGGTGCCCTCCAACGTCTCGCCGGACGCGCGCATGGCCGCCTGGCACGCCGCCCCCTCCGGCGTCGCAAGAGCGCGTCCCATCAGGATGAACGCCGCCACGATGGGGATGACGAGCGCGAGCGCGAGCCGCCAGTCCACCGCGAGCAAGCACGCGATGGCCACAAGGGGAAGCGAGACGGCCGACGCGGCGTCGGCCAGATGGTGCGCCGCGAAGCCCTCGATCTGCTCGACGTCGGCGCTCATCACCTTCTTCACCTCGCCCTGGCGTACGTCGGAGAAGAATCCGGAGGGCACGCGCGCGAGCTTTCCCATAAGCTGCACGCGCACCTCGTACAGGATGTTGAACGCCGCCGTGTGCGCGAGCATCGTGGAGAGGTACATCGCGACGCCGTACACCGCCGCAGCAGCCAAGGCACCGGCCGCAAGCGCGGCCATGAAGCGCCAATCGATGGAGGTCAAGTCGTGGAAATGCATAACCACCTGGTCCATCATGAAGTACACGAGGATGAAGGGCGAGAACCGCGCCGCCGATGCCGCAACGGCCAGCGCGACCGCGCCGACGAGCAGCCCGCGCTTGCGCCCCGCCAGCTCCATGAGGCGCGCGAGGCCCTGCTTGCGCTTGGGGCGCGCGGACGGGATGCTCGCGGCGGGGGCGTCGCTGGGAGTGTGCGCGGCGGGGGCGGTCTCTCTGCCAGAGCCGCCCGCAGCGGGGGCGGGCGGAGATGCCGCAGCCCTTTCGTAGAACGCGCGCTGAGCCTTCGAGAACACCGTCGAAAGCGCAGGGCGCACCGCCGTCTTCGCCTTCATGCTCCGCTCCCTTCCTTAAATGACCAATTTCTTAGTTTCAGTCATTTAAGTTAGCATACGATAACTTGCAAGGCAACGGGAAAATGACCATCTTTCAACTTTCGGTCATATAGGTTACGATGGCACGGAGGACGTCAGATGCCGCCAACCGTGCAGAAACAGATGTTTCACATGAAACATCTGTTTGACTCGAAGGCGCCGAACCGAGAAAAACGGCTTCGCTCGCCCATCGCGCCTCCGATCATGCGGCCCATCGCGTGGCCGGAGGCGGCGCAGCGCGACCGCGAGGCGAGAGCCGGCGCGCCGAGTATCGTGCGCGGCGCGGCGCTCGACCCGTGAACGACGAACAGGATGCACCCGCAAGCGGCATGCGGCGCGGCGCGCCGTCTGCGGACGCGGGACGGCGCGCGACCTGCGCACAACGCGGAGCGCGCACCCGCAGACGGCGCGCGGCGCGCCTCGCGCGGTCGGACGACACCCCGCCCGCCGTGATGCGCACCCGACGACAAGGAGGACGCCATGCCCGCGATATTCAACGAAGCCCGCCGCGCGGAGATACGCCAGAGCCTGCTTGCGGCGGGGTTCGACCTCATGAGGGAGCGCGGTCTGCGCCGGCTCACCATCGACGAGGTGACGAGCCGCGCGGGCATCGCGAAGGGGACGTTCTACAGCTTCTTCCCCTCCAAAGAGGAGTTCGTCTACCAGATCGTGGTCAAAGGGCGCACGCGCGTCGCAACGGAGCTCGAAGAGCTGGCCGACCGAGCCGGCGGGAAGATCGACCGCGCGGCTTTCGAGAGCTGGCTTTCGCGCATGTGGCGCGACGGTGCCGAGCTGTACCGTGCCGTCGGCGTCGACGGCTGGCGCTATCTGAGCGAGAAATGGCCCCGCGAGCGCTCCTTCAGCCCCGATGTCGACCGAGAGACGTCCGAATGGATCCTCTCGAAGCTTGACGGCGTAAGCCCGCATGCGGACTGGCGAACGTTCGCGAACCTTCAGAAGGCCATCGCCATGCTCTACCTCAACGAAGAGAACGTGCACGCCGACGCGCTCGACGCCACGGTCGGCATCATCATCGACGCCATGGCGCGCGCCCTCTTCGACGCCGAGCGCGCTACGCGATTCCCCGAGGGGGAATCGTCCGAGACCGTCGGTACTCCGACGGAGCGACGCCCTGGAGGCGCTTGAACGCCTCGGCGAACTTGCTGGGATTCGAGTAGCCCGCGCGCAGGGCCACCTCGGCCACGTTCAAGCAGGTGGAGGCCAGGAGGTCGGCGGCAAGGCGCATGCGGCGATCACGCACGAAAGCGGCCACCGACATGCCCTGCACGCTGCGGAAATACCCGTTCAACGTGGCCGCCCCCACGCCGAAGCGGCGGGCGAGGGCACGCACGTCGTGGGGCTCGGCGGGCGCGCGCTCCACCTCGTCGCGCACGGCGCACACCATGCCCATCTGCGCCGGCGTGAGGAACGTCGGTGGGCGCGCTGCGGAGAAATCCCGCGTGAACAGGTCGGACAGAAGTCCCATGAGGCCGATCTTGCAGCGCGCGGCGTCCAAACGCTCTGCAGCGGCGCCGATGCGCCCCATCGCGTCGTTCAGCGCCCAATCCCCCGAGAACACCACCGTCGTATCCGGCCCGCCCACCCACGCATCCAGCGGAATCCCCGTCTCTGCCAACGCCGCGAAGGAGGGGTCCCGCAGCACGCGCGTGCTCACGAACAGCTCCACGCCCCGATAGCGCCCCGACGGGTACCGGAACTCGTCCGGCTGCGTGCGCGCATGCCCCACGCAGAAATCGCCCGCCCCCACCACGGCGAAGCCCTCGGACGGCACCAGCACCTCGCAGCGGCCCTCCATGCAGAAGTTCATCGAGAACCACGTGTCGTCCAAAAGGCGACCCGCGTCCCCGTCCTGCGGCGGCAGCAGGTTCGGGCACCGCTCCACCTCGAAGTCCACCGTGCTCGCCAGAAACCACGGCGACACGACGAACGTGCGCATGGTGCCGCGCCCCAACGGCTCGTCGAGCAAAAGCTCGTAGCACCGCCCGTCGAACGAGACATGCATGCCTGTCGATAGATGAATCTTTTCGAGCGAAAAAGGCCCACGCATACCTCATCTCCTTTCTCTTTCCGCATTATAACCGCCTAGGAGACCTTTTAATTCGATAAGGCTAACTTGCTGCGATATGGAGTTAAAGCGTGCAAACGGAGTTGAAGCCCCACGCGCGCAGCGCCTACCATGAAACGCGTTGCGCCCGCCGCGAGGCCGCTTGGCGCAGCGGCGAACCGAGAGAGGAAGGACCCCCTATGATGAAGTTGAGCGACGCCCCGGAGGGCGCGCGCGTGCGCATTGCGGCCACTGCGGGCACGGCGCGCTTCCTGGGGCGCGTGACCGCCATCGGGCTCACGCCGGGCTGCGTGCTGGACGTGCTGCAGAACCGGCGGAAGCGCCCGGTGCTGGTGCGATGCCGCGACAGCGCCATCGCCATCGACCGCGGCGACTGCGAGAGCATCCGCGTGGAGGAGGCGCTATGAGCTGCGATCAGTGCGATGGGTGCGCGGCGGGCGCAGCCAGCGGCGCGGCGGGCGCGGGGGCCGCGACGGGCGGCGCTTCCGCAGCGCGCACGCCGGGCACGCGGCGCATCGCCCTGCTGGGCCAGCCCAATTCCGGCAAGTCAACGCTGTTCAACGGCCTCACCGGCGCGCGGCAGCACGTGGGCAACTGGCCCGGCAAGACGGTGGAGCGCAAGACGGGCACCTTCCAGCACGGCGGGCGCGCCTACGAGGTGGTGGACCTGCCCGGCTCCTACGCGCTGTCGGCGATGTCGCCGGAAGAGGAGGTGACGCGCGATTTCCTCGCGCAGGGCGGCCTCGACGCGGTGCTGGTGCTGGCCGACGCCTCCCAGCTGGAGCGCAGCCTGTACATGCTGGCCGACTTCGCCGGCATCTCCTGCCCGGCCGTGCTGGTGCTGAACCTCATGGACGTGGCCGAGGGGCAGGGCAAGCGCATCGGCGCGGCGACCATCGAGCGGCGGCTGGGCGTGCCCGTGGTGCCGCTCGTGGCCGCCGACCGCACGCGCTACGACGCGCTCTACCAAGCGCTGGAGCGCGCATGCGATAAGCGGGCCGTCATCGACCCCGCCGCCCTCGAGCATAACATGGCGCAGCGCTTCGGCAGCACGTGGGACGCCGTGGCGGCCCAGCTGCCGGAGGAGGGCATCGGGCCGCACAGCCGCTTCTGGCTGGCGGCGAAGCTCATCGAGGGCGACGGTCCAGCGCGCGAGCTGGTGCAACAGCACGTCGATGCCGCCGCGAACGCCGCCCTCGACAAGGCGCTGCGCGGCGTGAAGGACGGCATCCAGAACGCGGGCGCGGCGCGCTTCGCATGGGTGGAGCAGCTGATCGCGGGCGCGGTGGAGCGCGAAGGAGAGGCCGCGTGCGGGCGCGAGGCAAACGCCGTCCCGGCTGCGGGCTCGCACGAGGCAGCCTCCACCGCAAGCGCCGGCAGGGCGAAAGCCGCATCGCCGCTCTCGCGCTTAGACCGGCTCGCCACGGGCTCGCGCCTCTCCAAACCCCTCGCCGTCGGCATGATCCTCCTCGGATTCGTGCTGGCGTTCGTGCCGGCGATACCCATCATGATGGTGGGCGGGATGATCTCCTCCATCGGGCAGGAAGCCGCCTTCGCGCTCTCGGGCGCAGGCGTCCCCGATGTGGTGGGCAGCTTTCTTTCGGGCGTGGTGTGCAACAGCCTGTGCTTCGGCACCATGATGGTGGGCTACGTGTTCGGCATCAACCTCGTATTCGGGCTGTACGAGGAATCGGGCTATATGGCGCGCATCAGCTACGTGTTCGACCATGCCATGTCGCGCTTCGGGCTGCAGGGCAAGTCGCTCATGCCCTTCCTCATGTGCTTCGGCTGCACGATGGGCGGCGTGTCGGGCTCGCGCGTGATCGACTCGTGGGGCCAGCGCATGCTCACCGTCATGATGGCGTGGGCCATCCCCTGCGGCTCCACGTGGGGCGTGGTGCCAGTGCTGGCCGTGGCGTTCTTCGGCATGGGCGCGCCGCTGGTCATCGTGGGCATCTTCTGCGTGTGCGTCCTGCTCATGTGGGCGGTCGGCCGCCTGTTCGGGCCGCGCTTGGTGAAGGAGGGCGAGCGCGCCGGGCTGGTGATGGAGCTGCCGCCCTACCACCGGCCGCGCCTGGGGAACGTTTTGCATGGCGCGGCCCTCAAAAGCCGCCAGATGTTCGTGCGCGCCATCCGCGTGGTGGCCATCTTCGCGTTCGCCATCTGGGCGCTCACCTATACAAGCACCGGCAGCGTGGAGGGCTCGGCGCTGTACGCAATCGGCACCGCCATCGAGCCGATCACGCAATTCTTCGGCATGGGCTGGCAGACGTTCACCGCATGGCTGTGCGCGCTCGTGCTGAAGGAGTCGGCGCTCGGCGTGCTGTCGGGCCTGTTCGCGGGTGGAGCCACGCCCAACGTGGCCGTCGTCACCGCCGTGACGGGCGGCGTGGCCGTGGCCGGCAACATCGGAGAGATCATGGCGCAGGCCATCTCGGCGCCCGAGGCGCTGGCGTTCATCTTCGCGTTTACGTTCAACATGCCCTGCGCCGCCAGCGTGTCGGCCACCTGGGGCGAGGTGCATTCCACCAAGTGGACGGTCATCACCGCCACGTTCTACATAGCCAGCTCGCTCATCCTGGGCTGCATAGTGCTCCACGCAGCCTCGCTGTTCTTCTAACGCGTGCAAAACGCAGAGGATGCGCGACGCGGACGAAAGCGACGACGCACGGTGACGGCACATGGCATCCGCACCATGTGCCGTCACCTTCATGCACCGTAAGGGCGCATTTTTCGTCGCAAGATGCACTGCGATAGTGCATCTTGGAAGATGCTATTTGCCGAACAGCTCGCTGTGCGAGCCGGTGCGGACGACGGTGAGGATGAGCCTATCCCGGTCGATGCGGTAGATGAGCAGCCAGTCGGGGGCGACGTGGCACTCCCGATGCCCAAGGTAGTCCCCCGCCAGCTCGTGGTCGCGCAGACGCGCGGGCAGAGGGTCGCCGGCCGCCAGCATATTCAACGTCGCAGTGAGCTTCGCCACAACGCGGCCTTGGCGCTTCATGCGCTTGTAGTCCTTCTTGAACTTCGAGGTGTAGAGGATCTTCATTCCGCGCTCATTCCTCGTCGTCATCAAGCGAGGCCATCATGGCCTCAACGCTGTCGAACGGCCCGATGAGGTTGCGGCCGTTCAGGGCGTCGTCCATAGCGGCAAGCGTCTCCTCGTTGAAACCGTAGGGGTTCGCGGGGTCGAAGGGGAAGCCGCCCCGGCGGTTGAAGGCCGACACGAACATGCGCATCGCGTTGGCAGGCGTGGTGCCGATGCGCTCGCAGATCTCGACGAAGCGGTCCTTCTCGCTCGCGGTCACCTTCGTGCTGAGCGGCGCGTTCACAAGCGCGGTGGCCATAGCGTCCTCCTTCCAAAAGTCTCCTATTGTCATCCATTGTAATACGACGAAAGACTTTCGACAACCTTTCACGCCGAATGCAGCAAGCGCACAGCCCTTGCTGCCGCACTGCCGACCGTCGAACCGCCGAACCGCCTGCCGCCTGCCGATCCGACGCATCAGGATTCGTCACGAAGCCTCAGGCAACGACTGCCGTTCCCGCCCGAGGCCCGCCCCGGCCGCCGTCAGGCGCACACGTCGAGGAACCGCGCGAGAGGAATGCGGCGCACCTCCCTTTTGTCGGCCGGGCGCGGGCGCTACCTCGCGAGCCGCCAACCGGCGGCCTCGCGGCGCAGGCTCACGAAGTCGCGGTAGATCCCCGCATCGCGCATCAGCTCCTCGTGCGTCCCGCGCTGCACGATGCGGCCCTCGTCCACCACGATGATCTGGTCGGCATCGGCCACCGTGTTCAGCCGGTGCGCGATGGCGACGAGCGTCTTGCCGCGCGTCAGCTCGGCGATGGCCGCCATCAGCTCGTGCTCGTTCTCCGGGTCCACCGAGCTGGTGGCCTCGTCCAAGATGACGATGGGCGCGTCTTTCATGATGGCGCGCGCGATGCTCACGCGCTGGCGCTCGCCGCCCGAAAGCGACGCGCCGCCCTCCTCCAGCACCGTGTCGTAGCCCTGCGGCAGCGCGCTGATGAACTCATGGCACCGCGCCCGCTTCGCCGCCTGAACCACCTGCTCGTGCGTGGCGTCCGGCACGCCGAACTTGATGTTGTTCTCCACGGTGTCGTTGAACAAATACACGTTCTGAAACACCATCGACACGTTCGCAAGCAAACTCTCCGCCGTGCCCTCGCGCACGTCGGTCCCGCCCACGCGCACCGCGCCGGCGTCCACGTCCCAAAAGCGTGCGATCAGGTTCACGAGCGTCGTCTTGCCCGAGCCGGACGGCCCTACGATGGCGCAGGTGGAGCCCTCGGGGATGCGCAGCGACACGTCGTCGATGACCCGCCGGTCCGCGTCGTAGGCGAAGCTCACGCCGTCCAGCTCCACGTCGAAGCCGCGCGGCTCAAGCGGCGCGTCTGTCGTATCCTGCTTCGGGATGGCGCACACCTCGTCCACGCGGTCCAGCTCGCCTTCGATCTTCTTCGTGAGAAACGCCGCGTCGTTGGCGTGGATGAGCTCGCCGTAGATCATGAACGCCGCCACCAGCAGCGTGAGCGCCCACGACAGCGGCAGCGCGCCGTTCAGGTACAGCGCGCACGCGGCGAACAGCACCGCACAGCTGGCCACGTTGAACACGAGCGCGTACAGCTTGAGGACGCCCTGAGCCGCGGCCTCCTGCCGGTAGTCGGCCTGGCGCTTCTGCTCGAAGGACGCTTTCGCGGCCGCCAACGCCTCGTCGGGCGTGCTGAACGTGCGCAGCACGGCCATGCCGCGGGCGTACTCGATCACCTTGTCGCTCATGGCCTCCTGCGCGGCGGTCACCTCGCGCGTCACGCTCGTGGCGCGACGGCGCAGCACGTTCAGCACGTACAGCCCCACCGCGATGCCCGCGAACGTGATGGCGGCCACCGGCCACGCCACGAACAGGAAGAACGCGCTCATGATCACCGCCATCGCCACGCCGCCCGAAAGGCCCGTCAGGCAGATGGTCATGAACTCCTCCAGCTGATGCACCGTGGTGGTGAGCGTGGTGGTGATGGCCGACAGGCGCTGCTCGGAGAAGTAGCCCATCGGCGCGCCCTTCAGGCGGTCGCCCACGCGAAGCCGCAGGTCGCGGAAGATGTCGAAGCCCTGCGCATCCATCTTGATGTCCACAAGGTACTGGAACACGTACTGCCCCGCCACGCTGACGAGCAGGATGCCGAGGCATTGCAGCGCCACGACGCCGTCCAAGCGGTCGCGATTCTCCAGCGCCCAGAACACCGCGCCCAGCATCCCCGCCATGAAGAACGCCTTCAGGACGTTGCACACCATGCCCACGATCAGGCTGCGCCGCGCCGCCGGCGAAAAGCTGGCGGCCAAATCGAGCACCCGCTTGACAAGCGCGAACATACCTACCTCACCTTCCTTTCGCCTGCGGAAGAGCTCGAATCCACCCGCGTTTCGTCCCCCTGCGCCACCCGCGTTTCGCCCTCTTGCGCCGCATGCCTTTCCCCTTGCGCCGCGCGCCCCTCTTGCGTCGCGCGAGCGCCATGCGCGCCGCTCGCCTCCCGCGCCGCGCTCGATGCGGGGGCCTCCGAAGAAAGCGCGTCCGCGTAGCGGCTCCACATGCGGGCGTACACCTCGCAGCCTTCAAGCAGCTCTTCGTGCGTGCCGCGGCCGACGACGCGCCCGGCGTCCATGACGAGGATCTGATCGGCCCCACGCACGGTGGACAGGCGGTGCGCGATGGTGACGAGCGTCTTGCCGGCCACCAGCTTGCTGATGGCGCGCTCCACCAGCGCCTCGTTCTCGGGGTCGGCGTAAGCCGTCGCCTCGTCCAATATCACGATGGGCGCGCCCTTCAAGATGGCGCGCGCGATGGCGATGCGCTGCT
>DXCU01000093.1 GCA_019115845.1 Candidatus Rubneribacter avistercoris | reverse complement strand
TCGACGTTGGCGGGGTTCCCCGCGTAGGTGAGCTTGTCGAGCACCGTCATGCGCACGCCCGGGCGGTGCTCGGCCGTCCAGCGCACGAAGTTGCTGCCGATGAAGCCGCAGCCCCCTGTGACTACGATGTTCATCGCAAGCCCCCCTCCTCGGCACCCGGCAACGACCCCCCGACCCGCACTTTCCGATCCAAGACGTTGCGCAGGTGCGCCCCATAAGGAGACCTGCCGTAGCGAGCGGCCGCCCTCTCAAGAACGTCGGGACCAATCCATCCGGAGTTATAGGCTATCTCCTCGAGTGCCGCTATTTGCAGTCCCTGGTTCTGCTCCACCGCCCGCACGTACTCGCTCGCACGATACAGACTCTCGGTGGTGCCGGTATCTAACCAAGCGGAACCCCGATGCAGAAGCCGCACATGCAGCGACCCGTCCTCTAAATACCTGCGATTCACATCGGTTATTTCGAGTTCTCCGCGACAAGAGGGCCTCACGTCTTTGGCAAACTCCACCGCACGACCGTCGTAAAAGTACAGCCCCGTCACTGCGTAGTTACTCTTCGGACAAGAGGGCTTCTCCTCCAAGGACATAGCACGCCCCTCATCGTCCAGCTCCACCACGCCGAAGCGCTCGGGATCCGGCACGTAGTAGCCGAACACGGTCGCACCGCATTCGCGGGCAGCCGCCTCTCTGAGACTAGCCGTCAAACCGCCCCCATAGAAGATGTTGTCGCCCAGTATGAGCGCACACGGCCCTCCATCGACAAAGTCCTCGCCCAGCACGAGCGCCTGGGCGAGCCCGTCGGGACTCGGCTGCCCCTTGTAGGAAATCTTTATGCCAAACTGAGAGCCGTCTCCGAGCAGCCCCACAAACTTGGGAAGGTCGTCCGGCGTGCTGATGATCAAAACCTCCCTTATACCCGCCAGCATGAGGACCGACAGAGGGTAATAGATCATCGGCTTGTCGTACACGGGCAGAAGCTGCTTGCTTGTCACGGTGGTGAGCGGATACAATCGCGTCCCCGACCCTCCTGCAAGGATTATTCCTTTCATCTTGATGCGAGCCTCCCTCATCGGCCTATCACGAACTTTGCGCACGATCTTTTTCCCAAAAACGGAATTTGGCGCACATGATCAACCCAGACCAAGAATCGCGGAGGCGTATGGATAAACCTCCTCCATCCCCAGCACCATGACCGCTGCAACGAAATAGACCGCAAACAAAGAGAGCGCGACTGCAAGATGCCCTCTTGACCTTCGACCGTTCGCAGCGAGAAGAGCCGCCATGACACACAGAAGCACCATTCCATACGCCCCCAAACGACCAAGCGTATCGGCAACGTAGTTGAGCTGCCACATCAAGCCCCCAACGCAAGCGATGGCGGAACACGCTTTAAACACGCGCATGCGATCAAAGAGACTCTTCCCCTCGCCTTCCGTCGTATCGGAGGATCCGAAATCGTCCCGAGAAATGAGATAGATTCCTAAACAGCAAATCGTCACATACAAATACGAAAAGCCTATGTCCCCGCTTCCGATATGGTTGACCTGATACGAATAAGAGTCCTTAAGCATTGACGCCAGAACCACCAAACGATCGCCGAAAGCCACGATAAATCCGAATGCGAAAAGAATTAGCACTGCAAGCACGACGGTCTGCCATTTCCCGAACATGGCCCTGCGTCCCCACCCAACCGCCCGGGCAAGCGGGTACAAAACCACAGCGATGACCGCCGTCTGATGGAACAGGCACGCACCAATCACGCAGAGAAGAAACCGAGCGGGATTCCGCTGAACGATGCAGACAACAGAGCAAAGCACAAGCCCGATAGCAACCGATTGTCTCATTGCGTTAAGGGAAAAAGCGTAAAAGACTAGAAGCCACGCCAACATTCCGGCCCACTCCCCACCAGGGGCAAGCTTGCGAAGGGCGAAGTAGACGGGAGCTATGCAGAACGCTTCGATGGCGAACAGATATAAGCCGAGCGGGACGCCCGCTCCGCAGACGATCCACGTTGCAACGTTCCAGCCAAGGGCGGCAACGGAGTCGTACGTCTGCAAGAACCCTGCGAGATCGAGAGACGAAGCGTCTTCCCACATCCATATCGCGTAAGAGTAGACGTCGGTTCCGATGGAGGGATCCCGGAACCCCGCCAGAAAACATGGCAAAAGCAACCCCAGCAGAACCAGAACGCACCTCAGAACGCCCGCACACCTACCCCCCAAGAACAGCAGCAAGGCAGTAGCGGCAAATGTAGCCAAGTAGATCATCGGAGCAATCCCATCTTCCTGCACACCGCGCAGAACGCGAGGAACGAAGAACGCCCCGAACACGCTACGGCGGCGGCCAGGCGCTCGCGCTTGCGAGCGCAAGGATCGAACAGCACCGTGCGCCGATACCCGGCTAATTCGACCCAAACGCGGTCGAGATCAGCGGCTTCAGCCCGAGGAATCTGAGCAAGCACCATGCGCAAAACCGAAAAGCACCTGGACGCTGCAGCAGTGGCCAGATCGGGATACCGGAAACAGATGTCCGCATACAACTGCCGAGACACCGTTATGGCCGAATCGGCCTTTATAGGGCGGTACGGCTGCCGTACAATGCCTTCCGAGCGACGGCGATACGCATAAAGGCCGGGGCAATCCAATATCGCGAGGCTTGTCACCCTTTCGATGAACTTGTACACACTCGCAAGATCCTCGTAGTACAGACCAACCGGAAACGGATCGACACCCAAGGTTTCTCGGCGGTACAACCTCCATGGCGCTCCTGTATCAAGCACCTGATAGAGCATCAGCTTCTGAACACGATGAGATTCCAGCAACGTAGGTTCCGGCACGGAGCCGAGTTCTGAAACCACTTCGCAACTCGCGCCGTCAGCGAACAGCTTTCCCATGGGGATGGCGGCCATGGCGCAGCCGCATGCGAGAGCAGCAGAAAGCAAAGCCTCCACGAACACGGGGGACACGTAGTCATCCGAATCGACAAACGCCACCCATTCGCCTCGAGCGACGCGCAACCCAAAATTGCGCGCGTCAGAAAGACCGCCATTGGCTTTGTGGAAGACTGATGCACGATCGTCGAATGCGACAAAGGCGTCGCAGGTCGCACTTGAACCATCGGTTGACCCGTCATCAACGATGATGATTTCGATGTTGTCGTAAGTTTGGGCCGAAACGCTCCTCAGGCACGTGAGGAGATACGGCTCCACATTGTACACGGGCACGATCACGCTCACCAAAGGAGTTGCAGTCGGCAAAGCACTCACAGGGCAAGCTCCATCTGGGCTATATAGCGCTTCACGCCTTTCCGAAAGCCGACGAGCTCCCTTGCCCCGCATGCAGCCATGATCCGAGAGTTGTCGAGGACAACGGTCGACGTGTCAACGCTTCTCGAAGGAAGCATCCGAACGCGCGGGCAGAAGCCGCACTCCCTCAGCACGCCGACCACGTCCAACTGGGAGGTGCCGACTCCGGACGACACATTGAACACACTCTCCCCGCCCTCAACATCCAACAAGTCCGCAAGCATACGACTGACGTCATCGATATGTATGTAATCCCTCACGATCTTGCCATCGCCCCAGATTTCAATCGGCTCTCCTGCAAGCGTTTTTCGAACGCATGCGTCGATGAATCCGACACCTTTGCGGTAATCCTGCCCAGGCCCATAGGGATTGGCGACTCTGGCCGCCACCATGCGCACGCCGTTTCGCTGCGCGAACGCCCTCATGGAGGTTTCGATGCACAGCTTCAAGGCCCCGTAATGGTTTATGGGAGAAGGGAGCGCAGTTTCGGAGATAGGCATCGCCGTTTGCCGCCCGTACACTGTCCCACCTGATGACACGAACAGCACGCTCACACCGCGACGAGCGCATTCGTCAAACAACAAGGCGCTTTGAACGAACTCGCCCGCATACCCCCTCATGAACTCCCTGTCCGAGTTTCCCGGATTGACGATGCCGAGGGCGTGGACAACGGCGTCCACGCCCTCAAGGGCGTCCAGCAGATCCTCCCTCTTGAAGAAATCTCCCGACACGAATTCGACGTTCGATGCGCGCTTTTCTCGATGCGCACGATCGAAAGACCGAACGCGAATCCCTCGATGGGTGAGTTCCTGGCACAAGGCGGACCCTATGAACCCCGCGCCGCCGATCACGAGAACCGAGCGCATACTCACCGACGCCCCGCTTCGCGCCTGAGAAGCCCGCGCCAAAACGCATCGAGGTCGGCGGCGGACACGGCGGCGTCGAACCCGCAGGCATGCAAAGCCAACCTGTTATCGAGGCGACCGACTCCCTTGAAAGACAGCAAGGTATCAGCCCACTCGTTCGCAGCCCGGTCCAATCCCACGAACGCAACTCCCTCCCCCACAGCCGCCTCACGCGTGATTTCCGATGACAGCACGCAGGGCAAACCAGCCGCCTGCGCTTCGACGCTCACCATGGGTAGACCTTCGTACAGGGACGGCAGGACGAAACAGTCCATGGCGCGGTACAAAGGGCGTATGTCCTCTGTCTCCCCCAATGCGACGAAGCTCTCGGACAAACCCAATGCGACGATGCGGTCTTTCAGCCTCCCTTCGAGGGGCCCGTACCCAACGACCACCATGCAAACGTCGGGATCACGCGCAACCAGAGCCGAGAGAATGTCGGCAAGAAACAAAGGGTTTTTCTGCGGAACGCACCTACCGATCCATCCTACGACAAACGACCCGCCTAAACCCAAACGGCTTCTCACTTCGAAGCGTTCCCCAGGATCGTTTTGGAAAAATGCGATGTCGACGGGGTTGCGAATGATGCGACACCGCTCCGCTCGTTTTCCGTAAAGCCATTCAGCTGCCAAACGGGAATTGGCCGCAATATCGGTGGCACCCGTGCAAGCAAAGGGTTTCAACAACGCCTTCACTAGGCTTTTCGCTTCACCACGATGCCCTGTTGAAAGGTTTTCGGCTATCCTCACCTGCACTCCTGCGCGTTCGGCGGCAAGCATCGCAAGCGGATTGAGCGTGTTGAGGAACCCATGAACGATGTCGTAGCGCCCCTTTCTAAAATGCATCGTGAGTTCCCGAACGAGCGCTCGTGGCTTGGAAGCCGGGGGAATGGAAACGATCGTAACACCGAGCTTCAGAAACGAGTCCGCATCTTCGTCGCCAAAACCTTCGTAGACAAACAAGGTGAAATTGTATTGGGGAAGGGGCAGATGGGATAGAAGGCCGAGCAAGTACGATTTTACGCCGCCAGTTGCCAGCTTTCCCATGACCAAGGCCACACGAATAGGTTCGCGCACGCCCCTTACCTTCCTGTCTTCCGCTTGCCGAACATCACGGAAAACGTGCGGAAAAGCACCTCGGCATCAAAGCGAATGCCGGCGTTGCGCACGTAGTAAAGTTCCAACTTTTGCCTGCGTCCGTTTTCCCAAGTGGCATCGTTTCGGTCTGTGACCTGCCACCAACCAGTAATGCCAGGTTGAACAGAAAGCAGCTCAGCTTGCTGGTCCATTGAGAAATTAGAGAGCTCGTCCAAAACAACCGGCCTCGGTCCCACGACACTCATCTGTCCGATAAGCACATTGACGAACTGGGGAACCTCGTCGAGCGATGTCTTCCTGAGGAAATGCCCTATACGAGTGATGCGGGGATCGTCGTCCACCTTGCGTTCCGTACGCCAACGAGCAAGCTGGTCGGCATCTAAATATCTCTCCACATTGTCTGCGTCGCCTACCATAGTGCGGAGTTTCACCAAACGAAAGGAACGTCCGGCTTGCCCTATGCGCTCTTGCAAGTAGAAAGGATTTGATCGACATTGCAAAGCGCCTATTCCCAAGACCGCAAATGTAAGGGGAAAGAACAGCACCGCAGTCGCCAGAACAATGAGACTAAACACCACGTCGAACACACGCTTTGCCGCGCGGTAGCCACGGCGGGAGAGTTCAGGACGCACGCCGGAGTCGCGCCCTGCAAGCAAGCACAGAGCCTCGGCGTCGTCAAGGTAGCCTTCGGCGTTCCACGGTTCAGCGCCTGCGGAGTTGGAGGCATCCGATATCCGCAACGCTGAGTCAGAAGCATCAAAGACCTCTCCGCAGCCTCCCTCTTGGCTTTCTGAACGAAACGTTTCGCTCATCTTCCAGCCTTCAGTGCGCCTGCCGCGACTGCGAATCCGCCCCATGTGCCACTCGGACGATACGCGGGGATGCACACCCTTCCCCAAGGTATCGATGACGCACGCGAACCTGCGCGCGCAGCGTGTGCTTCGCCGAAACCTGTGCTCGTTTTATCCACTCTGCCTGGCAACTACCATCAGCCCTACGGGCACTTCCTTCTTCCTGCCCAGAAAGTCAATCTCCACGTACGCCGTCGAACGACGGCGATCGATGCGCTTGACCTGGAACCAGCGATCCTTGAGGGGTCCTTCCACAACCACCACCTCATCGCCTTCCTTGACCGCCCTCGACAGGGGGATCACGCGATCAGGACCCAGCGCATGCCGCCCGATCCACCCCACCTCGTCCCTGTCCAAGGGGATGAAACCCGTCTCGTTCCGCAAGATCCTCGTGAACTCGGAGACCCGACGCAGCACCGCGTCCAGCTCCAGAGGAAAATCAGTGGCCGCTATCACGTACCCCGGCAGCAGCAACCGCTCCACGTCCTCCCACGCACCGCGAACCTTCCGCTGCGTGCGCCATTTAGGAGAGAAGCACTCCTCTATCGTGCCGGCGCGCCCAAGCTGCCTGACGGCGGCCGCCACAACGTCTTCGCGTCCTCCTCTGACCTGGATCACGTACCATTCGGCCACGAAAAGCCCTCCCGCTTCGGATCAAGGGACGCACAAGGCACGGCTTCGCCGCGCAAAGGCGCCCTCGCAAGACAAGGTATTCATCCTCCTGAGCCGGACAAGGCACGCCACAGGCGCTGTCTTTCCAGGTCAAGATATGTTTATCGCGGTTTCCCGCAGGCGAGCCTCCCCTTTTGCGGCGCACAGCCGCTCGGGAGAATCGCCTGCGAAAAGCCCCGACACGCCGCCAAGCGCAGACGGCGGGCGGCGCTTAGCTCTTCGAGGGCACGCTCAGCCCCGCACGCAGCAGAAACTCGCCGTCGCCGTCGCCAAGCCCCACGTAGGCCATCCGCTTGTGCCGGTCCACCTTGCGGACGATCCGCTCGCTTCCGCGCAGCGGGCCGCGCTCCACCGTGAGAACGCCCCCTTCAATGCGCCCCTCGCTCGCCCGCAGGACGCGCGAGGAATCAAGCGCCGCCTCCAGCCACGCCTGCACGTCCCGGGAAAGCGGCGCGTAGGACGAACCCCGCCTGCCCACGGGCTGCTCGGCGAACGAAAGCCGCCCGAACGCTCTGGCAAGCGCCCGCACATCGCGCGTGGCCGCGAAGGCGTACCCTGAGAACATGGGAACCGTTTCCACGCGCCAGACCCCTTGGCGTTTCGTGTAGCGTTCGTAGCGGGGAACGAAGCAGTCCTCCAGCAGGTCGGGCCCGATGGCCCTGCGGCAGTCCTCGGCGAACGAGGACTCGCGCCCCGCCGGCACGCGAACGGCATACCAGCGAACCCTCCCGTCGCGGGGAGCGCGCACGGACAGGAAGCCCGACGGCAGGGCATCCCCCTTCGTCGCTTTCTGCTCCATCGCCCACCTCTCCGCCCCGAAGACCCAAGCGCACCAAAAGGTAGACTTTTTGTCCGTGCAATGCGAGAATGTTCGACGCTGGAGAAACCGCAGATCACGAATGGCTGACCACGAAGATGAGCCGCCTTGGTGGGTGAGACAAAAAGTCTACCTTTTGTCGGAATTCGGGATGTTCGCGCATGGTTTCATCACACCCCGGCGCCGAAGGCCGTCGCGCATTCCCCCATCGCGCCCTCCGCCCCGGCTGATCGCCGGCGCCCCCTCCTCGGCCAACCGGCGACGCGCCACGACTCGCCCCGGCGACGCGCCACGGCTCCCTCCCAACCCCG
>DXCU01000092.1 GCA_019115845.1 Candidatus Rubneribacter avistercoris | reverse complement strand
CGGCCATGGTGTAGCTGTGGGCCATGACGGCCACCAGGACGGCGCACACGGCGACCGACGCCCAGCACAGCCACTTCGGGACGGTGGCGCCGTCGTCCGAGCGGCGCATCATGACCAGGTACGCGACGGCCACCACAGCCAGCGCCACGATGGCGATCAGCTCCTGCGTGATCCCGGAGGTCAAATGCCCGAAGCCGTTGAAGATGCGCTCCCAGTGCTCCAGGTGGAAGAACACCGCGATGCCGCCGGCGGCTAAAAGCACGGCACTTGTCACCCACGCCGGCATCTGCGCCTTCTTCGCATGCCCGCCGGCCGCCAAGAGCGCCTGCGTCCCGAACAGCCCCGCCGACCACGCCACCAGCGTGGTGAACAGGATCAAAGGCCATTGCAGCTCCATTACTCTCCCCCTCCCTGCCACTTCATGTCGCGCAGGATGTACGCGAACGACGGCTTGTTGCCCACGTCGGGCAGGCGGTGCACCTGCTCGTCGGAGAACTCCTCCACAAAGCTCCCTATCGTCTCGTCGCGCGGGCCGCGGAAATCGCGCAAATCGCCCTCGGCGTCGCCGAACCAGCGCGCCATGCCGCAGCATTGCGACACGCACTGCGGCAATTCTCCCTGGGCGATTTTCTGCTCGCACAGGGTACACTTCTCCACCACGCGCTCCTCCTCGTTGAGGTAGCGAACCCCGTAGGGGCAGGCCATCGCGCAGAACTGGCAGCCGATGCACTTGCTCTTGTCGATCTGCACGGTGCCGTCCTCAAGCTTGTGGGACGCGCCCGTGGGGCACACGGCCACGCACTCGGGCTGGGCGCAGTGCTGGCAGCCCACGTTGAGGAAGTACAGCTCCACGTCGGGCCACTGCCCGGAGCCACCTTCCTTCGGGTTGGGGCCTATACGCAGCGTCTTGTTCCAAAACGCCCCGGTCGGCACGCCGTTGACCACCTTGCACGCCACGGAGCAGGCCAAACATCCCACGCAACGGTCAAGATCGGTGACGATAGCGTATTGAGTCATGGACACACCACCTCCCTTAGAAATTGTCCGGATGAATGCCGGCCGCGCCTATCTCCCACAGCTTCAGACGCGGGTCGGACGAGTCATGGATGATCTCGGTGCCGTCGTTGCCGCACGGCACCGGATTGCCGAACGGCGAGTTCTCCGCCGTGGCCTTGTACACCTTCACCGGATAGGTGCGCACGTTCGACGAGCCGTTGTACTTGTCCTGTGTCGTGCGGTCGGTGATGCAGTTGATGCACGACAGCTCGTAGCCCTTGTCGGCCTGCGCCAGCTCGGGGTACCACCACTGGTGCTCGGCGTTGATGGTTCCGGGCGCAATGCCGTAGCACAGGTCCACCGTCTGGCGCACCTTGCCCCACGGGCTTTCGATCCAACACCAGTCGCCCTGCTCAAGCCCCAGATCGGCCGCATCGGCGGGGTTGATCTCCATGCGCGGGACCGGCCAAAGCTCCCGGCACCACGGCAGCTGACGGTGCTCGCTGTGGAAGTACACGGGAATGCGGCGGCCGGTGATGCAGGTGAGCGGATACTCCTTGTACGCTTCCGCGTCGGCCACCGTGCCGTGCGGCGGCTCCTGGTAGTACGGCAGCGCCTCGCTCGTGAAGCCGGGCGCCAGCTCCGGCCCGTCCTCGCCTTCGGGATAGAACGACTCGATGGACGTGCACCACAGCTCGTGCTTCATGGTTGGCGTGGGAAAGCCGGGAATGCCGATGTTAAGCTGCGCCGGCTGCTGGTGCGGCGCCTTGCGATAGGCCTGCCCCGTCTCGAAGCGGCGGTACGTGCCCCAGTCTTCGGGAATCTCCTTCTTCATGTTCCACGTGCCGTGCTCTTGGTACGCCTCGGCCAGCTCCTCCCAGGTGTCGAACGGCGCGCAGCCCTGCTGGCAGCATTGGATGGTGAGGTTTTCTATCTCCAGGTCCTTGCCCGACTTCTCCAGCCACGGATCGTCGCCGTCGAACGCCGGCACGCCGAAGTACTTGGACAGCTCCATGAAGTACAGAGGGTCGCTTTTGCACTCCCCCGGCGGATCCACCGCCTTGACGCACAGCGAGAAGCTGCCGCCCGCGCCCTGCGCGATGCGGAAGGCGTTGATCTCGGTCCAGTGGCATACGGGCAGCAGAATGTCGGCCGCCCCCGACGTGGGAGAATGCCACAGGTTAGCCTCGAACAGGAAGTCGAGCATGTTGAGCGCCTCCCAGTTGTAGCGCGCGTTGCCCATGCTCATGTGGTCGCCCGATCCTATCATGCCGCCGTGGATGTTGTAGGGCGCAGTGGGCTCCCGGTGCGCCGCCTCCATGGCGGCGTTGCAGTCGCACCACACGGAATACCAGTACAGAAGCGGCATCTTGTCGTTTCCGGCCATCTTGAGCGAAAGCTCGGCATCAGGCATGAACGCGAACGCCGCCATGGAGGGAAGCATGGAGCAGGGGCCGGACTGCTCGGTCCAACCGTTCGTGGCGCCGCGCTGGCCGCCCGGCGTGTCGATGGCGCCCACCATCGCGCACGCCGCCATGATGGCGCGGCAGTTCTGCGTGGAGTTGCCCGCGTGCTCGGTGCCCAGGCCGTAGTTGATGCCGCCCTTGGGAATGCGCGGATCGTCGCGCGTGGCCCATTCGACGCACGCGTCCTCGATGAGCTGCGCGTCCACGCCGGTGATCTCCGCCACGCGATCGAGCGTGAAGTTCTCCAGGTACTCGGCCCACAGATCCCATGCGGGACGGCCCTTGTGCGCGCTGCCGTCTTTGAGCACAACATCGAACTCGCCGTAGAGCGCCGGGTCGATGAGCGGGTTGAACTCCGAGAGGTCGGCCACCCAGCCGGCCACCTTGCCGGCGTCGTCGCGCATGCGGGAGACGTCCTGTGTGAAGCCCTTCGTCTGCTTGGCCCACGTCTCGCCCTCCCAGTGCGCGTCGGCGGGATCGGCCTGCCAGTAGGTCCAACGGCCGCTCAGCTGGTCGTACACCAGGTAGCGCAGCGGGTTGCCCTCGCCTTCCACCTCCCAGTCCACCATGGACGGGTCGATGTCGGCCTCGGTCAGAAGACGCGTCTTGTAATCGTAGGGCTTCATGCCGCCGCCGTTTTGCACCTGCTCCTCGTAGCCGGTCGGCTCCATGTCGGGCACCACGATGAACGGGGCGTTCGTCCAGCGCTTGATGAACAGGTCGTCTTGCAGGTCGTGGTCGAGGATGACCTTGCACCAGCCCAGCGCCAGCGCGTTGTCGGTGCCGGGGCGCAGGTTCAGCCAGTACTGCGCCTCGCGCCCCAGGTTCGTCTTGCGCGGGTCCACGCTGATGAACGTGTCGGCCTGGCGCGCCACGTCCACCACGGTGCGCGACGCGTCGTCGTAGTTGGATATGGACTGGTCGGTGGCCCACTGCACGAACGCGCTCGAGTGGTTGATGACCTCGCTCCACGAGTACGCCTGCACGTTGTCCAGGCGCGACGCGAAGTGGCGCGGACCCTTGCACACCTGGTAGGCGGCGATGATGTTGGGCGTGCCGAACAGCTCCAGCGCCATGCCGGCGTCTGACTGCATGCACCACTGACGGCCCGTGCCGCACCAGGTGAACAGGCTTTCCGCGCCGTACTTCTCGCGGATCTGCATGATGTTG
Source organism: Candidatus Rubneribacter avistercoris (assembly GCA_019115845.1). GTDB lineage: Bacteria > Actinomycetota > Coriobacteriia > Coriobacteriales > Eggerthellaceae > Rubneribacter > Rubneribacter avistercoris. The sequence continues at coordinate 2,915 of DXCU01000092.1, read as the reverse complement.
TCGGCGATGGTTTGGTACGCCTCGTCCCAGCTGATGCGCACCCAGCCGGGATCTTCGCCGCCCTTAGGGTTCGTGCGCTTCATCGGGTACTTGATGCGGTCGGGATGATACGCCGCCTGGATGGACGCCTGGCCCTTGGAGCAGTGGTTGCCCATGGTGAGGAAGCAGTCCTCGTCGCCTTCGGTGCGGATGACCTTGCCGTCCTGCACGTACACCCACACGCCGCATTCCACCTTGCCGCACCCGCGGCAGCAGCTGCGGATCTTCTTGACCTCCCCTCCCGTGCCCGACGTTTGCGCGGCGGCGCCTTCGGCCAGCGCCGTAGAGGTTGTCGTCCCCGCGCCCATCGCGGCCGTCGCGCCAACGACTGCCGCCATTTGGGCGAACGATCGCCGCGTCATGGAGAGCTTGCCCATACGTCCCCCTTCTCTTGAGGTGTGCTCTGCACAACGAGCATACCGAGCGGCCAAGGTGTAAGGAAATAATGATGGGAAGCCCACGCATCCGCGCAGTTGGGCTATGGAATATCGTTATTCCGATTTCCGGACGCGAGCCTCGGAGCAAGCCGACGGCGCAGCGCGCGTGGTACCATGATCGACGGGGCGCTCCCACGAGCGGAAGGGGGTTCTATGAACATCGATTTCTACCGCGAGTTCATTGTGCTGGGCCGATGCCTCAACTTCACCGAGGCCGCCGAGAAGCTGCACATCACGCAGCCGGCCCTGAGCAAGCACCTTGCGGCCCTCGAGCAGGAGTTCGGCGCCGAGCTGCTCATCCGCAACCGCCGCACCGCGCAGCTGAGCGAGGCGGGACGCATCCTGTTCGGCACCGCCATGGAGATAGTGGACGCCTACGATCGCGCACAGGCCGCCATCGCCACCGTAATCAAGAGCAGGCCCATCCGCGTGGACGGCGTTCTGTACGACAACACCGTGTCCAGCATCATCTCGCTGTCCACCGTGCTGCTCAACGACCAGCACCACGTGCCCATCCTGTTCGAGCACCACGAGGACGAGCCGCTGTTCGGACTGCTGGAGTCGGACAAGATAGACGTGGTGTTCGCCTACGACGAGGAGAAGTCCTTGGAAGAGCGGGGCCTGGTGTTCCGCCCGCTTGTGCAGGTGCAGTTCGTGGCCGTCGTCGACCGCACGCACCCTTTGGCCAACCGCAAGGCCCTGCGCATAAAAGACCTGCAGGATGAAACGTTCATCCAGTTCATAGACGAATACTCGGTGTCGGGCTGGCGGCGCATCGAGCAGGTGTGCCGCGCGCACGGCTTCACGCCGAAGAAGCGGCCGATGCTCGGGCGCCCCGTGACCAGCTACGCCACCACCTCCCCCGACGGAGGCGTGCTCATCCTGCAGAAGAACCTGCGCCAGCTCAAGTACTTAGAGGACGTGAACCAGACCGCGAGCATCCCCGTGGTGGACGATGACGCCCACTTCATCATCTACTGCATCTACAAGCGCGAGAACGAGCGGCGGCTGGGACCTTTGCTCGACGCGCTTGAGGAGTCGCGCGAGATCATCATGCGCCACCGCCACACGGAGGAGTGAGCGGTCGCGCCAAGGATGCGCAACGCCAACATGATAGAATAAGCGACAATAAAAGCCCGAACAGCGAAAGAAGCGCTCATGAGCGATGCGGTCATCAGCCTAACGCAGCTTGAAGACAAGCTGAAACAGCTCGTCGCAAAGTATCACGCCCAAGCTGCCTACCTGTTCGGTTCCTACGCACGCGGCGAAGCGCACCCCGACTCGGATCTGGATGTACTCATCGTCGGCGGACCAGATTTCCATGCTCCTGACGTGTTCGCCATCGCCGAAGAGCTTCATCTCTCTTTCCAAAAGCCTGTTGATGTGTATGAGATACGCGAGATTGAACGCGAGTCGCCCCTTTACGGCTCCGTTATGCGGGACAGGTTGCGTGTAGCATGATCAAAGACGATGCTTACCGCCTTGCCGCCATCCAGCGCACAGGGTCAGAGCTTCTTTCCTACGTGCACGACCACGAAATAACCGCAGATAGAATTGCATCCGACCACGTGGTGCAGTGGACTCTTACCACGCCGCTGTATCATATTGGCGAACAAGTTTATCATCTTTCAGAGGGGCTCAAAGAAGCCAATCCGAATATCCCCTGGTTCAAAATTGCCGGAATGCGTCATCGACTTGTGCATGATTACGAAAGCACCAACTGGACGATTGTTGCCCAGACGGTACTCGAGGACATTCCCGCGTTCTTGCGCGACATCGAGCGCGTTGTTGCGCCTCGCGCCTTTGAAGCATAGCTGCAACAACACGAAACCTCTTCACCCGCCTCCAAACGCCCCGCGCAAGGTGACGGAAACGGCGCGTCTAAGCATTTCAACACGAAAGCATCCTGCAAGGATGGCAGCAACCAAACGAAAAAGCACCCCGAGCGGAAGCGGCCTTCCCGTTTGCAAGGGGGGGTTGGGGAAAGGAAGGCCGCGCCCGCTCGGGGCGCTCGGTGACACAGTCGGTGACGCAGGTGGCACAGGGTCAGTCGGTGACGCAGGACGGGGATAACGTCACGCTCCGGGGAAGGTGACGCAGAAGGTGACGCAGGACGGGGATAACGTCACGCTCCGGGCGCCCAGAGGGAAATGTTTCACGTGAAACGTCCGCACCAATGTCGCACGCCATCGCGACAAGTTGCTTCACGCGAAGCATCCGGGACGCGCTGCCGCCGTTGTGCCCGCGACGCGCGATCCCCCCTCGCAAGAAGCGCCCGAGGAGGGGGCAGGGAACCCCCTCCTCCGCATCCGCAGGAGGACGGGCGCGCCCATGCGGCTCCCGCGGATGCGAGGGGGTGAATGCTAGTAGAACATGAACACCGAAAGCCCCAGCTCGTAGAAGACGACGCGGAGGGCGATGGCGCCTGCGAGGGCGCAG
>DXCU01000091.1 GCA_019115845.1 Candidatus Rubneribacter avistercoris | reverse complement strand
GCACCGTGTCCATCATGCCCGGCATGGACAGGGGCGCGCCGGAGCGAACGGACACGAGCAGCGGATCCTCCGCGTCGCCGATCTTTTTGCCCATGCGGGCCTCGAGGTCCTCGCGGTAGGCGCGGATGGTGTCGAGCGCGCCCTCGGGCCAGGTGTTGCCGGCGTTGGCGTACTCCATGCACGTCTGGCACGAGATGGTGAATCCCGGAGGGACGGGCAGGCCGATGTTGGCCATCTCGGCAAGGTTCGCGCCCTTGCCGCCGAGCACCGCCTTCATGTTGGTGTTGCCCTCGGTCACGTTGTTGCCCTGGGCGTCTTTGCCGAACGCATAGACCCGCTTGACTTCTTCAGCCACCTTTTTCTCCTAACCCGAGTACCTGTACGTTGCCCCGCGCGCTCAACACTGAGCCGTAAGGATTACGCCATCATATCAACCGACGGCGGGTGCGCGCGCTCATAGTAGCGCAAAATCTCCTGGGCCGTTTCCTCAACGGCCCTATTTTCGGTGTGAACGACAATGCAGCCGAGTTTGCGCATGAGGGCGCGCGCCTCTTCCAGATCGCGGTACACGAACTCGGGGTCGGCGTAACGCGACGCCACGCCCACCGCGTTGCCCAAGCGCCTCTGGCGGATGCCCACCAGGACCTCGGCGGTGGTCATGAGGCCAAAGAGCCTCGTCCTCTCCACGTCGAACAGCTCCTTGGGAGGGGCGGTCGAGGGGTCGAGCGGGATGTTGGCAACCTTGTAGCCTTGCTGGGACAGGTAGATGGAAGTGGGCGTCTTCGAGGAGCGCGACACGCCGAGGAGCACGATGTCGGCCTGGCGCAGCTCCTGCGGGTTGCGCCCGTCGTCGTGGGCGATGGTGAACTCGATGGCCTCGATGCGCCGAAAGTAGTACTGGTCGGCCACATGCAGGCCGCCCGGCTTGGTGGACGGCTCGCGGCCCGTCAAGCGGGAGATGGCCGAAATGGCGTCGGTGACCAGGTCGACCGCCACGATGTCGTCCCTATCGCGCGCGTACTCCGCCAGCTGGCTTGACAGCGAGCGGTCGACCAGCGTGTAGAACACGAGCATACGCCCGTCCCCGGTGTTGCGCCGATGGACCTCGCTGTGCTCGTCCAAAAACTCCTTGATCTCCCGGAAGGTGCGGACCTTGGGCAGCACCTCGATCACCGGGTTCGTCACGCCGAACTGCGCCGCGGCCGCCCGGCCCACCGCCTGCGCGGTCAGGCCCACCGAGTCGCTGATCACGTGGATGGTGGGCAGATCGCCGGAGTTCCCGTAGGCGATGAACTCGCCCATCCTACTTCGCCCCCTTGGCCATCTTGCCGAAGTCGGCCACGTGGGAGAACACGCCCACGAAGCGGTTGAGCAGGCGCAGCCGGTTCTCGCGCAGGGCCGCATCCTCGTCCATGACCATGATGCGCTCGAAAAACACGTCCACAGGCCCGCGCAGGGCCGCCAGCTCGGAGAGCGCGCGGGGGTAGTCGCCCGCGGACAAGGCCGCGCCCACGCTGCCCTCCGCCCGCTCGACGGCGTCCAGCAAGGCGCGCTCCTCCTCGACCAGCAAGGACCCGTCCACCTCCGCGCCCAAGGCGGCGTCGCGCAGGTTGTTGGCGCGCGCGTAGGCGGTGGCCAGGTTCAAGAACGCCTCGGGGGCGTCGGTGCGGGCCGCCTCGAGCGCGCGGACGCGCGCCATGATCAGCGCCGGCTCCTCCACGCCCGTGGCCAGCACCGCGTCCACCGCGTCGGGGGCGCAGCCGCCGTCGCGCAGGATGACCTTCGTGCGCGTGACGAAGAACTCCATCACCTCGTCACGCACCGCCTGCGCGTCGAAGGGAACCCCGGCCGCGCGGTAGGTGGCAAGCGAGGCGTCCACGGCCGCGGCCAGCGAGACGGGCAGCCCCGCCTCCAACATGGCCACGATGCCGATGGCGCTGCGTCGCAGGGCGAACGGATCGGACGAGCCGGTGGGGCCTTGGCCCACGGCGAACAGGCCGCAGATGGTGTCCAGCTTGTCGGCCATGGCCACCACCCGGCCCACCTGCGATGCCGGCAGGTCGTCCCCCGAGAAGCGCGGGCGGTAGTGGTCGGCGATGGCGCGCGCCACCTGCCCGCCCTCGCCGGCGGCCTGCGCGTAGTAGGCGCCCATGATGCCCTGGACGCTTGTGAACTCCACCACGGCGTTCGTGACCAAATCGGCCTTGCACAGGTGCGCCGCGCGCTCGGCGTCGGCGGCGTCGGCGGCTGGCAGGCCCGCGTCGGTGGCCAGATGGCGCGCCAAGGAGACCAGGCGGTCGGTCTTGTCCCGCATGGTGCCGAGCGCCTCCTGGAACACCACCTCGTCCAAGCGCTCCACGTAATCCTCCAGCGGGCGCTTGAGGTCCTCCTCGTAGAAGAACTTCGCGTCGGACAGGCGCGCCCGCACCACGCGCTCGTTGCCCTCCACGATGGTGGCGGCATGGTCCGGATCGCCGTTGCTCACCACGATGAAGCGGTTCGTCAGCTTGCCGTCCGCGTCGTAGAGCGGGAAGTAGCGCTGGTGCATGAGCATGGCGTCCACGATGATCTCCTCGGGAACGCGCAAGAACTCCTCGTCGAAAGACCCCATCAAGACGGTCGGCTGCTCGCAGAGGTTCGTGACCTCAAGCAGCGTCTTCTCGGGAAGCTCCGCGCGGGCGCCCGAGGCCCGCTCGATCTCGGCGACGCCGGCGCGGATGGCCGCCTCGCGCGCGCCCTCGCTCGCCACCACGTGCGCCGACTCCACCACGGACAGGAGCGCGGAGGCCGTGGGCACCTCGTGGGGCCCGGGGGACAGGAAGCGATGGCCGCGCGTCAGGTTGGCGGCGCGAAGCCCCGCGAACTCGACGGGGACCACCTGCTCGTCCAGCAGGGCGACAAGCCACCGGACCGGGCGCGAGAAGTACTCGCTCGTGGTGCCCCAACGGCACGACTTCGGCCAGGATATGCCCTCGATCACGCCCTTGAGCACGCCGGGCAGAAGCCCGACCGTCTCGCGCGCCGGCACGCTCCTCGTGGCGAACACGTACTCCGCGCCGTTCTCCTCGCGCCGCTCGAGCGACTCCACGTCCACGCCCTTGCCGCGGGCGAACCCGACGGCCGCCTTCGTGGGGTTGCCCTCGGCGTCGAAGGCGATCTTGGCCGCCGGGCCGCGGAACACCTCCTCCAGCGCCTCGGTGGCCTCCGCCACGTCCTCCACGATAACGATCAGGCGGCGCGGCGTCGTGCGAACGGACACGGCCCCGTGCGGGATGCGCACCTCGTCCAGGGCCGCCGGCACCAGCTTCTCCAGCTGCAGCGTGGCCTTGTGCAGGTCGAAGGCCGGTATCTCCTCGGTTCCCACCTCGAACGCAAGCGTATGCAGGCTGCTCATCGGTCCTCCCCCTTCCCCTCCAAGGCTCCGGGCGCCACAACGCCGCCCTCCTCCTCGGGCACCTCCATGCCCACCACGTGGCGCATGTAGGACGCGCACACGGCCTTGGCCAGCGTGCGGACGCGCAGGATGTAGGCCATGCGCTCGGTGGCCGAGATCACGCCGCGCGCGTCCAGCAGGTTGAACGTGTGGCAGCATTTGAGGACGCTGTCGTAGGCCGGCAGCGGCAGCCCGGCCTCCAGCGTGCGCAGGCACTCGGCCTCCCGATCGTTGAACTCCCTGAACAAAAAGTCGGTGTCGGCCACCTCGAAGTTGAACGTCGAGTACTGCCGCTCGTTTTCCAGGTACACGTCGCCGTAGGTGAACGTGACGCCGTCGGCGCCGCGCGACCACACGATGTCGAACATGCTGTCGACTCCCTGCACGAACATGGTCAGGCGCTCCAGGCCGTAGGCTATCTCCACGGGCACGGGGCTGCACTCGAACCCGCCCACCTGCTGGAAGTAGGTGAACTGCGTCACCTCCATGCCGTCGATCCACACTTCCCAGCCCAGCCCCCATGCGCCGAGCGTGGGGCTTTCCCAGTCGTCCTCCACGAAGCGCACGTCGTGCGCGTCAACGTCGATGCCGATGGCGCGCAGCGAACCCAGGTACAGGTCCTGGATGTTGTCGGGCGAGGGCTTCATGAGCACCTGGAACTGGAAGTAATGCTGGGTGCGGTTGGGGTTCTCGCCGTAGCGCCCGTCGGTGGGGCGGCGGCTGCCCTGCACGTAGCACGTGCGCCAGGTGTCGGGCCCGAGCGAGCGCAGCGTGGTGGCGGGCGCGTTCGTGCCGGCGCCCACCTCGTTGTCGTAGGGCTGCAAGACGACGCAGCCCGCATCGCCCCAGTAGCGCTGCAGGTTCATGATGACGTCCTGGAACGTGGGCGGCAGCTGCCCGGCGGCTTCCCGCCGCGCCGTCGTCGCTGTTGCGGTTTCGGTTCGCATGGCTCTCCTTGTCCTTCTCCGTTGCCCTCTTGATGTCCCCTGAGAGGAAGCGCGCTACCCGAGCGGGCCGAAATGGTTCAGCGGCCAGACCACGAGCGCCCCCCGGCCCGTCACCGACGAGACGGGAACGGCCCCGAAGTAGCGCGAGTCCTGCGAATTGGTACGGTTGTCCCCCATGACCCAGATGTAGCCCTCGGGCACCGTGTAGGGGTAGGTCACGTCGCCGTCGAGCGGATAGGACGGCTTGCCGCCGGTGTAGGGCTCGTCTTGCGCCACCCCGTCCACGTACACCACGCCGTCGTCGCCCACGACCACGGTCTGGCCGCCCACGGCGATGCAGCGCTTGAGGAGCACGCGGCCCGGTATCTCGGGATCCTGGAAGGTCACGATGTCGCCCGGCTCGGGCTCGCGGAAGTAATAGCTCACCTTCTCGGAGAACAGCACGTCCCCGGTCATGACGGTCTCCTCCATCGACCCCGACGGTATCTCGTAAGGCTGGTACACGTAGGTTCGCAAAAGAAACGCCACGCCCACCGCCACAGCCACGAGCAAAAGAAGCGAGAAGAACGACCTCAGGATGCCCGGGCCCCGACGAGCGGCATGCTGACCGTAATCCATAGAGCTAATCTGTCCTTTCGATGCGGGCGCCCCGCGCCCGGCCGAGATCACGAGAGCATATGATAGCGCGTCGGGCGAACGCGTCCCGCCCGTTCGACAAAGTTTGCAGAAAAAACCGGGTCACCGGGGAAAACCCTCGGCGGCCTCCCCGTCGCGGGCGCGCAGCGCCGCCTGGAGCGCCTCCTCGTCCTCCCGCGTCAGCTCCACCCCCTCGAGCAAGTCGGGCCGCAGTCGGGCCGTGCGCTCGAGGCTCTGCGCGCGCCGCCAGCGCGCCACAGCGCCGTGGTCGCCCGAGAGCAGCACCGCCGGCACCTCCATGCCCCGAAACGACGAGGGGCGGGTGTACTGGGGATACTCCAGAAGGCCGTCGGCGAAGCTCTCGTCCAAAGCGCCGTTGTCGGCCCCCAGCACGCCAGGCAGCTTGCGCACCACGGCGTCGATGACCACCATGCTGGCAAGCTCGCCGCTCGTCAGAACGTAGTCGCCAAGCGACACCACCCGGTCGGCCAGCGCGTAGGCGCGCTCGTCCACGCCCTCGTAGTGGCCGCACACGAACAAAAGCCGCTCGCAGCGGGCCAGATCGCACGCCAGATCGTCGTCGAAGCGCTCCCCGCAGGGGCTTAAAAACACGGTGCACGGCGCCGGCAGCCCCTCGGCGCAGGCGATGTCGTCGAAAGCCTCGAAGATGGGGCCGCACTTCATGACCAGGCCCGCGCCGCCCCCGTAGGGCTCGTCGTCGGTGGTGCGGTGCCTATCATGCGTCCAATCCCTCAGATCGTGGGCCCGAAACGAAAGGATCCCCTTCTCCTGGGCGATGCGCATCATGGACGAGCCCATGACGGAGTCGTACATGGAGGGAAACGTCGAAAGCGTCTCTATGATCACGGGGCCGTTCCTTTCGCAATGCCGAAAAGCCGCGCGGCGGACGCTGCGGGCTTCGCGTCCCGCAGCCCGCCCTCACAGGTCGAGCAGGCCCTCGGGCAGGGTCGTCTCGATGCGCCGGGCGTCCTCGTCCAGCCCCGCCACGAACGCGTCCACCAAGGGGACGAGCGCCGGGGCCGCCTTTGGACGGTCGACGGACAAAAGGACCTGGCCGGGGTTCTCAACAACGCTGCCCACGGTGCCCACCAGCCCGTAGCGCGCATCGTGCACCTCGAAGCCGACAAGGCTCCCGCCTTCGGGAGCAAAAGCGTCTTCGGGCAGGTCGGATCGGCGGACGAGGCAGCGGCACCCCACCAGCGGCTCGGCGGCTCCAATGTCCCCGACGCCCTCGAAGAACACGAGGTAGGCGCCCCGCCCCTCGTCCCGGACGCTTTCGACCAAAGCGCGCCGGGGCGCGTCGTGCTGCGGCGGCACGAACGCCACCTCCATCCCTTCCGACAGCAAAAAGGGAAGACCCGGCGCGCTGCGCGCGACGAGTCCTCCCGACAGGTTCTTCGCCCGAACCAGCTCTGCAGCGGTCGTCCAAGCCCGCATCTAGTCCAGAAGCTCCACTTCCACATGCGTGCCGGTGCGCGAGGCGGCTGCGCGCGCGAGCGTGCGGATGGCCTTGATGGCCCGGCCTTGTCGCCCGATCACCTTGCCGGCGTCCTCTTCGTTCACGCGCATCTCCACAAGCACGGTCCCGTCCTGCGCCTCGCTGGCGACAACCTCAAGGTCGTCGCCGAAATCGATGAGCGGGCGAACGACGGACTCGACCAAACCGACGATGTCTTCCGTCTGCTCGGACATGGGCTCTTACGCGTTCTCGCGAGCCCGCTTGAGGAGCGAGGCCACCGTGTCGGTCGGCTGGGCGCCGTTGGCGATCCAGCGATCGACCTTCTCCATGTCGAACTTCACCATGGCCGGCTCGACGCAGGGGTTGTAGCGGCCCACTTCCTCGATGAAGCGGCCGTCGCGCGGGCTGCGCGAGTCGGCGACGACGATGCGGTAGTACGGACGCTTCTTGGCGCCGTGGCGGGCAAGGCGAATCTTGACCATGAGGGAGAACTCCTTTTTGCTTCTTGGTTCAACTGGTGCTGGGCGCCGTCCAGGCGCAACGAAAACAGCAGTTGCTCATGATACGGCGAAACGCGCGGTTTGACAAGTCGCGCGCCGATGGGGTTTCTATGTGCCCGCCGTCGCCGACGCCAAAGGCGCCAGGGCGGCCGGAGCGCGAACCGGGCGCTCGGCGCCCGCCTCAGCGCTCGCGCGGCTCCTCGCGGAGCCGCTTGAAGAAGATGTGCGCGTCCTCGTAGGCTCCCATGAAGTTGATGAAGCCCCCGGGGATGGTCCCCACGCGCGTGAACCCCATGTCCTCGTACAGGTGGACGGCCGCCTCGTTGCTCGCAACCACCGCGTTGAACTGCAGGCCCCAGAACCCCTTGCGCGCCGCCTGCTCAAGCGAGTCCTGAACAAGCGCGCGCCCAAGCCCCAGGCCGCGGGCGCTCGAAGCCACCGCGTAGCTGGCGTTGGCCACGTGCGCGCAGCGCCCCACGTTGTTGGGGTGCAGGATGTACAGCCCGAAGATCTTGTCGTCGACCGCGGCCACCGTCGAGAGCGTCTGCGCAGCGAAGAACTCCCGTGCCTGGTCGACGCCCATCGTGTCCACTTGGGGAAACGCGTCCCCCGCCTCCACGACTTCGTTCCATATCCTGGCCATGTCCGCAAGGTCGTCCTCGCGGTGCGGCCGAAACTCCAGCGCCATGGGCGCCTCCTTTCCCTCTGCGCGCGCCTTGCCCGCCCGGCGCGCGCCGTCGCCGTGAGCGCCCTACTCCCCCATCATGTCCTGGAGCTTTTTGAGGTCGGCCATGCTCATGCCGCCCGGAAGCCCGGGGATGCCCATGCGGCGGCGCCGGCCCTTCTTGCCCTTCTTGCCCTTCTTGCCCCCCGCCATCTCCTCGGCGGCGGGCATGAAGCGCTTCATCATCTTCTTCGTCTCGTTGAACTTTTTGATGAGCTGGTTCACCTCGGGAACCGTGACCCCGGCGCCCGCGGCGATGCGCGCGCGGCGGCTGCCGTTGAGGATTTCGGGCTTCTCGCGCTCGGCCTTGGTCATGGAGTTGATGATGACCTCCATGTGGTCAAGCGCGCCCTCGTCCACCTGGCCGGCCGCCATGGCCTTGTCGCCGCCGGGAAGCGCGCTGATGAGCTTGGACACGCCGCCCATCTTGCGGATCTGGCGGTTCATCTCCACGAAATCGTTGAGGGTGAGCTGCGCGCGCATCATGCGCTCGGCCTGCTCCTGCTCAAGCTCCTCCTGCTGCACTTTGACGGCGCTCTCGATGAGGCTGACCACATCGCCCATCCCCAGGATGCGCTTGGCCATGCGGTCGGGGTGGAACTCCTCAAGGGAATCCGGCTTCTCGCCGGAGCTGATGAACTTGATGGGCTTGCCGGTGACCTCCTTGATGGAAAGCGCGCCGCCGCCGCGGGCGTCGCCGTCCATCTTGGACATGATCACGCCGTCGAAGTCCACGCGCTCGGCGAAGGCGGCGGCCACGTTCACCACGTCCTGGCCGGTCATGGCGTCCACCACCATGAGGATCTGGTCGGGCCTCACGGCGCGCTTGATGGCCTCGGCCTCCTCCATCATGTCCTCGTCCACGTGCAAGCGTCCCGCCGTGTCGACGACGACCACGTCGCGCAGGTTGTCGATGGCGTCCTGGACGCCCTCCTTCGCGATGCGCACCGGGTCCTGCCCGTCGCCGCGGTACACGCGCACGCCGATCTCGCCGCCGAGCGTTTCCAGCTGGTCGGCCGCGGCGGGGCGGTACACGTCGCAGGCCACCAAGAGCGGCGAGTGGTTCTGCTGCTTCAGGCGCCAGGCCAGCTTCGCGGCGGCCGTCGTCTTGCCGGAACCCTGCAGGCCCACCAGCATGATGACGTTGGGGATGCGGCTGGAAAGGACCAGCTTCGAGTCCGTGCGGCCCAAAAGCCCGGTCAGCTCGTCGAGCACGATCTTGACCACGTTCTGCGCCGGCGTGAGCGATTCGAGCACCTCCGCGTCCAGGCAGCGCTCCTTCGTGCGCGCGATGAAGCCCTTCACCACCTTGAAGTTGACGTCGGCCTCCAGAAGCGCCATGCGTATCTCGCGCATGGCGGCGTCGATGTCCTCCTCGGTCAGGCGGCCCTTGCCGCGCAGCCCGCTGAATATGCCCTGAAGGCGGTTGGAAAGGCTTTCGAGCATAGTTGGGAATCCCCCATCGGTCGACAACGTTGTTTCACCCGATTATACCCGAAGCATCGCCCGCAAAAGCAACTTCACCTCACAAGCAGATGTGAACAACGCTAGACGTTTGTGGAACGTATCGCAACTCTCAAAAAACTACCACACACGAACGAGCAGAACGCATGTATTTTTAACACCACAACCAACAGGTATCTGTTCAGAATTATGAGAGCACACCAAACGTTGAATAACGCGCGCAGTCCGGACAGAGCGTTGAACTATAGTAGTTCGCATATGATTTGCCGAAAAATATTGTATGACAGCTGTCGCAAATATGGAAACCGGTTAACGCAACACAAATAAGCGCAATAGCAATTCCTATTATTGCCCTACGAGTGTATTTTTGCTTTTCCATGTTCTGAACTTGGGCATCACCCGAAAGAGAAGTTGCCACTTTTCTACTTTTCAAAAAGGACATGAGAGCATACACAGCTGCTCCCAAAGCTAGGAACGGAAGCAGAGACAGCAGTTCAGGAATCCCCATACCAAGAATTTTCATCGTTGTTCTCCTATCACACTTAATTCTCCATCATATTGCACACTTCCTTTGATGACTTGTTATAGCAAGTCATCAAAGGAAGTATAGCACATACTCTGAACGTATGAAAAGTGATGAACGCAGAGTCATACTGGGTAACACCATACGGAGACTGCGCGAAGAGCAACACCTCTCGCAGCGTCGATTTGCACTCATGGTCGATACCAATCAAACACATCTCTGGCAAATCGAAACAGGTCAAGTAAACGTCGGGATTGACCTGCTCTGCAGAATCGCCGACGGACTTGGCACTGACGTGAAAAGTCTCATCGACTTCTAACTTCTAAACTTCTGAACCTCGCAGCGCCAACTCACGCCAATCTTTGCAAGAGCGCTTTTTGCGCCAATCGCTTTACTGCGGTTGTTATGTTTATCCTCATGTTTTCAGTCTGTCATATTTTACTTATAGCTTATATTCATAAATATGACATTCCGTGCTATACTCCCCTGTGAAGGGAGACCGCTATGACCGACATCAACGCAACCGTGGGGGCAAACGTCAGGCGTATGCGCAAGCTTCGCGGACTCACGCAGGAGCATGTGGCCTGTTACCTGGGAATCGACCAAACGCTTGTAAGCAAGGTGGAAAACGGCCAGCGCTCGCTTGGCGTGGCCGCGCTCGAAAAGCTCTGCGACCTGTTCTTCTGCCCGCTTGGCGAACTGATCGACGAGAGCGCCCAAGCGTCCTCGGAGAAGGCGGTGGCGTTCCGTGCGGACGGTATCGCGCCCGAGGATCTTGACGGCATCGCCGCCGTCGGGCGCATCGTGCGCAACCTCGAGGACCTGACCGCGCTTGAGAAGGCGACCGACCATGGAGCGTAAGGACAAAGCCGCGCGCCGCGCCGAGGAGTTGCGCGCCGACTTCGGCAAGGACAACCTCTCCCCCATCGACGTGTTCGCCTGCGCTCGCGAGGTCCCACGGCTCACCACGGTGTCTTACCCCCTCGGAGACTCCATCAGCGGCATGTGCGTCAAGCACGGCGATTTCTCGCTCATCGCGTTCAACTCAGCCCAAACGCTCGGACGGCAGCGCTTCACGTTCGCCCATGAACTGCACCACCTGTTCTTCGACGATGCGGCCTCCACGGTCATCTGCCCGAAAAGCACGAAACGCTACGACGACGCCGAATGGACGGCCGACGCGTTCGCCTCGTACTTTTTGCTCCCCTACCATGCCCTGCGAAACGAGCTGCGAGCACGGGGGCTTGCCCCGATGGCCCCGATCGACGACGAGCGCCTGCTCGCATCGGTCGTGGCCATCGAGCAGAAGTTCGGCATCTCGCGTCTGGCGCTGCTCGTGCGCCTGCAGGACGAGGGGATCGTGGATGACGCGCAGAAAGAATCCCTTAGCCGCAACGTGAAAGCGGGCGCTCGCAAGCTCGGCTACCCCACGGCTTTGTACGAGCCATGCCGCGGAAGCAGGGCGCGCATGGCCGACGGCGACTACATCGACCGCATCGCGGACCTCTTCGGCCGAGGCATCCTGTCGCAAGGCAAGGCGGAAGAGCTTTTGGCGGACGGATTCCGCGACGACATCTTCATCGAAACCTTGGAGGACGGCGAGATTGTTGACTGAGCCGCTCTTTTTCGACACGGATTGTCTCTCGGCCTTTCTCTGGACCGACCGGGGAAGTATCGTCACGCAACTCTACCCCAATCGTGTTGTTATACCCCAACTGGTACTTGACGAACTCTCGCGCGTTGCTACGCCCGCTTTTCAAGACCGCATAGCAGAGCTGACCGCAAGCTCCGACGTGGAAATCCGCGACATCGACCTCGCCTCGCCGGCCCTCCCTTTGTACCTTGAGATGACGAACCGTCCGAGACCAGGCTTCAAGATGGTGGGACGTGGCGAGGCGGCGGCCATGGCGCTGGCCGTCGTCAATCGCGGCATCGTAGCCAGCAACAACTTCCGAGACACCGCCGCCTACATCCGCGATTTCGGGCTGAAGTGCAAGACAACGGGGAGCATCCTTGTGGAAGCGTACGAAAATGGCCTTATATCAGAGAGGGAAGCAAACGCGATGTGGGCAGACATGCTCACTGCGGGCCGCTGGATTGGCGCGCGAAGCTTCACGGAGTTCCTGGGCAAACCCATCGACCCGCTCGCATGAGAGCAGGCGCCCCTTCCTAGAAGTACCGGCGAAGACCCGACTCGTCCTCCTCGCGGCGCAAAAGACCCCGGCTGACAAGGTGGTCGAGGATGACGAGGCCCTCCATCAGTATGCACCAGCGCTGCATGAAGGAGATGTCCTCCCAGCGCTCGAACGGCACGTTCCACTTGATGGCGCGCACCACCTGCACGCCGGTCAGCCCCGGCCGATCGCGCACGATGGCGCACGTCTCCTCGAGGCGCTCCAGATGGTGCTGGCGCAGCCAGTCGATGCGCTCGTTGAAGAACGGCCACTCCTCTCCGTGCGACACGAACAGGTGCGAGCAACCAAGCGCGCGCACCTTCTGAAGGCTGTCGAGGTACGCCTGCAGGCCGTCGCCGCCGTTCGCGAACAGCGCGATGCCCGGCGATATGACGAACAGCACGTGGTCGCCGCCGAACAGGATGCGCGAGTCAGGGTCGAACAGCGCCAGGTGCCCCGGCGTGTGGCCCGGCACCTCCAACACGCGAAAGCGCCGGCTTCCCACCGCCACCTCGTCGCCCTCGGCCACAAAGCGCATGCTCACGCGCGCAGGGTCGAAAAGCGGCATCTCCACGGAGTGGCGCGCGTAGCCCGAGGCGTCCGAGGGCGCCATGCCCTCGGCCACAAGCCGCCGCCGCATTCGCTCGTAGCCCGACGCGCCTAACGCGCGCATGGCGTTGAAGTCGACCTCGCTCGCGAGCACCGGCGCGCCCTCGGGCACCACGCGGTCCACCAAACCCGCATGGTCAAGGTGCAGGTGCGTGAGGAAGAACGTCGCACGGGAGCGGTCAACCCCCAGCTCGTCAAGGGCCTCATCGAGCACGGCCGCGCCCTCGTCGGTGGGCGCGCCCGTGTCCACCACGAGCGCCTCGCCGCCGTCGAGCACCACGAAGCAGTTCGTGGCGTTCGTGGACACGTTTTGGAACGGAACCTTTACCTCGTACACATCGGGATCTGCGTGCACCTGCGAATACGTCATGCGCGCCCCCTAGGCCCGCTCGTCGAAGTCGCCCACGAGGGCGCGGGCGAAGTCGCGCGCGTCGAAGTCGCGCAGATCGTCGAGGCCCTCGCCCACGCCGATCTTGAGCACGGGCAGCCCCAGCTCATGGCTCACCGCAAGCGCGATGCCGCCTTTGGCCGTGCCGTCGAGCTTGGTGACGATCACGCCGTCCAAATCGAGCGCGCGGTCGAACTCGCGCGCCTGCTGCAGGCCGTTTTGCCCCGTGGTGGCATCGATGACGAGCACCGTGAACACCGGCAGGCTCGCGCGCTTGCGCACCACGCCCACCACCTTCTCCAGCTCGCGCATGAGGTCGGCCGAGGTGTGCAGGCGGCCCGCCGTGTCGATGAGCACGAGGTCGGCCCCCACGGCCTCGGCGCGCTCCAAGGTGTCGTAGCACACGCTGGCCGGGTCGCTGCCGCGCTCGCGTGTGACCACCTCCACGTCCGCGCGCCGCGCCCATTCTTCCAGCTGCTCGATGGCCGCCGCGCGAAACGTGTCCGCGCTGCCCAGAAGCACCGTGCGACCGCCGTCCGCGGCCTCTTTGGCCAGCTTGCCCACCGTGGTGGTCTTGCCCGTGCCGTTGATGCCCACGAACAGCACCGCGGCCGGCCCGCCGCCGAACACGTCCTGGTCACCGGGCGCGAACGTCTCCGCAATGCGTTCGTTCAACAGATCGAGCACCGCATAGGCGTCCGGCAGCGCCTTGCGCGTGGCCGTGTCGCGCAGGCCCTCCACGATCTCGGAAGCGGCGGCGCCCCCGATGTCGGCCAGGATGAGCGTTTCCTCCAAGCCGTCCCAAAACTCCTCGTCAAGGTCGGGTCCGCGATCGAGCAGGACGTTCATCTGCTCCTTGAACCTATCGCGAGAGCGCGCCAGCCCCTCGCTGATCCTATCGAAAAATCCCATGATGGGCTCCTTTCGCCGTATCCTGCTTAGTGTAGCTCAAACGCACGCGTGCGCCAGCGACGACGAAGCGGGAGGCGGGGAAAACGAAGAAGGAGCCCGCACGCGCACGCGCCGGGGTTCGCCCGCGTCCGTGCCAGGACTTGCCTGGCT
Organism: Candidatus Rubneribacter avistercoris; assembly: GCA_019115845.1. Classification (GTDB taxonomy): domain Bacteria; phylum Actinomycetota; class Coriobacteriia; order Coriobacteriales; family Eggerthellaceae; genus Rubneribacter; species Rubneribacter avistercoris. Next base: position 70,480 of record DXCU01000091.1, on the reverse strand, counting down.
GCCGCCAGGGGGCGGCGTCCAAGATGCGCGATGAGACGACGCGCAAGCCGCGCGAAGCGCGGGCGACGCGAAAGCGCGGGCGCATGAGGCGACGCGGGCGCCGCCGAAGGGGCCGGACGCGGCTACCGACCGGCGCGAAGCTTTCTCAGCGAAGCCGTGTAGCCAAGGAACGGAAACGCCGTGAACACGAACCCCGCGCTCGACACGACCGCCCCCACAAGGCAGGCCGCCGCGATCGGCTCCGTCCCCTGAGCGTCGAAGTGCGCTTCGGCCGCGAGGCACGCCGCCAACGCAACCGCCCAGGCGAGCGCGAAGCGGCCCGTCCGCGCACGGACCGCGCGCAGCGCCTCCTCCTTCGACTCCTCGTCGGTGAACAGCGGCGTCTCGCCCGCCTCGGCGCGCAGGATCTGCCAGCCGGGCCCCGTGATCACGGGATGCCAGCCGCCGGCGCGGAACAGCTCTTGCACCTCGGGCGTGAAGTCGCGCTCGAAACCCACCGCGTAGTCGAAGTCGCGCGGCGCACCCTGCTCGAAACGGTAGAGAAAGCCGCAGGACAGACCGCTCACGTGCCACCCTTTCGCGCTCATGCCCTTGAGCATCTCCATGTCGTGGTCGGCCATCATCGCCAAGCCGCCGCACAGCCGATACTTAGCCATCGTCCTTTCCGTCCTTCTCCTCCAGCCGCTCCTCGGCCACGGCGACAAGCCGCTTGCGCCGCGCGAAATCGCGCCGCAGCACCGATCGGCCCTCGTCGGTGGCCGCATAGAGGATACGGCCGCCCTCCTCGGCTATCTCGACGATCCATCCTGCCGCTTTGAGCTTCTTGAGCGTCGTGTACATGGTGGCGGGGCCCACCTTGACCGCGCCGTGCGTGGACGACTCGATGTCGTGCATGATGCGGTACCCATGCACCGGCTCGAAAGTCGCCAGCAGGATAAGAAAGATGCTGTCGGAAAGCTCCCCCGTCTCGTACGGGCTGCGCTTCGCCATTGCGCTCCTTCCATATATCCATGATGGATATATTATGCTATACTCTCGTTGCTTGCAAGCAGATCCCACTATACCCCATCGAAGACCGGCGCGCGAAGCCATGGCGGCTCGTTCGATGGAAGCGACGGACGCCCCCGCCAAAAGCAGGGGGCCGCCTTCAATTCGAAAGGAGAACGAAACCATGACCGAGATCTGCGGCGACGAGGCGCGCCCGAAGATGGCCGGGAAGACGGCGGGCGAGAAGCGGGACACCGTATTCGCGCTGATCATGCTCGTCGCATCGACGGCGCTGTTCGTCTGGTACCTCGCCAAGCTCGTCTTCGGGGACGCGCAGGCGGCCGAAAGCCTCAAGCTGCCCGTCGCCATACTGTTCTTCTGCTCCGCAGGCTTCGATCAAGCAAGAAGGACAACAAGCCCCGCCGTGCACGCTCTGTCGAACGCGAACTGGGTGCTCATGGTGGTGTTCGCGCTCACCGTGATCGTCCCGCTCCTGCTCAAATAACCTGCTGGCGCGCGTTGCGCAACGGCGGACGCAAGGCTAAAAACCCGCAGCCCCGCAGCCTCAAAAGACCGGGCCCTGCGAAGCGAAACCCCTCTTTCCGTCCCTTTCGGGCAACGGGGAGAGGGACCCTACTCCGCGTGGCGCAGGGCGTTCTCGAGCTTCTGGCTGACCACCTTCGTCACGCCGTCGGCCTGCATGGACACGCCGAACAGCACGTCGGCCATCTCCATGGTGCGGCGCTGGTGCGTGATCATGATGAGCTGCGTGGAGTCGCGCAAGCTGTCGAGGTAGGCCGTCAGGCGGCGCAGGTTCGAGTCGTCGAGCGCGGCCTCCACCTCGTCCAAGATGTAGAACGGCGTGGAGCGGATGCGGTAGACCGCGAACAGGAGCGCAAGCGCCGTCAGGGACTTCTCGCCGCCGGACATGAGCATCATCTTGGTGATGCGCTTGCCCCTCGGCTGCGCCGTCACCTCCACGCCCGTGTTCTCCAGATCGTCGGGGTCGACCAGCGAGAGGCTCGCGGAGCCGCCGGGGAACAGCACGGCGAATATCTCGCGGAAGTTGGCGTCCACGGCCTCGTAGGTGCGCACGAAGTCGTCTTTCATGCGCGCGTCGATCACCCGCACGATCTTGGCGAGCGAGCGGCGCGCCCCGTCGAGGTCGGCCAGCTGCGCGGCCAGGTAGTCGTAGCGCGCTTTGAGCTGCTCGTACTCCTCGGCCGCATCGGGGTTGATGGTGCCCATGTTGGCGATGCGGCGCCGCAGTTTGAAGGCGGCGTCCTCCGCCGCGCCGCGGTCTTCGAGCGCGGGCGCTTCGAGCGCGCGGTCGAGCGGCACGCCGCAATCCTGCACGATGGCGTTCACCGCCGCGTCCACCTGCACCTCCAGGCGGCCCTTGTCCACACGCGCCGCCGAAAGGCGCGCGTTGGCGTCGTCAAGGGCGTCGTGCGCGGCCCGGGCGGCGGCACGCGCCTCGTTGGCCTGGGCGTGCAGGCCCGCCGAGGAGTCCTGCGCCGCCGCAGCCGCCTCCTCAAGCTCGCGCGCCCGACGCCGCGCGCTCGCCTCCAGCTCCTCGAAGAGGGCGAGCAAAGGCACGATGCGCTCTTGGGCCGCAACCTTTTTCACCAAAGTCCCGCGCGCCTCGGCGTCGCTTGCGTCCGCGGCCTCAAGGTCGCGAGAGCGGGCATCGACGACGCGCGACGTGTACGTCTCGCGCTCGGCGAGCGTGGCGGACTTGAGCTTGGCCTCGGCCAGCGCGTCGCGCAGGCGCGCGGCCTCCTTGCGCAGCGGCACCACGACCTCCTGCGCCTCCTGCGTTCGGGCGGCGCCCTCCTCAAGGGAGCGGCCGAGCTGCGCGAGGCGCGCCTCGAGAGCCTCCGCCGACGGACGCGCCTCGGCCACGGCTTGCTCGGCCTGGGCGCGCTGGCGCTCCATATCCTCGAACTCGCGGCGCACGCTCGCCAGCTTCTCCTCGGCGCGACGGGCGTCGGCGCGCGCCGCGTCCGCCGTGCCGCGCAACTCGGCCAGCTCCTGGGCAAGGCGCAGGCTCTCGGCCTGCGCATCCCTCAGGGCCGCCTCGGACGCTGCGGCGGCCTCCTCGGCGGCCGCGCGAGCGGCTTCGGCCGCGTCCAGCTGCCCCCGCAGCCCCTCGAGCCTCCGCGCGCGGGCGAGCACGCCCTCCTCCCCGTCTGCGTCCGCGATCCCCGCGCTCACCTTGCCGCTCGGCCACACCGCGCAGCCGTCGAGCGAGACGAAACGGGCGCCCGAAACGTCGCGCCGATGAGCGTCGAACGCCTCCTGCGCGCTGTCGCACACCGCCACGTCCCCCAGCAGCGCCTCCACGGCCCGCGCGGCTTCCGCAGGATACGAAAGCTCGTCCACAAGCGCGCGCCCAAGGCCTGCCGCCGCGGCCGCCCGGCCCGGCAGCTCCTGCGCCGCACGGCCCGCGCGCGGCACGAGCACCACCTCGCCCTTCTCGCCGCACGACGCGACGGCTGCAACCACGGCGGCCGCGCCCTCCGCGTCCTCCACGAGAAGCGCGGCCACGTCCGCGCCGAGCAGCCGCTCCACAAGCGCCTCGAACCCCTCGGGGGCGCGCACCGCGCGCGCAAGGGGCTCCAATCTCACCGAGAGATCCCCGGCGTGGTCGAGCGCCCAGGAAAGCGCCGGGCCGGAAGCCATGCCCGCGCGCTCCACCTCCTCGAGGCCGCGTATCTCCGAAGACAGCAGCGACGCCTCGTCGCGCGCCTCATCGAGCGCCGCCCGGGTCGCCTCGCGCGCCGAGAGCGCCTCGCCCACCCGGGCGCGGGCCTCCCCCTCCGCCTTCGCGCGCGCCTCCCGCGCCGATTCGGCCTCCTGCGCCGCAGCGGCAAGCGAAAGCGCCTCGCCCTGGGCGCGCTCCAGTTGCAGCTCCAGCTCCTTGCCATGCCCCTCGATGAGCTTCACGTGGGCAAGGCCGCTCGCAAGCGACTCCTGCGTTTCGGCCAGCTCCCGCCGGACCCGCTCGCGCTCGCGCTCGGCCTCGCGTTTGGCGCGCTCCAGCTCGTCGGCCTCGCGCTCGAGGGCGCGGCGCCTCTCGGCGTTGCCGGCCTGCTCGGCGGCGATCCGCTCCACGTCCGCATCGGCTCGCGCGCGTTCGCGGCGCACCTCGGCCAGCTGCGCTTCGGCCTCCGCGCGGTCGGCGGCGGCCTGGGAGCGCTTGCCCTTGTTCGCCTCCAAGGTCACGCGCAGCTCGGCCTCGTACCCCTGCGCGGCCCGACGCTTCTCGTGAAGCAGCAGCGTCGCGCCGTCGAAGCGCTCCACCGCGGAGGCGGCGCGCCGGTGGAGCCGCGACAGCTCGCCCGCATCCACGCTCTCGCGCCTGATGCGCTCCTGCAGCTCCTCGGAGCGAGCCTCGGCCTGCGCGATGACCTCGCGCCGCTTCTCCAGCTCGGCCGCAAGCGCCTGCTCGCGCGCCGCCGCCTCGTCCCAGCCCCGCCGCAGCGTGCGCAGGTCGTCCACCGCCAGCGCCAGGCTCATCTCGGCCAGCTCCGCCGCCAGGCCCTGGTAGGCCCGCGCGCGCTTCGCCTTGCGCTCAAGCGGCCCCAGCTGACGCTCCACCTCGGCGGCCACGTCCCTCACGCGCGCCAGGTGCGCGTCCATGGCGGCCAGCTTGCGTTCGCTTTTCGCCTTGCGCTGCTTGTGCTTGAGCACGCCGGCGGCCTCCTCTATGAGCGCGCGACGGTCCTCCGGCTTGCTTTGCAGGATGGAGTCGAGCGACCCTTGCGAGATGATGGAGTGCGTGCCGGTGCCAAGCCCCGAGTCGTGAAGGATGTCCAGCACGTCCATGCGGCGCGCGACCACGCCGTTGATCAGGTACTCGCTCTCGCCCGACCGGTACATGCGCCGCGTGATGGCCACCTCGTCGAACTCCACCGGAAGCGTGCCGTCGGAGTTGTCCAGCACCAGGTCCACCTCCGCCACGCCCACGCTTTTGCGCGCCGACGACCCCGCGAAGATGACGTCTTCCATGGCCTGTCCGCGCAAATGCTTGGCGTTGCGCTCGCCGAGCACCCACAAAACGGCGTCGGATATGTTCGACTTGCCCGAGCCGTTGGGGCCCACCACCGCCGTGATGCCCGGCTCCAACGAGAGCACGCTGCGGTCGGCGAACGACTTGAAGCCTTTGAGGACGAGGGATTTCAGGTGCATGGCCGGCTACCCCTGCTTGCGCTGCCTGGCGCGCTCGCGTTCGGATTTCTTGCGGGCCTTCTGCTCAGCGCGCGCGGCGGCTTTCTCGGCCTTGGCCTGCTTGGCGGCCTCGGCTTTCTCCGCTTTCGCAGCCTTGGCGGCCTCGGCCTTCACCGCGCGCTCCTCGTCGGTGGCGCCCAGGCCGAAGAACTCCCCGAGCCGCGCGAGCGTGCTCTTGGCCGCCTGGCTCTCGGCTTCCTTCTTCGTGCGGCCCGTGCCGCGCGCAAGGCCCTGGCTTCCCGCGAACACCTGGGCCACGAACGTGCGGTCGTGCGGAGGACCCTGCGTCTCCACCAGCTTGTAGGTGGGCGTGATGCCGTCCACCTGCAGCTTCTCCTGAAGGGCGCTCTTGGGGTTTTCCGGCTCCTTGGCCAAGTCGATGGACATGCGCGGGATGAGCGTGTCGCTCACGAACCGAATGGCCGCGTTCACGCCGCCGTCTAGGAACAGGGCCGCCACCACCGCCTCGTAGACGTTCTCGAGCGCCGAGTGCAGTCCGCGGCGGCCCGTGCCCGTCTCCGACGAGCCGAACACGATGACGTCGGCGAAGCCAAGGCCCTCGGCCACCTCGGCCAGGCTGGAGCCCGCGACGAGGGCCACTTTGATGCGCGTGAGCCCTCCTTCGTCAAGGTCGTGGAAACGGTCGAAGGCGATGCTCGCCACGATGGCGCCGAGGATGCTGTCCCCCAGAAACTCCAAGCGCTCGTAGGAGTATTTGACCGACTTGCCCTCGGTGGCCGAAGGGTGCGTGATGGCCGAGAGCAAAAAGCGCTCCTGCTTGAAGCGGTACCCCAGTATCCTCTGGGCTTCGTCAAGGTTGCGGCGCTGCTCGTCGGTGAGCTCGGGAGCGTCCTCGAACCACTCGTCAACAGGGCGCGGCGCGCGCATGCCGCGCCTGATCATGTCCTCAAGCGCCATGGCGACCAACCTCCTTGCGAGCGCGCCCCGCGCCGCCGGACACGGTGCGCGCTATCGTCCCCGCCACGTCCTGGCGCACGATGCGCGCCGCCGTGAGCACGCCGTTTCGCACCGCGAGGGGGCTGGATGAGCCGTGACCCACCAAAAGCGCCCCTTTCACGCCCAGGATGGGCGCGCCGCCGTAAGTGTCCGGGCTCACCTGCTCCTTGAGCCGGCGAAGCCCCCCTTTGACGGCGAGGGCGCCCAGCTTGGCGGCGGGCGTCGAGGTCATGACGTCCTTGACGGCCCCGAACAACACTTTGGACGTCCCCTCGATAGCCTTGAGGCAGACGTTGCCCGTGAAGCCGTCGGTCACGATCACGTCGTAGGTCGCCGCCAGGACGTCGCCGCCTTCGGCGTTGCCCGCGAAGTTGGGAAGCCCCTCGCGCAGCAGGCGATGGGCCTCCTGGGCGAACTGCGAGCCTTTCTCGTCCTCCTCGCCGATGTTGAGCAGCGCCGCACGCGGAGCGTCGATGCCTACGATCCTCTCGGCGTAGATGGACGCCATCTGGCCGAACTGCACCAGGTACTCCGGCTTGCAGTCCGCGTTCGCGCCGATGTCGCTCATGACCACAGGGCGCACCGGCGAGGGGATGACGGTGGCCAGCGCCGGGCGGGCCACCCCTTTGACGCGGCCCATGACCAACGTCCCGGCCGCCAGGCACGCTCCCGTGGAACCCGCCGAGAAAAAGCCCTGGGCGGCGCCCTCCCTCACCAAGCGGCATCCGACAACGATGGAGGAGTCCTTCTTCTTGCGCACGGCGTTGGCGGGATGCTCCGCCATGCCGATGACCTCGGCGGCCGGATGGGCCGTGCACCGCTCGTACCGCGCCGCGAACGGCTCGACCACGTCCGCCGGGCCGCATAGGATGACGGACAGGTCGGCATCGGCCGCAAGCGCGTCCGCCACGCCATCGAGCACGACGTCGGGGGCGCGGTCGCCGCCCATGGCGTCCACCGAAATGGTTACTTTGTCGGGCATGAGATCCTCGCGTTCCTCTTCGGTTCGCGTGGGCGCATGCTCCCGACCGTCCTTCGGCGGGCAAGGGCATGCGCGCAGCGCGCGATGCGGTTCCTACGTAGTATAGTCGAATATGCGAAAGCCTCCCGGCGATTCGCGCCGAAGGCGCGATGGGCAGGGAGGCTCGTCAAGGCGCAAGGAAGGCGCCCGCATGCGAGCGAACGGTTAATCCGTCTCGATGACCTCGCGGTTCTTGTAGAAGCCGCAGTTCGGGCACACACGATGCGGGAGCTTCACCTCGCCGCACTGCGGGCACACGGACCGAGCGGGGGCCGAAATCTTGTCGTTGGCGCTGCGACGGGAATGGACGCGCGAACGGCCCTTGCGTTGCTTGGGTACTGCCATGGTCTCTATCTCCTTGCTTCATCCGAGCGCACATGCTCGCTTTCGCTTCGTAAACACGCGAGGAACAATGCTATCAAAGGTTTGCAGGCTTCGCAAGTGGGCTTTCAGCGCATTTTCGCCATTGCCACGGAGGCTTCACAGGATGCGGCGCAGAAGCTCCCGAGCAAACCCCGCCGGCCCGAAGCCGGCCTACTTCCCCTCGAAGGGGAAATCCTTGAGCACCGAGAACGGGTTTCGCGCCGCATCGTCGTCCTCGGCAGCGGGCGCGCAGCCGCAGGAACCCTCGTTGAGGTTCGCGCCGCACGCAGGGCACAGCCCCTTGCAGTCCTCCGCGCACAAAGGCACCAGGGGAAGCTCCAACAGAAGCGCCGCCGCGGCCAGCGGCTCCACGTCGATGGCCCCGTCGGCGGGAAGCGCCTCGAACTCGTCGTCGTCCAGATCTTCGGGCGCCTCCTTCCCCTCGCCCAAAAGGAAGTACCCCTCCATCTCCCCGATCACGTGGAAGGACGCCTCGTCCAGGCAGCGGGCGCAGGCCGTCTTGGCCTCGCCCTCCACCGTGCCGGTGAGCAGCAGCGCCCCGCCTGTGTTCGTGACGTCGGCCTGCCAGGCAAGCGGCGACGGGAAATCGTACAGATCCGGACCCGCCTTCAGCACGCCCAGATCAAGCTCGCCTTCGAAATGCGAGCTCTCCGCAGGGGCGAAGAGCTCGGGGGGCACGAGTATGCGGGCCGGCTCCATCAACGGCCTGCCGCCAGGGAGTTGGCGTTGAGGCGGTCGCGGCAGCGCCGCACGTTGCCGAGCAGCGTGTCCAGGCTCTGCTCCACGTGGCCGAACACCTCGTCGGCGTAGTCCTCGGCTCCGGCGCGGGTCTGGCGCTCCAGCTCGCGGGCGTCGGCGAGCACCTGGTCGGCCTGCTGCTGGGAGATGCGGACGATCTCCTGCTCGCTGGCGATGGTCATAGCCTGGCTGCGGGCGTCCTCTATCATGCGGTTGGCCTCGGCCTCCGCGTCGTCGAGCAGGCTTTGCCGCTCGCGGACGATCTGACGGGCCTGGGCGAACTCGCTCGGGAAGGTGTCGCGGATCTCGTCCATGATCTCGAACGCCGCGGCGATGTCGACCTGGCGCATGTTGTTCTTGCCGAACACCGGCTTCGAGTCCTCGAGCAGAATCGAGAGCTCTTCCAACAGCCCCAAGACTCCTGTTTCGTCCATGATTGTCCTTCCACCCTGGCGTGCTGCGTTTCATGTTCGTGAGCGCGCTCGGGTATCACCGCGCGCATGCGTCGCATTATTCTAGCATGCATGGCGGAAAAACCAACCTCCAATGCACAAAGCGTGCACATCTCGCCCGGTCGGAGCGCAGGTTACCGTTCCGCTACGCCGTGGCGAACCTCTCTGCGAGCGCGCGCGCCACGCATGGGGGCACGAACTGGGACACGTCCCCGCCCAGGCTGGCCAGCTCGCGCACGATGGACGACGAGAGGTACATGTACTGGGGCGGCGACATGATGAAGAGCGTCTCGAGCGCCTGGTTCAACTGGTAGTTGATGGCGGTCATTTGGAACTCGTACTCGAAGTCGGTGATGGCGCGCAGGCCCTTGATGATCACCGTGGCGTCCATCTTCGCCGCGAAGTCCACGAGCAAATCGTCGAAGGGCTCCACCCGCACGTTGGGCAGATGCGCCGTGGCCTCGCGCACGAGGCGGGCGCGCTCCTCGAGGGCGAACAAAGGGCGCTTCTTCGGCGACGCGGCCACCGCCACTATCACCTCATCCACCATCTGGGCCGCCCTCGTGATGACGTCCAAATGCCCGCTTGTGATGGGGTCGAAGGTTCCGGGAGTCAGTGCTCGCTTCATGGCAGGTGTCGCTTCCTTTCGCTTGGTCAGCCCTCGTCGCGCCCCGCGAACTGCAGGACGTCCACGACAGTATCCCCGTACTTCTTGCGCCGCGCAAGGGACAAATCATGCCTCTTCGCCCCCTCGTCGGCCTCCGCGTTGGCGGAGGCGGCGTGCTCGTAGACCACGATCGCGTCCGGGGAGACGGACCCTTCGGCGCGCAACCGCGCCGCCAAACCCAGGGCCTCTTGCGCGGGCAGGGCGTAGGGAGGGTCCAAAAACACCAAGTCGAAGGGCGGGCGGACGCGCGCGGGCGGGCACTTGAGGACGTCTGCGCGGCAGATGCGGGCCCGCGCCGCGCCCAAGCCGAGCGCCTTGGCGTTCGCCGCCAGCACGGAGGCGGCCTGCCCCGCGCGCTCGAAGAAGCACGCGCGGGACGCCCCGCGCGAAAGCGCCTCCAGCCCCAGCGCCCCCGACCCCGCGAAGGCGTCGAGCACGACGGCGTCCGCGAACCCCCCGCGCGCGCTCGCCACCGCGCTCATCATGGACTCGCGCACGCGGTCTGCGGTGGGGCGGGTGCCGTCGCCTTTCGGCGCCTTGAGCGGACGCCCCCCGAACTCGCCTGCGATGATCCTCATGGCTATCCTCCCACTCCCACGCGCTCCTGCGCGAACATGCGGCGCATCTCCCGGGCAAGCGCCCGATGCCCGGCGTCCGAAAGCCCGGGATCCTCCGCGAGCAAGGCCGCGGCGTCGGCGTGGGCGGCCTCGATGACCTTGCCGTCGCGGACCACGTTCACCAGCTTCAGGCCCGAAGCGCCGTGCTGGCGATTACCCAGGATGTCGCCCTCCCGGCGCAGCGACAGGTCGTAGCTGGCCAGCTCGAAGCCATCGTCGGTGCGCTCCATGGCCGCAAGGCGGGAAAGCGCCGCGTCCGATTTCGACGCCGACACCAGGTGCACCTGGGACGGCTTCTCGCCGCGCCCCACGCGCCCGCGCAGCTGGTGGAGCTGCGCGAGGCCGAAGCGGTCGGCGTCCTCCACGATCATGACCGTGGCGTTGGGCACGTCCACGCCCACTTCGATGACCGTGGTGGCCACAAGCACCTGGGTCAGCCCCTCGCTGAAGCGCCGCATGACCTCCTGCTTCTCCGAGGCGGGCAGGCGCCCGTGCAAAAGCTCCACCCGCCAGTCGGCGAACACGCTCTCCTGCAGAAACGCCGCCTCCTTCGAGGCGGCCGCCACGTCGTCGTCGCACAAATCGCCGTCGCCCTCTATGCTGACGGCGGCGTACTCGTAAGCCTCCTCGTCGGCCTCGCGCCGACGCCCGCCAACACCTCCGCGCTCCCCTTTCGCATCGCGCTCCTCGCCGCTTTTGCCGATCAGGGGGCACACCACGTAGACCTGCTCCCCGCGCGCGAGGGCCTCGCGCGCGGCGTCGTAGGCGCGCCCGCGGTCGGCCTTGCGGTGCACGCGCGTTTGGCGGCAGGCGCCTTTGTGGGGACGATGCTTGATGTAGGACAGCGTCAGATCCCCGAACAAGGCCAGCGCGAGCGTGCGCGGAATGGGCGTGGCCGTCAGGAAGAGCGCGTCGGGCGCCGTGCCCTTGGAGAGCAGCTTGGCGCGCTGCTCCACGCCGAAGCGCTGCTGCTCGTCCACAACCGCCAGGCTGAGGCGTGCGAACCTCACGTCGTCCTCCAAAAGGGCGTGCGTGCCCACAAGCACGTCAACCGATCCATCGGCCGCAAGGGCAAGCGCCTCGGCGCGCGCTTCCGCGCCCGTCGAGCCTGTGAGCAGCCTCCAGGAGATGCCCGCCGCGTCGAGCAGGGGCCCGAGGCTCGCAGCGTGCTGGCGGGCGAGAACCTCGGTGGGCGCCATGAGGACCGCCTGGGTCCCCGTGTCGGCCGCCGCCGCCAAAGCGAAAGCCGCCACCGCCGTCTTGCCGGTGCCGACGTCTCCCAAAAGCATGTGGTTGGCCACCTTGGGAGCCGCCAGCTCGGAGAGGATCTCGGCGCGGGCAGCCTTCTGCTCGTCGGTCAGCTCGAAGGGCACGGCAGCCTCGAGCGCGCGCATGCGGGGACCGTCGAGCGCATGGCGCGTCGGCTCGCGCCCGTCGCTGCGCGCGCGGGCGTCGAGCATGAGCATGAGCTCGAGCATGAGCAGCTCTTCGTACACCAGCCGCCGCCGCGCCTCGGCAACCTCGCCCATAGACGCCGGGCAATGGATAGCCGAGAGCGCCGACCCACGGCTCATCAGGCGATACTTCGCACGAAGCTCAAGGGGGAGCGGATCGTAGAGCCCCTCGCACGCCGTCAGCGCGTTGCCCACGAGCCGGCGCATCCAAGCTGCCGACACCTTCTCGCATGCAGGATGCACGGGGATGACCATGCCCCCTGCGGCCCCCTCGCCCCCAAGCTTTTCCAGATAGGGGTTCGTCATGCGCTTGAACCCGTAGTTGAACTCAAGCTTGCCCGCAACCGCCACCCGATCCCCCGCCTTCAGCTGCTCGGCCAGCCACGGTTGGCGAAAGCACGTCACCATGAGCACCCCCGTGCCGTCGACAAGGGCTATCTCCACAAGGGACAGGCGCGGCTTGGGGCGCTTGAGCTTGACCTCGTGCACCGTGCCCTCCACCGTGCAGGAGGACCCGATGTTCGCCGAGGCCACCGTCTCCTTGGCCGAAAGGTCCACGTAGCGCCGCGGGAAGTGCGTGACCAAGTCGCGCACCGTGCGGATGCCCAGCCCCGCGAGCGCCTTCGCGCGCGCCGGGCTCACCAGGCGCACCCGGTCCACCGGCTCGTCGAGCGCGAGCGTCGCCGCCAACCGGTCGGGAGCGTTCGTTTCCGCAACTTTCGACAAAAGACAACTCACCTATCGCTCATCTTGGCCCCGCCCGCCGCGCACCCCGCCCGCCGTTTCGAGGACGGCGCAACCCGTCACTCCACCGACATGACGACGGGATAGAGCGGCTGATCGCCGCGGTGGGCGTCCACCTCCAGCTCGTCGTAGGCCTCCTCGATGCGCGCGACCAGGCCCTCGAGCGCCTCGTCGGAGAAATCCTCGCCCGCCAAGAGGGTGAGGGTGTCGGCCTCGCCGGCCTCCATCGCCTCCAGCAGCGCCAAGGCCACGTCCTCCACCGACGACCCCACGGCCTCTATGGCGCCGTCGGCGATGCCGATGACGTCGCCTTCCCTGATGGGATTGCCCTGCGCGTCCTTGGAGTCCTTGATGGCCCGCGTCACCTCTCCGGTCCTCACCTCGGCGTAGGCCTCGGTCATCGACTCGACGTTCTCCTCGAGGCCCGCAGCTCCGTCGAAGCCGAACAGCGCCGAGAACGCCTCGGGAACGCTTCGCGTGGGCACGACGGCGCACGGCTTCTCGGCCAGCTCGCAGGCGCTCTGGGCGGCCATGATGATGTTCTTGTTGTTCGGCAGGATGACCACGGCGTCGGCGTTCACCGCCATCGCCGCGTCCAGCAGGTCCTTCGTGGAGGGGTTCATGGTCTGCCCGCCGGACACCACCACGTCAACCCCCAGGCTCTTGAGGATCTTCGCGTTGCCCTCGCCCGCGGCCACGGCCACGATCCCCATCGGCTTGCGCTCGGCGGCCCCCTCGGCGGCCAGCGCGTCGGCGCGCGCGGCGCTTTGCAGCTGCATGTTGTGGATGTGGACCTCGGACACCTGCGCGCCGCGGCTCAAGAACCACGCCAGCACCTCGTCGGGGCGGTTCGAATGCACGTGCACCTTGAAGTTGGGATGCATGCCCACCATGAGGTCGCAGTCGCCCATCGTGGGCAAAAACTCCTTGGCGGCGTCCACGTCCACGTCGTCGGAATGCACGAGGAACTCGGTGCAGTAGCGGAACTCCGAACCCTCCCAGTCGTTGATCTGCTCGATCTCCACCTTGGGCGCGGCGCTGCGCGCGAAGGCCAGCTCGTCGCGCAACGGCCCCTCCTTGCCCGTGAGCGCCGAGACGAACGCGTCGAGGAAGACGGCCAGGCCGAAACCGCCCGCGTCCACCACGCCGTTCTCCTTGAGCACGGGCAGGAGGTCGGGGGTGCGCTGGACCGAAGCGTAGGCCTCCTCCACCACCGACGCAAGCGCCTCCTCGAAAGACAGCTTCTTCTTGCGCGCGCGCTTCGCGGCGGCGGCGCTGTCGCGCAGCACGGTGAGGATGGTCCCCTCCACCGGCTTGCGCACGGCCTGGAAGGCCACGTCCTGGGCCCGGGCGAACGCGGCGTCAACGCTCTCGGCGCTCATCTCGTCACAGCCCTCGGTGCCCTCGCACAAACCCCGCAGGATCTGCGACGTGATGACCCCCGAATTGCCCCGCGCGCCCATGAGCGCGCCGGTCGTGATGGCCTTGCGGATGTCGGCCCCCTGGGCCCCTATGGGCAGGCCGGCCAGGTTCCCGACCACCGTCTCCAAGGTAAGCGACATGTTGGTGCCCGTGTCGCCGTCGGGCACGGGGAACACGTTCAGACGGTTGATCTCGTCTTTGCGCTCGCTCAGCGTCTTGCTCGCCGCCGCTATGGCGTTGAGCAGATCGTTCGCGGTATAGGATTTTGGCATGGTGCTTCGCTTCTCCTTCAAAGGCTCGTCTCCGCCGGGCGATGGGACGGGCTGCGCGGCGGCTCGTCGAAAGGGGCGGCGCTACTTGCGCACTTTGACGCCCTGCACGTGCACCTCCACCCCGTCGACCGGCACGCGAGCGTACTCGGCCAGGGCGAACGTGACCTGGTCGATAAGATTCTGGGACACGGTGTTGATGTTCGTGCCGTACTCGATGACCACGTACAGCTCCACGTGCACTCCCCCGTCGGTGGCGGTGACCACCACGCCGCGGCGCAGGCGCGAGGCCGGGAGCATCTTGGCGATGCCGTCGGCGGCGGAGGGGGCCGCCATGCCGACCACGCCGTAGCATTCGAGCGCTGCGTTGCCGACCATGTCGGCCAGGACATCGTTGGCAACGTGGAGGTTGCCTGGAATCGTATCGTTCATGGCGTTCCTTTCTCGGCGCGACGCGCGGCGAAACCTGCCAAAGAAGTATAGCGCAAGCCGAAGAACCCGCGCGATGCGCCTGATCGCAAGCGAAAGCATATTACACGAAAAATTCTTGTGACCGCTCGAGTTTATGTGCTATAGTATGAAAGCTTTTTTGTCATCAGCGGCAAGCGCCGTGGAGCAACGAACGTACATGGAGTGAGGAACGATGTCGAAGATTTGTGAAGTTTGCGGCAAGCATCCGGTGGCGGGTCGCAGCATCAGCCATTCGCACCGCGTGACGAACCGCTGGTTCCGTCCCAACATCCAAAGGATCACCATCAAGGACAAAAACGGCCGCGTCCGCAAGGCGAACGTGTGCACGAAGTGCATGAAGGCCGGCAAGGTGGAGCGCGCGTAACGTCGTTTGCCGCTCCGTCGTTCGACGGAACGGCCCGAGGCGGAAAAGCCCCTGGCGCCCAGAACCACCTCCCCTCCGCAGACAAGCGTGCTTCGCACGTAAGGTCGGCGGGAGGAGACGGGTTCGGCGCCAGGGGCTTTTCGCTGTTTGAAACGATTGCCCGGACGGGGCGAAGCGAGCGTCTCCGCCTGCGCGCCCTTCCCTACTCCAAGATGAGGAGGCGTCCGCAGTGGGGGCAGGGGGCCACGTTGCCTTGGCCTTTCATGTCGGCCAGGCGGCCCGCCTCGACGCCCATGCGGCAGGCGCCGCAGCTTGCGCCCTGTAGGCGGGCGACGGCCACCCCTCCAGTGCGCGCGGCGATCTTCTCATAGGCGCCAAGAAGCTCTTCGGGCAGGTCGGCGGCAAGCCGCGCGCGGGCGGCCTCCAGACGCGCCAGCGACTCCTTGAGCGCGCCCCCTTCTTTGACAAACGACTCCGTGGCGGCCGCCTCCTGGGCGTCGAGCGCCTTCAGCGCCTGATCGACCTGCGATCGGACGGCCTGCGTCCTTGCAAGCTCCTCCCCGACGGAGTTCAGCTCGCCCTCCAGCACGTTGCGGCGCTTGGCCAGCCCGTTGAGCTCCTTGGTGCGCGCCTCGACGCTGCGGTAGTCGCCGCGGACGGCGTCTATCTCCGCTTGGACCGCACGCTGCTTCTCGGCAAGGCGCGCGTCCTCCTCGCCGATGCGCGAAAGGCGCCCCTCGGCCTCGGCGCGAAGCTCCTCCAGCTTCTCGCGCTTCTCCTCAACCGCCTTGCGCTTGGAGCGGGCCTCGAGGATGGCCTTGCGCTGCGGCAGGCCCTCGAGCTGCTTTTTGGCGCGCAGGGCCTCCAAGTCGATATGCTGCATCTGGAGCAGCAGGGCAAGGGCGTCGGTGTCTACGTGCATGCCTGTCCTTTGTTCGCGTTCGGCCGCCGCGGACGCGGCGCTTTCCCCCTATTATACCCGCACCGTCTCCGGGTAGGACCAGTTGTCCCGCTGATCGAGGATCGTCACAAGCTCGTCGGGCACGCCCGCGCCGCGCACCGCCTCGGCCAAAACGCCTGCGAGCGGAAGCTCGCTCGTGTCGTGGCCCAGATCGATCACGGCCAGCCCCGCCCAGGAGACGTCGAGCGCCTCATGGTACTTGATCTCGCCGCACACCAGGCAGTCGGCCTGGGCCGCCAGGGCCGCGCGCGCCACGTCCCCGGCAGAGCCCGTGCACGTGACCACGCTCGCCACCTCGCGCGAGAAGTCCCCCCAGACGCGCGGCGGGCGGGCGAACACCGACGTGCAGCGCGCGGCGAGCCGGCCGAGCGTCATCGCGTCGTCTGCGGCGGGGCGGCACAGCTGGCCGTATCCCTTCCCGCCGTCCTGCGACACGGGGACGAGCACGCGCTCGAACGCCAAGCCCAGCATGCTGGGAAGGACGCGCTGGGCCTGCAAGCTCACGTCGAGCGCGGTGTGAAACGACATGACGGCCACGCCGCGCTCGACGGCGCGCCACACCGCCGCCCCGGAGCTTGCGGCCGGCGAGGGCGCGGGCCGAAACGAGTCGGGAGGGGCCAAGAACGCCGGATGGTGCGTCACAAGCACGTTCGCGCCGGCGTCCGCCGCCGCGTCCACGGCCGCCACCGTGGGGTCGAGCGCCACGGCCACGCCCGCCACCAGGCGCGCAGGATCGCCCACCGTCATCCCCGTCCGATCCCAGGACTCGGCGTCCGAGGCCGGGAACTCCGCTGACAGCGCACACTCCAACGCGCCGACGGTCAAAGGCGACGTCGGCCTCGAGAGGGTTCCCGACGCCCGGCGCGCCAACCCTTCGCGCTGCGCGCCTTCCTTTTTGCCCTTCGCTGCTGCCATGGCACCGCTCCTGTCTGTCGCTTCTGAAAAAACTGCTCCCACCAGGTTACTCGATGGGCACCTCGCGACGGTCCCCGTCGGCTGTCGGCACCGTAACCACCCGGTAACCGGCCTCGTGCATGAGGCGGTAGGCCCGCTCGATATCGCGGGCTGCGTGCCGAGGCTCGTGGGCGTCGGTGCCCACCGTGCACGGCACCCCGGCCCGACGCAGGGCCTTGAGGAACGCAGGCGCCGGGAACATCTCCTTGCAGGCGTAGTAAGAGCCCGAGGTGTTCACCTCCACCATGCGGCCCGCCGCGGCGCACGCCTCGGCGGCGCGCTCGTAGAGCGGAAGCAGGTCGAAGGAAGGGTAGAAGCCGAACTTCTTCGCCAGGTCGGGATGGGACATCACCTGGAAGGGCGCGTTTGAGGAGACGGCCTCGCACCACACCTCGAAGTACCGGGACCAGATGGCGTCGGCCCCCACCTCGTCCCAGCGCCCGCGCTGCGCCGGATCGTCGAAGGGCCACCGGTCGACGAAGTGCACCGACCCCAGCACCAGCCCGAACGGCTCGAACTCGTCAGGCGCGAAGGAGCGGTCCTCGTCGTCTCCCAGCCAATCAAGCTCGCAGCCCGTGATGACCTCGATCTCCGGATGCGCCCGGCGGGCGGCCGCCACGGCAGCCAGGTACTCGCCCACGCGCTCCTTGGGCATGGCCAGGTAGTGGTTGGGGTCGAACGCGTCGGTCATCGGATAGTGCTCGGTCACGGCGATGGTGGACACGCCGGCCGCCACGGCCGCCGACACAAGCTCCTCCACGGTTCCCTCGCCGTGGTCGGTGAAGCACGTGTGGGTGTGGGTGGTCACAAGCTCCACGGTTCGTCACGCTCCTTGCGTACGGCGGACGCGGCAAAAGGGCCGCGCCCGCATGGTCAGTTCCAGTCCAAGCTTTTGCGCAGCGCCCCGACGAACGCCTCGATGTCGGCGCTTTCAGTGAGACGGCCCATCGAGACGCGCAGCGCCCCCTGCGCCCGGTCGGCGTCGAGGCCCACCGAGCGCAGCACGTGGCTGGGCTCGAGCGAATGCGACGAGCAGGCCGACCCTCCCGACACCCCGAAGCCCTGCATGTCAAGGCGCAGGATGAGCGTCTCGCTCTCCAAACCCTCCGCCAGCATGTGCACGACGTTCGGCAGGAACTCCTCGCTTCCCGGCGCCACCTCCACCGTGGCGGTCACGCCGTCCACGGCTGCGATGGCGGCGTAGAGCCCATCGCGCAGCTCGCGCAGGCGCGCGGCCTCGGCGGGCAGCGCTTGCGCAGCCGCGCGCACGGCGGCCGCGAAGCCCGCGGCGCCGGCCACGTTCTGCGTGCCGCTGCGCCGGCCGCCCTCCTGCCCGCCGCCTAAAAGCTGCGGCTCGAAGGGCGTGCGCGCCCTGAGGTAAAGCGCGCCTGCGCCCTTCGGCCCGCCCACCTTGTGGGCGGAGAACGAAGCGGCGTCAACGTCCCACTCCCCCACGTCCACGGCCACCTTGCCCAGGGCCTGGACCGCGTCGGTGTGGAAAAGGGCGCCCGCCTCGTGCGCGACGCGCGCCAGCTCGGCCACGGGCTGCACAGAGCCCACCTCGCTGTTGGCCGCCTGCACCGACACGAGCACCGTGCTCTCATCGAGGGCGGCGGCCAGCCGGTCGGGATCGATGAAGCCCTGGCGGTCCGGCGCCAGGCGCACCACCGAGAACCCCTGCGCCTCCAGGCACCTGGCGGGGGCCAGCACGGCGTCGTGCTCCATGGCCGTGGTCACCACGCGCGGCGCGCCTGCGCCCGACGCGCCGGGGCGCAGGCGGCGGGCCTGGGCGGCTGCGCGGGCGATGCCGATCAGGGCCGCGCCGTCCGCCTCGGTGGCTCCCGACGTGAACACGATCTCGTCGGGGCGGCGCGCGCCCAAGTCGCGCGCGAGCGAGCGCCGCGCGTCCTCGAGGGCCGAAAACGCCGCGCGCCCGGGGCCGTGCAGCGAGTTCGCGTTGGCGCCCATGGCCAGGTTCGCGCGCCCCGGCTCCTGGTAGGGAGCCATGGCGCGGGCCGCCTCCTCGCAAAGCGGCGCGGTGGCGGCGTAGTCCAGGTACACGTAGGTTTCAGGATCGAACGCCATGGCGCCTCACGCCTTCCCGACCAGCTCTTCGAGCGCCCCGCGCCGCGCCGCCTCCGCAGCCGCTAAGATGTCCGCGATGGCGCGCGCGGGGTCGGGCGCGGCGCACACGGCGTTGCCGCACACGAGCACGTCGGCGCCGGCCGCCGCGACGAGCGGCGCCGTGCGCGTCCCTATGCCGCCGTCCACCTCGACAAGCGGCGCGGCGCCCAGCTCGCGCGCCATCTGCACCACGCGCGCCACCTTGCCCTCGCTGCCTTCGATGTAGCTTTGCCCCGAGAAGCCCGGCTCCACGCTCATGACGAGCACCATGTCCAAATCGGCGAGCACTGGCGCGAGCGCCGAGGGCGGCGTGGCCGGCTTCAGGCTGACGGCCGCCTTCGCCCCCGCCTCGTGGATGGAGGAAACGGCCCGGGCAAGCCCTTCGGCGTCGAGCGCCTCGGCGTGCACGGTCACGATGTCGGCCCCCGCGTCCAGAAACCACGGCAGCTGCTCAAGCGGGTTCTCCACCATGAGGTGGACGTCGAGAGGCAGGCTCGTCGCGCGCCTGAGCTGCTTGAGCACGGGCACGCCCATGGTGAGGTTGGGGACGAAGTGGCCGTCCATCACGTCCACGTGGACAAAGCCCGCCCCCGCCTCCTCGAGCAGCGCCACGTCGCGTCCCAGGTTCATGAAGTCCGCCGACAGAATGGATGGTGCTATCTTCACCGGTTCAAACACGTGCGTATCCTTCCTCGTCTCGCGTTGCCGCCATTCTAGCGCAACGCGTCCGCGGCGCGGGGCTGCCGGGCGGAGGCGGAGGAAAACAACACGGCGCCGTGTCCGGACCCTCCCCGCCGCCTGCGGGCGCGACGCGCTATAATGGTGGGAAACCGACTGGAAGAAGGCGCCATGGCTTCGAGCACCGGGACGTACTTCCCCTACCGCACGCCGCACGGCCCCCTCACCATCCGCGCGAGCGCGCGGGGGATCACCCACGTCGTGCTCGGCGACGTGGAGCTTGCGGGCCTTCGCCGTCCAAGCGCGTTGGCCAACCGCGCGGCCACCGAGCTTCTGGAGTACTTCGCCGGCAAGCGGGCGGCCTTCGACGTGCCGCTCGACGCCGAGGGAAGCGCGTTCCAGCTCGCCGTGTGGGACGAGCTTTCGCGCATTCCCTACGGAAGCGCCCGCACGAGCGCCGAGGTGGCCTCGCTCATGGGGTGCCCGGGCTCCTACCGCGCGGTGGGGGCGGCGGTCAGGAAGAACCCGCTCGCCGTTTTGGTGCCCGACCACCGCGTGGTCGGATCGGACGGGCGTCCTTCCGGGTCGGGAGCCGCCGCGCGCCTCAAAAGCGCGCTCCTCGACATGGAACGGAGTCGCCTCGCGTGAGCGTCTACGCATCGAACATCACCCTCGCCGCCATGCTCTTCCCCCTCGTCGCGCTGCTCATCACGCTGCCCTACCTGGTGTACCAGTACCGCAAAGCCGGCTCGGTTCCCTGGCTTCGGACGCTGGCGGTCTACTCGTTTGTGTTCTACCTCATGTGCGCGTACTTCCTGGTGCTGCTGCCCCTGCCGGCCGACCGCACGGCCTTCGTCCCCTACGCCGCCGTGCCCCAGCTTGAGCCCCTCCACTTCCTGCGCGCCTTCCTGGCCGAGACCGACGCCTCGCTCTCCGATCCTTCGACCTGGCTCGACGCCGTCCGCGATCCGTACGTTTACGAGGCTCTCTTCAACGTGCTGCTGCTGGTTCCCTTGGGCATGTACCTGCGCTACTACTTTCGACGCACTTGGTGGCAGACGCTGCTCATCGGATGCGCGGTCACGCTGTCCTTCGAGCTGTCCCAACTCACCGGGCTGTGGGGCCTCTACGAGCACCCCTACCGGCTGTTCGACGTGGACGACCTTCTGACCAACGCGCTGGGCGCCATGACGGGATTTTGGCTTGCGGGCCCGCTCATGCGGGCGCTGCCCGACGTGAGGCTTGTGGAGGAAGAGGCCCGAATGGCGGGGCTGCACGCCGGGGCGGTGCGGCGCGCGCTCTCGTTCGGACTTGACCTCGCGCTTTCGCTCGGTGCGGCGGCGCTGGCCGTGCTTGCCGCCCGGGCTTTGGGCCGAAGCCTCGATCCGCTGGCTGCGGGGACGGCCGCATGCCTGCTGTGCTTCGTCGCGGTCCCCGCCGTCTCGCGCGGGCGGACGCCGGCGCAGGGGCTTTTGCGCCTGCGCACCGTGCGCCCCGACGCCTCCCCGGCCCGCTGGTACCAGTACCTGGCCCGCTACGGGCTTCTGCTCCTGTTCGCAACGCTGCCGGCCGCGGCGCTCGCGCTCGTGCTCTCGGCGGGGTCGCACGGGGGCGAAGCCGGGGCCCTCGCGCGCTTCGTGGGAGCCAACCGCGCGTTTTTCACAGGCGCCTGGGCGGTCCTCATGGCGGCATGGACGACAAGCCTCGTCGTGCGCGCCGTGCGCTCCTCTCGGACGCGCACGCCCTTCGTCATGCTGAACGGGCTGATGAGCAATACGCGCGTCATGACGGAGGAGGGCGCCCGGATGGAGCGGGAACGCCGGCGCGCCCTGGACGTGGAGGACGTCGTGCGCCTTGAGCGGATGATAGCCGAGGACGGAACGCCCCTTGCGGATCTGATGGAGCGCGCCGGGCGCGCCGTCGCGCAGAAGGTGGTCGACTGGGTGCCCGATCCTGCCCCCGTGACGGTGCTGGCGGGCGCGGGCAACAACGGCGGCGACGGATGGGTGGCCGCGCGCGCCCTGGCCGAGCGCGGCTACCCGGTGACGCTTGTGACGCCCGATATAGCCGAGCGCCTGCGAGCCGAGCCCGCGCGCGCAACGGCGCTGGACGTCTTCGCCGACGCCGCAGCGCGCCGCCTGCCCCTGCGCGTGCTCGTGGCGCCCGACGCCGATGTGCTGGCCGACGTCCTTGACGAGGCGAGCGCCGTGGTGGACGCGCTGCTGGGCACGGGGTTCTCCGGAAACGAGGTGCGCGAGCCCTACGCCGGCTGGATACGCGCGGCCAACCGCCGGCGCTTCGAGGGATCGCGCGGCAAGGGACGCGGCAGGCATCGCAAGCGCGAGCGCGAGAAGGCGCGCCATGCCCGGGCGGCGAAGGGCGCTCCCGCCAAGGCGAAAGACGCGCCCTTCGCCTTGGCCGTCGATACCCCAAGCGGCCTGTCCGCGCAGACGGGGCGGGTAGCGTCGCCCTGTTTCGCCGCCGACATGACCCTGACCATGCTGGCCTACAAGCCAGGGCTCGTCCAGCCCCGCGCCAGCCGATGGACCGGCGCCGTCATGCTTGCAAGGCTCGCAGACATCGAGCCTTACCTGAACGGCAAGGGGATCGGCGGACGCTGAGGGAAGCGGCGGCGTCCGCCAGCCCGGGACGCCTCAAGACGCCGAGGGTCCCGAAGCGCCCCGAGGCCTTCGGCGTCAGGATTCCTGCCGGTCGGCCAGGAAGTAGAAGCCGGCCAGCGTCCCGTCTTCGAAGAAGCTGATGCGGAACTCCCCCGTTCCGTTCTCGTAATGGGCCTTCTGCACGACGGTGGCGTACGAGCGGCCCTTGCTCTCCCCCTGCAGGAAGGACGCCTCCCCGTACCCCGTGAACGCCCCGTAGGCGTCCTGCGTCTCCTCCAGCCCCTCCTTGATCTGGTCGGCCGTGACGCCCTTATCGGAGAACCGGTCCGCCACGGCCTGATAGTCGCGCTCGTTGAACTCGTCGGCCGCAACGTGGGCCCAAGCGAGGATGCCCTCCTCGTCCGTCCAGGCGGGAAGCCCCTGCTCAACCTGCTTGTCGGCACGGGAGCAGCCAAGGGTCGCCACGCAGGCGACCGCAAGCGCCGCAAGCGCGAGCGCAAGCGCCCCTCTTCCGAGGAGCCGGATGGTTCGAACGGTCACGAAGTCCTCCTTCGTCGTCGCTGGCAGTGCGCTCATTATACCGAAGGGTTTCGGCAAGGGCGCGCGGACCTTGGCGCGGGCAAGGCAAGCCCCTCTCCGATTGGGGGAGTCGGAGAGGGGCTTGAAGGCAGTGCGCACCGAGGAGAAGGGGAGAGTGCGCATGCATGACGGCCCGTCGAGGGGGGTTGAGAGAGAGGGGTTGTGCACGAGAGACGAGACGACGGGCCTCGAATGGGCTGCAAACGGTTCGCTTCGCGGTTCGGGCGGCTCCTTTCGGCGCGGCGGCCAGTTGACGTCGGCGGCCGCAAAACCCGTCCGCCGACGCCGTTCACTTTAAGCCAAGCGCCGCCGCCCGAGCGCGGGAACCGGGCACGGTGGCCTTGCGGTCACCGCTTCGTTGCCCGCCCGTTCGCTGCGCGGGCTCGCTCACAAGCCGTAGAACTCGGTGGTGAGGGGCCTGCTCGTCAGGGTTTGCGCCACGGCCCGGGGATCGGCGCCTTCCCACACCACGCTGCGCACCACGTCGGTGATGGGCAGCTCGACGCGGTAGGCGTCCGCCAAGGTGGCGATGGTGCGGCACGCCAGCGCGCCCTCGGCCACCATGTGGGTCCGCTCCGAGAACTCCTTAAGCGTGCCGCCTTCCGCAAGCATCTTGCCGAAGCGCCGGTTGCGGGAATGCTCGGAGGTGCAGGTGGCGATGAGGTCGCCCGTGCCCGCCAAGCCCATGCACGTGATGGCGCGCCCGCCGCAGCGCACGACCAGCCGGCTCATCTCGGCCAGGCCGCGCGTCATGAGCATGGCCGCCGTGTTGTCGCCGTAGCCCAGCCCGTAGGAGACGCCCACGGCTATGGCGATGACGTTCTTGAACGCGGCGCACAGCTCCACGCCCACCACGTCGTCGCTCACGTAGGTGCGAAAGCCCTCCGAGGCGAAAAGCTCCTGGAAAAACGACGCCGTGCCCTCGTCGGAGCTGGCGATGACGGTTCCTGTGGGGACGCCCTCGACAACCTCCTCCGCATGGTTCGGACCCGACAGCACCGCCAGGCGCGCCGCATTGCCCATTTCGGCCTCGAACACCTCCACCGGAAGCAGCCCGCTGCCCTCCTCCACTCCCTTCGAGCAGATGATGACGGGGAAGTCGCCGTCCACCACGTCGGACAGGGCGCGCGCCACGCCGCGCATGAGATTCGACGGCGTGACCACCACGGCCGCCCGGGCGCGCAGAAGCGCGTCTTTGTAGGACACCGTGGCCACGACGCTGTCCGAAAGGACCGAATCGGTCAGGTAGCGCGGGTTGCGATGCTCGGCGTTGATGCCGCGCACGACCTCGGGCTTGCGCGCCCACAGCCCCACGTTGTGCCCGTTTCCCGCCAAAACCTGCGAAAGGGCCGTCCCCCACGACCCCGCGCCTATGACGGCGACCTTCATCGGCCCTCCCCTTTCCTCCCGCCTATGCGGTTTTCGGTGCCCGCGCGCAGCCGGGCGATGTTCTCCCGATGCGCCCAGATCACCGTAGCAGCGGCAAGCACGCACAAAAACACGGCGGGCGGGCTGTCGGGAAAACGGTACAACGCGTAGAACGGGCAGGCCACCGCCGCGGCCAACGATCCCAGCGACACGTAGCGCGTGGCCGCGACAACGACCGCGAACAGCGCCAGCTCGAAAAGCGCCCCGCCCGCGCCGAACGTCACGAACAGGCAGCCCACCGCCACCGCGATGCCCTTGCCGCCCTTGAAGCCGAGCCACGGGCTGAAGATGTGCCCCCAGATGCAGCCGAGGAACGCAAGCGCCACCAAAAGGTCGTGGGACGCCGGGGAGGAGGCGCCCGGATCGAACAGCGCCAACCCCGCAAGCGCCAGCCCGCCGGAGGCCAGCCCCTTGCCGAAATCGAGCGCGAACACCGCCGCGCCGCCCGCCTTGCCCATGGTGCGCAGGGCGTTGGTGGTGCCGATGTTGCCGCTGCCGTGGTCGCGCAGGTCGGTGTGGTAGAACGCCTTCGAGATGATCACGCCCCAGGGAATCGACCCCAAAAGCGCGCTGCCAAGGAACACGGCGGGCACAGCGCAGATCGGAAAGCTTCCGGCGACGCCGAACAACGCGAGGACGACGAGCAGCCACAGAACCGCTGCGGCCGCAGTGGTGCGCGGGGTTTTGGAAGAGAGAGAGGTCATGGCGTTAGTCCTTCTTCTTGAACTTCATCTGGATGGGCGTGCCCGAAAGGTCGAAGCTTTCGCGCAGGCGGTTCTCGAGGAACCGCTCGTAGTTGTCGGTCACAAGATCGGGCCGGTTCACGAAGAAGGTGAAGCGCGGCGGGCAGGAGGAGGTCTGCGTCACGTACTTCATGCGCAGGACGGCCTTGCCGCTCGAAACGGTGTGACCCGTCTCGCGGATGCTCGAAAGCCACGCGTTGAGCTTGCTCGTGGGGATAGTTTGGCAGTAGTTCGCGTAGGCGGCATCGACGGCGGCCCAGATGCGGTCGACCCTCTTGCCCGTGAGCGCGGAGATGGCGATGACGGGCGCGTAGCCCACGAAGGTCATCCGGTCCGCTATGCGCTCGCGTATCTCGGCCTTGGCCTCGGGTCCCTCCACGAGGTCCCACTTGTTCAAGACGATGACCATGGCGCACCCGCGCTCGGCGGCGAAGCCGGCCACGCGCTGGTCCTGGTCGGTGAGCCCCAGCGTGGAATCTATGACCAGAAGCGCCACGTCGGCGCGGTCGATGGCGCGCATGGCGCGCACGAAGCCGTAGTACTCCACGTCCTCGTCGATCTGGCTCTTGCGGCGAAGACCGGCCGTGTCCACGATGGTGTAGCGCCTGCCGTCGTGCTCGACCAGCGTGTCGATGGCATCGCGCGTGGTGCCGGCCACGTCCGAGACGATGGAGCGCTCGTTGTCGGTCATGCGGTTCGTAAGCGAGCTTTTCCCCGCGTTCGGGCGGCCGATGATGGCCACGTTGATGCCCGGATCCTCCTCGCCCCCGGGCACCTCCACCGCGCGCAGCTCCTCCACCACGGCGTCCAGCAGATCCCCCGTGCCATGCCCGTGCAGGGCCGACACCGGCCAGGGATCCCCGATTCCCAGCTGATAGAACTCCCACAGCTCGTCGGTGCGGCCCGGGCTGTCCATCTTGTTCACCGCCAAGAACACCGGCTTGGAGGCCTTGCGCAGGATGCGGGCCACCTCCTCGTCGTCGGCGTTGATGCCGGTCTTGCCGTCCACGAGAAAGACGATGACGTCCGCCTCGTTCGCGCCCGCGAACGCCTGGGCGCGGATGGAGCCTTGGAACGCGTCGTCGTCGCCCATCTCGATGCCGCCGGTGTCGATCAGCTTGAACTCGACGCCGTTCCAGTCGGCCTCGTGATAGGAGCGGTCGCGCGTGACGCCGCGCATCTCATGGACGATGGCCTCGTCGGCCTGGGCTATGCGGTTGACGAAGGTGGACTTGCCCACGTTGGGCCGTCCCACCACCGCCACTATGGGCATTGGCATGGTGCTTCCTCACAGGTTGGCGTGCTGGTCAGAGGCCGGCGCGCAGCGCTCGGCCAGGTCGATGATCTCCGCGAGATAATCAGACGCGTTACAGGATACCACGACGAGGCGCGCGCCCGTCCTCTTTTCCATATCCTTCAAACGCATATCGTCCAACGTGATGCCGTCATCGTTGAGCATCACGCGCGGGATGGCGAACAGGTCCGCCTCGCCCGCGCAGGCGCGCACGGCATCCGCCACGTCGCAGCCGCACAGAAGCCCGGTCACATCCACGTTGCCGCCGAAGAAGTCGTTTCGCACGAACAGAGGGGCGAAACGGTCCGCCATGCCGCTTCGCGCAACGAGCGGAGCCAGGAACTCGCGCGTGGCGAACCCCGCGACGTAACGCACGCGCAGGTTCGCGCGCCCAAGCGCGTGCGCGGCGCGGCGCATCAGCCCCGCACGCTCGGCCCGCTCCCAGTCGTCCACGAACGCGCGGATGATGCCCACGCCGTCCTCGAACATGGCGAAGTCGCCGTAGTGCTCGGCCGAAGGCAGGTTGTCCAAGAGGTCCGCGCCGTAGGCGTTGCGGTAGAACTCGTCGGCCGCGAACGCCCACGCGCTCCCGCGGCATGCGAGCGCGCGCCGCTGGAACGGCTCGATGCGCTCCAGAACCGCTCGGGCGGCGCGCGGGTCGTTGAAGCTGCGCTCGAAGGCGGTTTGATGCTTCGTGAAGCCCAAAGGGACGATGCACACATCCAAGATGCCCGGCCGCTCCCAAGCCCACGACAAGGTTCGGGACAAGACCTCGCCGTCGTTCTCGCCGGGCATGAGCACGATCTGCGCGTGGAACTGGATGCCGGCCGCCAGCAGGCGGTCGAGCGCATCCAGGCCATGCTGGGCGTGCCGGCCGATGATGCGTTGTCGCACCTTGGCGTCCGAGGCGTGCAGCGACACGCGCAGCGGGGATATGCGCTGCTCGAGGATGCGCTTTTCCTCGGCGGCCGAGAGGTTGGTGAGCGTGACGAACGTCCCCGAGAGGAAGCTCAGCCGGAAATCGTCGTCACGCAGCGTCAACGCGGGGCGCATGCCGTCGGGCAGCTGGCGCATGAAGCAGAACGTGCAGGCGTTGCGGCACTGGCGCACACCGTCGAACACCACGCCTTCGAACTCGAAGCCCCAGTCCTCGCCCTCCTCGCGCACAAGCTCGACTACGCCCTCCTCGCCGTCGAGGTCGATGTAGCCAAGCTCCACCACGTCGTCGGAAGCAAGCCAGCGCCAGTCGATGAGGTCGCGCACGGGGCGGCCGTCCACGCTGGTCACATAGCAGCCCGGTTCGAACCCCGCATCGTCGGCGGGGCTTTCCGGCGCAACCGCGCGCACGAGCGCGCGGGGAGAGGCGCCCGCGCACCGCCGTCCGCGCGCCTCGCGGTCGATGTCTCCGGAAGGATAAGCGCTCATGGACGGATCAGGGCTCCTACGGCCTGCGGACGGATACGGCGGGCGAGCCGGGCTTCGGGCCGCCGTCCGGCCTGGATGTTCGGTTTGATTCGCATGCGGCCCATTCTCGCACACGCGCCGCCGCGTCGCAACGCCGCGTCCCGGCGAGGCCGCAGGCGACGGCGAGCTGCGGGCGGCGGCAGACAACGAGCGCCCCTCCCCCTACAGCGCGGTATCCACGCGTAGCAGTCCCCCGTTCGCGCCCTCCAGACGACCAACAACCTTTCGTTTCCAGGCAAAACCCTTCAAGTCCTTCAACCCGACCCTTCGGGGCTCCTTGAAGCCCTTCGGCAGGCCCTCAACGTCGCTCCTCGGTCCGCAGACAAGCTTACCAAAGCCACAAACCACCTGATCATCCGTGCATCACCCGTATCGTCGATGCGAAATCGTCCATATGGGCGATCCCTCCCGCACCCGCCCTCCCTACCATGGCAGGCGCAAACGGCCCACGCGGCCGGAAAAGCCTACTGAAGGAGGAGGAAGCATGAAGAAGGCATCGTTGACGAGAAGGTCGTTTTTCGGACTGGGCGCGACGGCGGCGGTCGGGTCGCTGGCCGCAGCCGGCCTCGGAGGCTGCGCGCCAACCGCCAACACCGACGCCCGCGAAGACGGCGCCGACAGGAACGCTCCTGTGAAGGAGCAGGCCGGCTACGAGCTTAACCCGCAAGACGAGTCCTACACCACGTTCACCACCGACTACTCCCACCTGTTCAGCCCTTTGCAGGTGGGGTCGCACACCCTGAAGAACCGCATCGTGAAGTCGGGCGCCACCTCGCGCACGGTGTCCCAAGGCGCCGGATTCTCCGAGGACGTCAAGAACTTTTACGGCGCCATGGCCGAAGGCGGCGTGGGCCTGATCTGGATGGACCAGTTCGTCGACTTCACCGGCAAGGCCGCCAACGGCAACACGCCCATCGCCACCGACGAGGACGCGGCGCTGTGCAAGCAGTTCACCGACTACGTCCATGAGCAGGGCGCGCTCATCGGCATGCAGGTGTGGGGATTGTGGTCGCAATGCTCCTGCGACGGAGCCATCACAGCGCCCTTCGAGAACTACGTCGCCACCCGCAAGATGCTCTCCGTCGACGAGATCCACGCCTTCCAGGCCGACCTCGTGCATCGCTGCCAGATGATGCAGAAGGCGGGCTTCGACGGCGTCACCATCAACGCCGGATGCGACCACACCTTCTCCACGTTCCTCTCGCGCTTTTGGAACACGCAGCGCGACGACGAGTACGGCCCGCAAAGCTACGAGAACCGCGCGCGCATCCTCACCGAGCTGATCGGGCAGATCAGGCAGACCTGCGGCCCCGACTTCATCATCGAGGTGCTCTACAACGGCGTGGAGGACAACGTGGAGTACCTGGGCAAGAACGACGGCTGCATGACCGTCGAGGAGGCCAAGGAGTTCGCGCGGTTGTTCGAGGCGGCCGGCGCCGACATGCTCCAGGTGCGCTACGGCGCCTACGGCTACCACGCCGCCTCGTTCTTCACCGACGTGCTGCACGCCGTGGAGAGCGGCAACACCGGCTACGGAACGCGCGTTGACTTCGACCGGCATTTCGAGGGCAAGGTCAACGGTCAGTACGACGGAGCGTGCGCGCTGCTGGAGGTGGCCGCCGAGATCAAGCAGGCGGTGGGCATTCCCGTGGGCACCGTCGGCGTCATGGACCCGCGCCTGGCCCCCGACCTGATAGACAACGCGCTCGCCGACGGAAAGATCGACTACGTGGCCATGACCCGTCCGCTCATGTGCGACCCCGAGCTGCCCAACAAGCTGCAGGAGGGACGCCGCGACGAGGTGGCGCCCTGCAACCACTGCCTCACCTGCTTGCAGGCGGTGCTCCCCCACCCGGTGACGGTGGGATGCCGCTGCAACGCGACGTTCGGCCGCGTGAAGGACGGCGGCATCGAGACGAGCGCGAAGCCTAAGCCGGCCGCGTCGCCCCGCAACGTCATGGTGGTGGGCGGCGGTCCTGCCGGCATGGAGGCCGCGCGCATCGCCGCCGAGCGCGGGCACGAGGTGACGCTCTACGAGGAGGACGGCTCCTTGAGCGGGCTTATGACCTTCGCCTCCACGGTGAAGGGACCGCATGAGAAGATCGCGGATTTCTGCGCGTACCTCGAACGCCAGCAGGAGGTGAAGGGCGTCTCGGTGGTGACCGGCACCAAGGTGGACGCCGACCTGGTGGCTAAGGAGGCGCCGGACGTCGTGCTGGTGGCCACCGGCGGCGTGCGCCCCGCCCTCGACATCCCCGGCGCCGAGGGATCGCCTTTGGTGAAGACCATCGAAGAGGCGGCCGCAGGCGGCGACCTCGGCGAGCGCGTGGTGGTGGTCGGCGACAACCACCACGCTATCGACCTGGCCATATCGCTCATCAAGCAGGGCAAGGCCGTGACCATCCTGTCCGACCGCGCACAAGAGTTCTTCGACGTCGAGCATCCCTCGTGGGTGCGCTACAGCATGAAGGCGTGGATGGAGAGCAAGGGCCTGCGCGTGTTCTACGAGGCATCTCCTCTCGCTATCGAGGAGGACGGCGTGCGCATCGACACCAACTTCGGCACCACCGTCACCGTGCCGTGCGACGCCGTGGTGAACTGCCAGGCCATGGAGCCCAACACCGAGCTGTTCGACGCCATCCCCTCCGGGATCGAGAAGCACCTCATCGGCGACGCGCCGTGTTCTCCACCATCGCCGAAGCCGTAAGCTCCGGCAACCAGGCGGCGCGCGCCATCTAGCATCCAGCGCCCAGCCGGCCACGAGCCGCGCCGATCGCTTAGCGCGGCAGATCCGCCCCACCCCGCATCGAGGGCCCTTTTCGGAGGACCCTCGATGCGCTTCAGGGGCAAACGCGCGGTCGGGACGGCGGCCTTCATGGGGGCGTCAGAACGCCCGGTCGATCAGCTCGTCGCGGCTTTTGACGCCCACTTTCTCGTAGATGTGCTTGACGTGGGTTTTCACAGTGCTCGACGAGATGAACAGCGTCCTGCCCACCCCCTCGTAGGACCTGCCCTCCAAAAGGCAGGAGAGCACCTCCCGCTCGCGCGGGGTAAGCCCGTAACGCTCGCCCATCCGGGCGCTGATGGCCTCCTGCACGGGCGCGGAGGACCCCGTCGCGTCGGACACCTGGTTCACGGCCAGCACCACCACGTTGAAGGCGAGGTACGCCAAAAGCGCTATCGTCAAAACGGTGGGCAGGGCCTGCGAATCAAGCACCGAGGCCAGCGCCTTGCCCGTCAAAAACCCCGCGCCGTACACGACCATCTTCGCGGCAAGAGGCGCCAAAGGCGACACGCCGCTTCCCCGCGAGGCCACGACGATGGCCACGAGCACATAGACCTCGAGCAACGACAACCCCACGTAGTACGCGGCGTCAAGAAGAACGGACAGGCTTGCGGCCCCGCCGAGCTGCCCCAGCACGAGCGAGGCGAGCAAGAGGATGGTCGAGAGGGGAAACACCGCCCCGAAGAAGGCGAACCGGCCCTTGGAACCGCTGCGGGCGCGAAACCCAAAAAACACGCTCAGGGCGCAGACCAGCAGGGCCGCCGCCACCGAGATGAGCGGGCGGTACGCGTCGACCGCGGCCTCGCCCCAGGAAAGCCCCGTGCCGAACGCGACGGCGGCCGTGGCGGCAAGGGGCCCTTTCAACGTGAGGAGCAGGCTTTTGGAAAGCCGCTGGCGCCCGGAAGGGCCCTGCGCGCCGGACGCGCCGTCTCCCACAAGGCGAAACGAGCGGTTCAGCATGACGAGCGAGAGCGCCATCACGACGCAGAACGCCGCGCACCACGCCGCCTGCGCCCGCATGTCCACGTACGTCGCCGCGCGCACGAGCACGCTGACGACCAGGGCGCAAGAGACGGCTGCGGACAGCTGCGGGAACGACAGCGCCTCGTATACCCGCGCCCACAGCAGCGTGTACGAAACGAACCCTCCCCCGAACAGCAGACATGCAAGGAACTGGGCGGCCAGGCGCGGCGGGCCTCCCAGCAGCAAGCCCGCCTGGTCAAGAGCCACACCGGCGGCGAAAAGCAGCCAGATGGCCAGGCAGGCGCGCCCGTCGGGACGCAACCCGAAGCGCCCTGTGGCGAGCATGCGTGCAAGCGCGGCGGCCGCGCACAGCATCATGGCCGCCTGCACGAACACGGGATGGAAGTGAAAGCCTTCACCGGGGACGAAGAACAGGCGGTTGAAGAAGATGTAGGCGTAGGAGTAGTAACCCGCCAGGCAGGCGAGCCCCAAGCGGGAAGCCTTCGCGAGCTTCGGCGCTCCGAGGGCGCTCACAGCGCCTCCAGGCGCTCCACCACGGCGGCTATCTGCGACTCCGGAGTTGAGGCGCCGGCGGTCACGCCCACCGTCGAGCAGCCCGCAAACCAGGCGGGATCCACCTCGTCGGGCGCCTCCACATGGTGGGTGCGCGGACAGGCGGCGGCGCAGATGTCGGCCAGGCGCGTGGTGTTGGAGGAGTTGCGCCCGCCGATGACCACGATGGCATCCACCTTTCCCGCAAGCTCGGCGGCGGCCTCCTGGCGCTGGCGGGTGGCGAAGCACACGGTGTCCTTCACCTCGCATGCCACGCCGCGCGCGGAAAGCGCCGCCGTCACGGCGTCGAGCGCCTCGCGCGTCTGGGTGGTTTGCACGACAACGCCCGTTGGGGAATCCAGATGCGCGGGAAGGTCGTTTGGCAAGGCCGCCACGCACACCTCGCCGCCCGCCTCGCGCGCATGCGCGACGAGGCCCTCCACCTCGGGGTGCCCCGCCTCGCCCACCACCACCACGCGCCCGCAGCGCCGCGCCAGCTCCGCAGCGGCCTTCTGCGCGCGCGCCACATGCGGACAGGTGGCGTCGATGAGCGGCAGCCCGCGCTCCTCCACCGCACGGCGCACCGCCGGCGTCACGCCGTGGCTGCGGATGATCACCGGATTGTCCCCCGCATCCTCCACGCCGCCGACGGCGCGCACGCCGCGCCGCTCAAGGTCGGCCACCACCTGGGGATTGTGGATGAGGGGCCCAAGCGTTGACGCGCCGTCTCCCGCGGAGGCGGCCGCAAGGGCCATGTCGAGAGCGCGCTGCACGCCGTAGCAGGCGCCCGCGTGCCGGGCGAGAATCACCTTCATGCGCGCCCCCTGCTCGCCACGACCTCCTGCGAGCTGCGCTCGGGCACGGGATGCTCCGCGAACACCTCCGTGAAGTCGCGTCCCTCCGGGAACAGCGCCCGCATGTCCACCTGCTCGCGCGGCACGCGCTGCGACAGCGCGAAGCACTCGCGCATGGCGTACCACGTGCAGCCCTCCAGACGGTCCTCCTTCGGCAGGAAGTCGAAGTCCTCCACAAGGACGGGGTCGCCGTACTCGATGGTGATCTTGGGGAAGCGGAAGCGCTCGCCCTTGCGCTTGACGTTCTCGGCGTTGCGCACGGTCATGGGCAGGATGGGGGCCTTGCCCATCTTGGCGATGAACGCCGCGCCCGAGTGGATCTCGGGCGTCTTGGAGCCTTTGCCACGACGCGTGCCCTCGGGCAGGATACCCACCACCTCGTTGTTCTTCAGCATGCGCGTGGCGCGCTTGATGGCCGTGCGGTCGGCCGCGTCGCGCTTGATGGGAAACGCCCCCACGCGCGAGAGGATCTGGCCCACCAGGCCGTGCGCGTTGTCGAACAGGCTCTCGCGCCCCATGAAGCGCACCCACTGCGCGGGCCGCGTGGCCAGGTATATGAACGCCACGTCCAGAAACGACGTGTGGTTGGCCACCACCACAACTCCGCTTTTGCCGTCGAAGGCGCGGATGCTCTCGCGGTTGTCCACACGGTAGCGAAAGCACACCTTGAACACGAGCGAGAGGAACACCCACAAAAAGTTGCCCGCCCAGTGGGGCACCTGCTTCTCGTCCGACGTGCCGCCAAGGGGCATGTCCCACATCTTCTCGTAGGGCAGAAACACGCTCATCGCGCGCCCTTCTCGCGGGCGAGGGCGCAGATCTCGTCGATCACGTCTTCGATGTAGCGGCCTGTGGAGTCAAGATGCACGGCGTCGTCGGCCGGGCGCAGGGGCGAGGCGGCGCGGGAGGAATCCACCTCGTCGCGGCGACGGATGTCGGCGAGCACCTCCTCGTAGTCGATGGAGCCCACGGAGCGGTCCACGTTCTGGCGCACGCGGCGGTGCGCCCGCTCCTCGGCCGAGGCGGTGAGGAACACCTTCACCGGAGCCTCGGGGAACACCGTCGTGCCGATGTCGCGGCCCTCCACCACGTAGTCGCCCGAGCGCCCGATGCGCCGCTGCTGCGCGACAAGCGCCTCGCGCACGGCGGGCACGGCCGACACGGGACTCACGGCGCGGTCGATCTCGGCGGTGCGGATGGCGGCGCTCACATCCTGGCCGCCGATGGACACACCCTTGGGCATGGGGTCGCCGGGATCGTGGAAGAAGGCTATCTCCCGCTCGCGCGCGATGCGACCGAGGGCCTCGGCGTCCTCCAAAGACGCGCCGTCCTCAAGCGCCTGCCAGGCCACCGCCCGGTACATCGCGCCGGTGTCCAGGCAAGAGAAGCCCAGTGTGCGGGCGACCGCCTTCGCGACGGTCGATTTTCCGGCCCCGCTCGGACCGTCGATGGCGATGATCATCGTGCGAGCCTTTCTATGTCGGAGAGGAACTGAGGGTAGCTGATCTTGACCGAGTCGAAGTTCTTCACCTCGACGGGTGCCGTGCCGCACAGGCCGGCGAGCGCCCAGGTCATGGCCAGGCGATGGTCGCCTTTCGAGTCGAAGGAGACGCCGGCGGGCGTGCGCAGGCCGGGCTGGCCCTCCACGAACAGGTCGTTGCCGTCGGCCCATGCGTCCACGCCAAGCTCCCCCAGCCCCTCGATGACGGCGGCCAGGCGATCGGTCTCCTTCACGCGCAACTCGCTCACCTCGCGAAACACCGTCACGCCGCGCGCATGCGCCGCC
This sequence comes from Candidatus Rubneribacter avistercoris, assembly GCA_019115845.1. Classification (GTDB taxonomy): domain Bacteria; phylum Actinomycetota; class Coriobacteriia; order Coriobacteriales; family Eggerthellaceae; genus Rubneribacter; species Rubneribacter avistercoris. The sequence goes on along the minus strand of DXCU01000091.1, from coordinate 35,914 downwards.
ACGAGCGCGAGCACGGGCACCTCGTCCACGATGGTGGCTATCTTCTCAGCGGGCACCTCGCAGCCGCGCAGGTTCGGCGTGTGGCTCACCGAGATGACGCCGTAGGGCTCTTTGCCCGCCGAACCCGTGTGGCGCACGCTCACGTCGGCGCCCATGCGCTCGAGCGTGCGCACGAACCCGATGCGCGCGGTGTTGAGGCTCACGTTCTCCACCTGCACCGAGCTGCCGGGCCGTATCGCCGCCGCGCAGGCGATGAAGGCCGCCGACGAGGGATCGCCCGGCACCTGCACCTCGCACGCCTCAAGGCGCGCGGGACCCGTGACGCTTGCGGTGCGGTCGGCGGCGGTGGTGTCCACGCCGAACTCGGGCAGCATGAGCTCGGTGTGGTTGCGCGAGGGGGCGGGCTCGTTTAAGACGGTGGTTCCCTCGGCGAACACGCCGGCCAGAAGCACGGCGGTCTTGAGCTGCGCGGAGGCCATGGGCGCGTCGTAGGAGATGGCGCGCAGCCTCCGCGATCCGCACACGGTGATGGGCAGCGTCTCGCGCCCCTCGGGCAAAAAGCGCGCGCCCATCTTCATGAGCGGCGCGGTGATGCGGCGCATGGGGCGCTTGACGAGCGACTCGTCGCCGGTCAGCTCCACCCGCACGTCCCACGGCGCGAGCACGCCCATGAGCAGGCGCGCGGTGGTGCCGGAGTTGCCGCAGTCGATGGGCCCGTCAGGCTGGCGGGGCCCGCGCGCGCCCCAGCCGGTGACGCCGCCGCAAAGGCTGCCGTCGGCGGCCTTCTCAAGCGACACCTCGGCGCCGAGCGCGCGCACGGCGCCGATGGAGGAGCGCACGTCCTCGGAATCGAGCACGCCCGAAAGGCGCGAGGTGCCCTCGGCCATGGCCGCGAACAGCACGGCGCGGTGCGATATGGACTTGTCGCCGGGCACGGAGGTGGAGCCGCGCAAAGGCGCGGGCAGGGGCGCGACGACGGTTGCGCCCTGCATCTGGTCAGTCGACATGGGTGTGCTCCTTTGCCGTCAGGGGGCTGAACGATACCGAAAACCCCGCGTTGATGAGCTGCGCGGACAGCTGGCCGATGTCGCCTTCGTCGGTGAGCACCAGGCTCAGCACCGCGCTATCGGCCGTGACGTGGTCGATCTCTATGGACTGGATGTTGCAGCCCACCGAGCTGGTGACGGTGGTGACCTCGGCCACCACGCCGGGGCGGTCCTCCATGGGGATGCGCACCTCCAAAAGCCGCTCGGTGGAGGGCACCCAGGCGGCCGGCAGCGCGCGGCGCGCCTCGGCCGCCTGGGCCAGAAGCGCGGTGAGGCGCGCGCGATCGCCGGCTTCGAGCGCGTCGGCGAACGAGGCGATGATGCCCTGCATCTCGGCAAGCCCCGCCGAAAGCGCGTCTTTGTTGTCGAAGGCGATGCCGCACCACAGCTGCGGAGAGCCGGCCGCGATGCGCGTGGTGTCCTTGAAGCCGCCGGCGGCCAGGCGCATGAGCGCCTGCTGGTCGTCGGCGTGGCGGCTGGCCAGCTGCACGAGCGAGGACGCCACGAGGTGCGGCACGTGGCTCACCACGGCCACCGCCGCGTCGTGCTCCTCGCGCGGCAGGGCCACGACGCGCGCGCCAAGCGAGGTGACAAGCTCATGGAGGCGCGGGAAGTGCTCGGCCGGCGTGTCCGCGTCAGGGCAGAGGATCCAATGCGCGCCTTTGAACAGGTCGGCGCGCGCGCCGTCGATGCCGTTTCTCTCCGAGCCCGCCATGGGGTGTCCCGGCACGAAGTTCTCCGGATGAGGCAGCGTGCGGGCCGCCATGTCGCAGATGCGCGCCTTCGTGGACGCGGTGTCGGTGACGATGCCGCGGAAGTCCCACGCGGCCAGGCGCTTCAGGTGCTCCCCCACCGCATCCACCGGCGCGGCCAGCACCACCAGATCGCAGCCATCCTCCAGAAACGCGCGGAACGCCGGCTCGTCCGGGCGCGCGGCCGCGCCCGCCCAGCCGCGCTCGAGGGCCTCGGCCAACGTGCGGTCGTCAACGTCGACGGCAAGCAGCTCAACCTCTGGATGCGCCTCGCTGACAGCTGCGGCAAACGAGGCCCCTATCAGGCCAAACCCTACCACGGCAATGCGCTTGAACCCCGATTCCGCCCCGTGCGCCGCATGCGTCCGCGCCATATGGTGAGACACCTCTCCCTTTCGTCTCGCAAACCTCTTCTCGTTATGGGAAAGCGGCGCAGGGCCGCCTCCGGCATCATTCTAGCATTAATCGCGCCCGGCGGCGGCCGCATGGAGCGCGGCCACCTCCTCTGCGGAAAGCTCGCGCCACTCCCCGCGCGGCAGCTCCCCCAGCGCAAGCGGGCCGAACGAGTCGCGATGCAGCGCCACCACCGGATGCCCGATGGCCCCGAGCATGCGCTTGACCTGGCGCTTGCGCCCCTCCCGCAAACAGATGCGCACGTAGGAGCGCGCGCTTGCCCGCCCGCGGAGCACGTCGGCGTACTCGCGCGAGGAGCGCGGGGGCACGGCGGGCGGAACGGCGAGCACGCGCCCGGCGGTCCGCGCCTCGCCGCCGTCGAGCACGCGAACGTCGGCCGGCTGGGCGGGCCCGTCGTCAAGCATGATGCCGCGGCGCAGCCGGTCAAGCTCGCCTTCGGTGGGACAGCCCTCCACGCACGCCAGGTAGCGCTTGGCAACGTGGCGCTTCGGGTGCAGAAGGCCGTTTCCCAGCTCGCCGTCGGTGGAGAACAGAAGCAACCCCGTGGTGTCGGCGTCGAGCCGCCCCACCGGGAAAAGCCCCGGGTGAGCGGCCACGGGCACGAGTTCCGCCACGGTCGGGCGCCCCTGCGGATCGGACATGGTGGTCACGTAGCCGGCCGGCTTGTGCAGCATGAGCGTGACCGGCCCGTCGGCCAAGCGCACCACCGCACCGTCCACGGCCACCTCGTCCACAAGCGGGTCAACCTTGCTGCCAAGCTCGGTGACCACCCGGCCGTTCACGGTGACGCGCCCCGCCGTCATGAGGTTTTCCGACCCCCGTCGGCTCGCCGCTCCCGCCCGCGCCAAAAACTTCTGCAGCCGCATAGGAACAACACGATCCTCGTTGCCGCACATCACAAGCCCTCCAAAACCATCAGATCCTCCCCACCCTTTCCCCTCGTATCCGGCGCACGCTTAAAGTCCATGCCACGCCCGCCGCTTCGAAGGGCGGCAAGGGCGCCCATCGAGCGAACCCCACGGCAAACCCACCGCCCTGAAAGGCGGGGGGCGTCCACCAAGCGAGTTCAGCAGCAAGGCGAGGACTGTCCGAGCGAGTAGGCGTCCCCGCCGCCCTCCGGGGCGCCACCATCCTCCTGAGCGACACGTTCACTCGTCGTCGGTCTCGAACGTCAGCGCGTCGAAGTCGATCTTCTCCACCAGCCCGAATCCGCTCGCCATGGCGTCGGCGAGCATCTGCCGGGCCGCGTCGGCCGCCGCCTCCTCCCGCGGGCTTTGCGCGGCGAACACCGTCGCCTCGTCGTCGAGGTCGAACTCCACGCCGTCGAGCGGATCGGCCGCCTCGGTGTCCAGGCGCGCCTCCTCGGCGATGCGCACGTCCTCGCGCGAGGCGCTCAAGCGCTCGCGAACAAACGCGCGCGTGTCGTCGTCGGGAGCGAACTGGTCGAGGTCGGGCAGATCGGCCGTCGAGCGCAGGCCGAACTTCTCCAAAAACGCGCGCGTGGTGGCGTAGAGCGTGGGATTGCCCGGCGCGTCGACTGTGCCCGCCTCGCGCACGAGGCCCTTCTCCACAAGCGAGTTGATGGAGCTGTCCGAGTTCACGCCGCGCACGCTGGCCACGCCCGAGCGCGTGACCGGCTGCAAATACGCCACGATGGCGAGCGTCTCCATGGCCGCCTGCGAGAGCTTGCGCGTGTCCCACGACAGCACGTAGCGCTCGATAAGCTCGTGGTAGATCGGATGCGTGTACAGCCGCCAGCCCCCGGCCACCTCGCGCAGTTGGATGCCGCGGTCCTCGTTGGCAAGCTGCTCGCGCAGCTCCTCGAGCGCCCGTTCCACCGCAGCCGGCTCCACCTCCAGCATGTCCGCGAGCGCGATGACGCCCACCGGCTCGTCGGTGACGAACAGCAGGGCCTCCACCGCGCCTTTGAGCTGGCTTTCCCGCAATCCCTGAAACATGGGCCTACCCTTCCCCAACCGATGTGAGGGCGTCGTCGCCGTCGAGCAGAAGCTCGCCCGACCCCTCGATGTAGCGGATGTCGATGTCGCCGAACTGCTCGGACTGCTCGATCCTCACCATCGCGCGCTTGTACAGCTCCAAGACGGCCAGAAACGTCACCACCACGACGGGCACGGGCGTGCGCGCGTCCGCAAGCTCGGAGAAGCGCAAGCACTTCTTGTTGCGGATGCGCTGGTGGATGGCGCGCACGTGCACCTCAACCGGGATGGGCTTCGCCGCGATGTGCTCGGACTCCAGCAGGAACACGTCGCGTCGCGCAAGGGCGCGCGCCGCCAGAAGCGCCAGGCCGTCAAGCGTGACGTCTTTCAGATAGTCCGGCATGAGGTTGAGAAAGCACGCGTCGGGACCGAACGGACGCGGATGCATGCGCCCCTCGCTCACAAAGCGCATGTGCAGCGCACCGGCGGCGTTCTTGTACTGCTTGTAGGACAAAAGCCGCTCCACCAGAATGTCGCGCGCCTCGCTGGGGGCAAGCTCCTCCAGCTCGTCCACCGCCGCGTCGCGCTCGCGCGGCAGCAGGCTTTCGGCCTTGATCTCGAGCAACGTGGAGGCCACCAGCAAAAAGTCGCTCGCCACGTCGAGGTCGAGCGCGTCCATGCGCGCCACCTCGGCCAGATACTGGTCGGCGATCTGCGTGATGGAGATGGCCCCTATGTCCACCTTCTGCCGGCTGACCAGATGCAGAAGGAGGTCGAAGGGCCCCTCGAAGCTGTCTATGCGAACCTTGTACGACACGTCGACGCCCGCCTGCTAACCGAACGAATACAAAAGATCGAACACGGTCCCCGCCGTGGCGTCCAAATAGATGCCCACGGGGTTCACGTGCAGCACATAGGGCACCAGGATGACCACGACCATGAAGATGGGAAGCGCGTACTGCTGCACCTTGTAGTACTGCGGCAGGTACTTCCGCGGCAGGACGAACGCGAAGATGGAGGAGCCGTCAAGCGGCGGGATGGGCAGCAGGTTGAAAAAGGCCAGGTACAGGTTGATGAGCGAGAACATCGGCAGGAACAACGCGTAGAAGTAATAGAACAAATCGCTTGCCGCCATGAGCGAACCCGTGGGAAGGGCCGTCCGCACAGCGAACGACGCCGCAGCCCCCAACGCCGCCATGACGAGGTTGGCGGTCGGCCCCGCCAAGCCCACGATGAGGTCCCCTTTGCGCGGATCCTTGAAGTACGCCGGATTGTAGGGCACCGGCTTGGCGTAGCCGAACACCGGCATGTTCATGGCCATCAGGCACAGCGGCATGATGACCGTGCCGAAGGGGTCGACGTGCTTGAGCGGGTTCATCGACAGGCGGCCCGCGTGCTTGGCGGTGGGATCGCCCAGCCGCCACGCCGCAAAGCCGTGCGCCGCCTCGTGCAGCACGATGGCGGGAATGAAGCTCAGGATGGAGCAGACGAGGTACGGAATGGAAATCATAATGACGCCCAGTCTAGCGCAACCGTGCCGCCCGACGCATCTGACAGGCGAAACTTCACAAGGAAACGCAGCCGGGGCCCGCGCGCAGGAGGGAACGGCGCGCGGACCCCGGACAGAAAGGAGGGCCGTCGCAAGGGAGGGTCGTCACAGATGGACGACGACGTCCTTGCGCGACCAGTAATGCTCGCCCTGCTCGAACTCGCTCGCCGGGAAGAAGTAGCGGCCCTGATGGCGACACACATAGGTGCAACGCTGGCAGTGGACGCACACGTCCTCGTCAATCTCGAGCGTGGTCGCGTCGATTGCGCCCGCCGTGCACTCCTGCGCGCACGTGCCGCACTTGATGCAGTTGTCCGGGTAGTACTCCTTCGTCGTGGTTGATCGGTAGATCGTGCCCTTCGGATTGTAGTTCTCATAGCAGCTCTCGTCGCCGACGATGGTCACGGGCTCGAGAGAGCCGGAGGCGATCTTCTCTTTGATCGAATCTGCGAATTCCTGGATGGCAGCGCGGTCATCGCTGTCGGGGCGTCCGTGCCCGAGGAACCGCCCGAGCGTATGGTCGGTCACGATCTCGATGCCTCCGATCACGTTGAAGCCGTTCGCCTTCGCCGTGTCCGCTATGAGCGAGGCCGTCATCTCGGCTTTGCGGTTGCCGAAGCAGGCGGCTGCGATGCAGGGCGTGTCGCTGCCCTTGAGGTTGGTGAACAGGTTGTCCACCTCCACCGTGCGGCCGGCGATAGTGGAGCCTATCATGATGACAAGGTCGGTCGGCTCGAAATCGATCTTCTTCATGCGCGACTGGTACGACGTCTGGTCGATCACTTCGACGTCGTCGGACAGGTAGTTCGCCAGCACAAGCCCCGCCGCGAGCGTGTTGCCCGTCGGCGAACAGGCGCAGAGCTTCACCTTCAGGCTCTCCTCCCCGGCTTTCCCGGCATCCGAGCCGACTCCCTCCGAAGGAGCGTCCTTCGAAGCGGCGGCGCATCCCGCCAGCCCGAGAACGCCCGCCCCCGTCGCCGAAAGCCCGAGGACCGCCCCCGACGTCTTCAGAAAAGCACGACGCGAAACATCGGCCATTTTTCTCCCCTTTCCTTCCTTCTCTTCCCGATGGGTCCTTCGTCCGGACCCTTTCGTCCCCATCTTAGGAAGGTCCGCCGCTTCTGGGCGAAAACGGACAGGAAAGAGCAACGCACCGCACAAGTTTGCAATGACGTGCACCGTCTTCGCTAACTACAATGGGAGGCGCAAGGAACCGAGAAGGAGACGATGGTGTACACGTACGACAAAGGCCGGACGCTCAAAGGGGCCGTCATCAACGAGATGCTGTTCGGGCAGAGCCAAACGGCCTGCGAAAGGCTCATGGTCGACCTGGGCGTCTCGATGAACATCGACTTGAAACGCTTCCGCCTCTGCCTGACCGGCATTCCCAAGCAGGTGTACGCCCCACGGTTCGGCAAGGACCTCGACGACTTCTTCCGCCTGTACGGCTCGCTGGAGGACGAAATGGCGCGCTCGCTGTCAGAGTTCGGCATCGCGTTCGACGCCGCCATCGTCAAATACGACGGGACGAAGCGCATCCTCTACCTTCTGTCCCCCTCACCCTCCGCCGATCGGTCGCTCGAGGCCGCCGAGCTGCTCCATCGCCGCATCCTGGCCTTGTATCGCTCGTGCTGGGGACTCGGCGATGACGCGTACGTGTGCGTGACCGCGCTCTCCGAAGAGCTTCGCGGGTTCGAGTCCCTCGCAGAGGGTTTCGTCCGAACCCGCAATCTGGCAAAGCTCTCGTTTTTCCTCGACCGCTCGCTCCTCATGACCGACGATGAGTATCGCAGTCGGCACGTTCCTCTGAGCGCCGACGGGCTTGCCTCCAGCCTCAAGCGCATCGAATCGCTCATCGTCAGATCGAGCGTCGAAGAGCTGGAGGAGGCAGTGCGCGTCTTGTTCTTCGAGCAGCTGCGCTCCTCGTTCAGCCTGCGGGCCTGCTCCGATGCGCTGTCCGAGATCCGCAGCCTGGCGAGGCGCTACAACGAGGTCTTCCTCGCGCGTCTCGACTCTGCCCGCCTCGAAGGCCTCTCCCTCGAAGGGCATGACAACCTGAAGACGGTCTACGAGGAGGCTCGCGCCGTGCTCGTGCACTGCGCGCGAGCCTCCTCGCGAACCGGACTCGAAGTGGGGCGCCTATCGCTCGAGGCGGTGCGCTTCATCCGCGAACGCTACGCGGAGACGTTCACCGTCGACGAGATCGCACGCGAGATCGGCGTTTCCCCCAACTACCTGAGCCGCGTCTTCAACGGCGAGATTGGCGAGAGCATCCCCTCCTACGTGGCGAAGGTCCGCCTCGCCCGCGCGATGCAGCTGATCGAGACGTCGGATGCGACCATCGCCGATATCGGGGCGCGCTGCGGATTCTCAAGCGCCGCGTACTTCAACCGCGTTTTCAAGCAGAAGACCGGATGGACGCCCGCGCGGTACCGGGAGCGCAAGCGCGCGTGAGCGCGGCGAAGACCACGGCCGACTACTCGAGCGCTTTGGAGGATATCCCGGTAGAGATGCTGTTCCCGGCCTCCGACACGGCCGACTTCATCAACGGCAATGCGCTCGCCATCGACGGCGGCTGGAGCGCGTACTAGGCATTCGACCCGCAATAACGTTAAAGCGGCCGGCCCCCTCGGAGCTGGCCGCTTTTTCCGCGGAACGATGCGACGCCTGTGGCAGGCAACGGGGATCGCGGGTCGGCAACCGAGTCCCTACGCGTTCTCGGCCTCGAATTTCTCCATGAAGCGCACGAGCGCCTCCACGCCCTCTCGCGGCATGGCGTTGTAGATGCTCGCGCGCATGCCGCCCACGCTGCGATGGCCCTTGATGCTCTCGATGCCCGCGCCCTTGGCCTCGGCCACGAACTTGGCGTCCAGATCGACGTCTCCCGTGACGAACGGCACGTTCATAAGCGAGCGGTCCTCCGCACGCGCCGTGCCCTTGAACAGCTTCGACTGATCCAGGTAGTCGTAGAGCAGCTGCGCCTTCTCCACGTTGCGCTCGCGCATGGCCGCAAGGCCGCCCTGCTCTTTGAGCCACTTGAACACAAGCCCGCACATGTAGATGCCGTAGCACGGCGGCGTGTTGGAAAGGCTGCCCGCGTCGGCCTGCGTCTTGTAGCGCATGATGGTGGGCGTGAAGGGCAGCACGTCCTCGCGCACCAGGTCGTCGCGCACGATGACGATGGTCACGCCGGCCGGGCCCACGTTTTTCTGCACGCCGCCGTAAACGAGGCCATAGCGGGACACGTCCATGGGCTCGGAGAGGAACATCGACGACACGTCGGAGACGAGCGGCACGTCGCCGGTGTCGGGCAGCTTCGGGTAGCGGGTGCCGTAGATGGTCTCGTTCTGGCAGATGTAGACGTAGTCGGCGTCGGGCGCGAATTCGAGGGCATCCACGTCGGGCACGTAGGAGAAGTTGCCGTCCTCCGAGGAGGCAACGCAACGCGCCTCGCCGTAGAGCTTGGCCTCCTTGAACGCCTTCTTCGACCAGGAGCCGCTCACAATGTAGTCGGCCTTTTTATTGCGCATGAGGTTCATGGGAATGGCGGCGAACTGCTGGGTGGCGCCACCCTGCAAAAACAGCACGCGGTAGTTCTCCGGAATGCCCATCAGCTCGCGGATGTCGGCCTCGGCCGTCTCGATGATGCCCTTGAACGCCGCGGAACGGTGGCTCATCTCCATGACCGACATGCCGCACCCCTGGTAGTCGAGCATCTCGGACGCGGCCTGGCGCAGCACCTCCTCGGGCAGCACGGCGGGACCGGCGGAGAAGTTGTAGACGCGGGACATGGGGACCTCCTTGGTACGTGCGCGGACGATGCGTCCCAGTATACACACGATCAGCCCCGCTCGCCCTCCTCGTCCGCTCAAACGGCGAAACGGGCGCGGGAGCGGCCGAGACGACCTTCAAGCCGCCCGCGCGCCCGGGCGGCTCCGGCAACCCTCAGACACTCCGGCAACTCCGGCAAACACCGGATGCCCGGGCGGCTCCGGCGGGCGCCGGACGCTCTGGCGGCTTCGGCGGGCGCCGGACGCCGCCGCTTACGAAAGCCCCGGCCAACCCTGCTGGCGCAACGCCTCGTAGGCGGCCACGGCCACGGCGTTGGAGAGGTTGAGGCTGCGCAGGCCCGTGCGCATGGGAATGCGCACGCAGCGCGGGGCCAACGCCTCGATGAGGCCCAGGGGAAGCCCGCGGCTCTCGCGGCCGAACAGCAGAAACGCGCCCTCGCCATACGAGGCGTCGGCAAGCGAGCGCTGCGCCTGGCCGGTGAACAGGTGCAGCTCCTCGGCGCCGTGCGCCTCCAAAAACGCTTCGAGGCAAGGCCAGCGCACAACATCCACCTCGTCCCAGTAGTCGCAGCCCGCACGGGCAAGCTGCTTTTCCGTCAGCCGAAACCCCATCGGCTCCACGAGGTGCAGCCGCGCGCCCACGCATGCGCACGTGCGCGCGATGTTGCCCGTGTTCTGCGGAATCTCCGGCTCCACGAGAACGACGTTGAGCGGCGCCCCCATGCTAGCGCTCCTGCGCCTGGCGGGCCATCTCGGCCTCCAGCTCCTCGTTGAGCGCGAGCCACTCCTCCTCGGCGGCCGCCAAGCGCTGCTTGAGCTGCGCATGCTCGGAGATGGCGTCGGAGGAGGCGTCCTCGTTTATGTAGAAACCCGGATCAGCCATAAGCTCCAAAAGCTCCGCCATGCGCGCGTTGTCGCGCTCCATCTGCGCGTCCAGCTCGGCGATGCGCTTGCGATGGTGCTTGAGCGCGGCGTAGGCGCGGTTGCGCGCCTCGGCCTCGCGACGCTTCTGCTCCTTGGTTTTGGGAGCGCTCGCCCGCGGCGCGGTGAGCCCGGCCTTCGACCCCGGCTTGGCGGTTGCCGACGCCGCCTTCGCAGGCGCCTTCGCGCTCCCCCGCTCCCGTTCGCCGCCGCCTGCTCCCTCGCTCATGACCTCGTCCACAAGCGAGCGCTCCTCAGGTGCCGGGCCGTCCAGCTGGCCGCTTTTGAACAGGTAGTAGTCGTAGTCGCCGTCGTAGACGCTCACGCGCCCGGGCGTCACCTCCACGATGCGGTTGGCAACGCCGCGGATGAGGTGGCGGTCGTGCGTGATGAACAGAATCGTGCCCTCGAACGCCTTGAGCGCCTGCTCCAAGATGTCGGCGCTCGCTATGTCAAGGTGGTTCGTCGGCTCGTCAAGGCACAGAAGCGGCCGCGGCGCCACCAGCATCTTCGCGAGCGCAAGCCGGCTTTTCTCGCCGCCGGAGAGCACGCTCACGCGCTTGTCCACCGCATCGCCCGTGAACAGAAACGCGCCCAGAAGCGTGCGCACCTGGCTGATGGTCCAGCCGGGCGCCACGCGGTCCAGCTCCTCGAACACAGTGTTGCCGGGATGCAGCTCCTCCAGCTGGTGCTGCGCGTAGTAGGTCTTGGTCACGTGCACGCCGTAGTCGATCGCGCCCGCATCGGGGGCGAGCGCGCCGGCCACCATCTTCAGAAGCGTCGACTTGCCCGCGCCGTTCGGCCCCACGAGCGCTATCTTGTCGCCGCGGTACATGGTGAAGTCGAGGCCGTCGTAGACGGCCTTGTCGCCGAAGCGCTTCACCAAGCCGCGGGCGCGCACCACCTCGTCACCCGTGCGCGGCGGCTGCTTGAAGTTGAACTTGACCGTCTTCTTCTCCTCGGGCAGCTCGATGCGCTTGATCTTCTCGAGCTTTCTCACGCGGTCCTGCACCTGCTTGGCCTTCGTGGGCTTGTAACGGAACCTCTCCACGAACGCCTCCATGTGGGCTATCTCCTCGTCCTGCTTGGCCTTTTCGGCGCGCAGGCGCTCAAGGCGCTCCTCGCGGGCCTTGAGGTAGGCGGAGTAGTTGCCCTTGTACAGGTTCACCTGCCCGTTGTCCACCTCGGCCACGCGGTCCACCATGTTGTCCATGAACGCGCGGTCGTGGCTGACCACCACCACGGTGCCCGCGTAGCCGCGCAAAAAGCCCTCGAGCCACTTCACGCTCTCCAGGTCCAGATGGTTCGTGGGCTCGTCGAGCAGGAGCACCTCGGGGTTGCGGATGAGCAGCTTCGCCAGCGCGATGCGCATCTGCCAGCCGCCGGAGAACTCGGTGGTCAGGCGGCGCAGATCCTCCTCCTTGAAACCCAGGCCGAACATGACGCCGCGCACCTTGGCTTCGATGGTGTAGCCGCCCAGCGCCTCGTAGGCGTCGCGGGCGCGCCCCGCCGCGGCCAGCTGCCGCTCGGTGGGGTTCTCGCCCAGCCCCTGCTCCAGCTCGTAAAGGCGCCGCTCGGCTTCGAGCACCTCTGTCTGCGAGGACATGACCTCCTCGAAGATGGGCCGCTCCCCCATCTCGATGGCCTCCTGCTCCAGGTAGCCCACGCGCGCGCCCTTCGCGAACAGCACCCTGCCCTCGTCGGCGTCCTCCTTGCCGGAGACGATGTTGAGCATGGTGGTCTTGCCGGCGCCGTTAGGGCCCACGAGCGCCAGGCGATCGTACTCCTCCAGGCGAAACGTCACGTCGTGAAAGAGCTGGCGCCCTCCGAACGACTTCGCGATATGTTCGAGCTGCATGATCATGGTGCGTGCGCGCTTTCTGCTTGTCCGTGCGTGTCTGCGTGGTGCGCGCCGTATCGCGCGCAATTTGCTTATGATAGCAGAAGAACCCGCCTGCGGAAGAGTCGGCGCGCCGTCATCAGAGCACCTACACCGCCCACGGCGTGCGCGTCCGAAGGCCGCGAGCCTTGCCGCGACGCTAAGCCCCAAGATCCCCGGCCGCGCACGCCCCGCCGCGCCCGAACCCTGAACCGTGCGCCCTCCCCCGCTAAAACCGCTTGACTTGGAGCGCACTCCATGTGGTTCAATGCGCACATGATAACGAGGAGGCGCACATGAAGATAGCGGAAGTGAGCAAGCTCTACGGGCTTTCGGCCGACACCCTGCGCTACTACGAGCGCATCGGCCTTCTGCCCGGCGTCGCGCGCAACGAAAGCGGCGTGCGCGACTACAGCGAGCAGGACTGCGCGCGCGTGGAGTTCGTGAAGTGCATGCGCGGGGCGCACGTGTCCATCGAGGCCCTCATCGAGTACATGTCGCTGCTCGAGGAAGGCGACGCCACGCTGGAGGCCCGCAAAGCCATCCTGGAGGAGCAGCGCGATTTGGCGCGGGCGCGCATCGAGGAGATGCAGGCGGGCCTCGACCGCCTCAACTACAAGATAGAGAACTACGAGGACGCCATCCGCTCGGCCGAGCGGAAGCTGCAAGGTGAGGACTAGGCCCGATCCGGCGCCGGCCTTCCAACCGCAGGGCCGACAAGGCCCACCCCCTCCCCGTCCCGGCGCCCCGCGCCCAGCCGCAGGGCCGGTCCGCGGTCAGGCCGCGCCCCCGGCGGCGAGGACGCGCCGGTAGTCCTCGCGGTTCTTCCTCAGCAGCGCGGGGACGTCCAGCCCGTAGGGGCACCTCTGCGTGCAGGCGCGGCATTCAGTGCAGCGCTCCGTGTCCTCCATGGCCCGCCGCCACCGCTCGGTAAGCCAGGCATCCGAAGGCGCGCGCCGCAGCATGAGCGCCATGCGCGCGCACTGGTTGATGACGATGCCCTGCGGGCATGGCATGCAGTAGCCGCACCCGCGGCAGAAATCGCCCGCCAGCTCTGCGCGCTCGCGCTCGACGAACGCGCGCAGCCCCTCGTCCATAGAAGGCGCGCCGCCCATGTACGAAAGCCATTCCGCAAGCTCGTCTTTCCGCTGAATGCCCCAGATGGGCAGCACGTTGTCGAACTGGGCCATGAACGCCATGGCCGCGCGGCTGTCGGTGATGAGGCCGCCCGCAAGCCCCTTCATGGCCACGAATCCCACGTTCGCCCGGCGACACTCCTCGACAAGCTCCTCTTCGCGGGCGCCCGACAGATAGCTCAGCGGGAACTGGAGCACCTCGTACAGCCCGCTGCGCACGCAGTCGAAAGCCACCTCTATCTTGTGGGCCGTCACGCCGATGTGGCGGATCTTGCCCTGCTCCTTCGCCTCCAGCATGCACTCGTACATGCCCGTGCCGTCGCCGGGCGCGTAAACCTGGTCGACGCAGTGGAACTGATGGACGTCGATGCAGTCTGTGCGAAGCTCGGCCAGCGACTCCTCGAGGTCGGCCCAGAACGCCTCGGGGGTGCGGCCCATGGTTTTGGTGGCGATGACCACCTCCTCGCGCATGCCCTCGAAAGCCAGCCCCACGCGGTGCTCGCTGTTGGAGTAGGCTCGCGCCGTGTCGAAGTAGCGCATGCCCCCTGCGAACGCCTCGCGCAGAAGCGCCACGGCCTCGTCCTCGCCGACGCGCTGCAGCGGCAACGCCCCGAACCCGTTCTGCGGCACGGTGATGCCCGTGCTCCCCAACGTCACATCGCGCATGGCGACCCCCTTTCGTTTCCACCCTCAACCCCGCTGCGTTGCCCGGCGCGCCAAGGCCGGCAAGGCAAGACCCCCAAACGCCGAGCCAAACCGCGAAGAGGAGCCCAAAATGAAAATCAGCCCCCGGAAACGGAGACTGATCTGATGTTCTATGGCTCCTCGGGTAGGATTCGAACCTACAACCCTCCGGTTAACAGCCGGATGCTCTGCCGTTGAGCTACCGAGGAATACGCTGCGCTTTCACGCGCAGGAATGCATTATACCGGAACAGAGGCGATGCGCAAGGCCGAATTTCAGCTTTTTCTAGTACACCATGCGCATGGCCTCGCGCACCTCGCCAAGCGTGGCCTCGGCCATCTCGTTGGCGCGGCGGTTCCCCTCATGCAGCACGTCCCAGATGTAGTCGCGGTCCTGCGCAAGGCGCTCGCGGCGCTCGCGGATGGGCGCAAGAAAGCCGTTGACGCTTTCCGTCACGTGCTTCTTGAGCGCGCCCGCGCCCGCATCGCCTATCTCGGCGGCGATGTCGGCCTCCGCGCGGCCCGTGCACAGCGCCGCCGTGGTCAGAAGCGCCGACACGCCGGGGCGGTTCTCCTTGTCGAAGGTGATGAGGCGCTCGGAGTCGGTCTTGGACTTCTTGATGAGCTTGGCCGTCTCCGCCTCGGTCAAAGACAGGCTGATGGCGTTGCCGTAGCTCTTCGACATCTTGCGCCCGTCGAGGCCGGGTATCTCCACGGCGTCGTTGAGCAGGCCCTCAGGCTCTGGGAACACGCGCCCGTAGCGCTCGTTGAAGCGGCGGGCGATGTTGCGCGTCTGCTCGATGTGCGGCAGCTGGTCTTTGCCCACCGGCACGATGTTGCCCTTGCAGAACAGGATGTCGCAGGCCTGGTGCACGGGATAGGTGAGCAGAAGCCCCGTGAGCGCGTGACCCGACGCGTCCATCTCCGACTTCACCGTGGGGTTGCGCAGAAGCTCGGACTCGGTGACGAGCGACAAAAACGGCAGCATGAGCTGGTTCAAGGCCGGCACGGCCGAATGCGTGAAGATGACGGTCCTCTCGGGATCGATGCCGCAGGCCAGGTAGTCCACCACCATGTTGTACACGTTGTCCTGGATGTGCTCGGTGGTGTCGCGGTCGGTGATCACCTGGTAATCCGCGATGATGATGCGCGAGGCAACGCCCGCATCCTGCAGCGCGACGCGCTCGCGGATGGTGCCGAAGTAGTGGCCCAGGTGCAAACGGCCCGTCGGGCGGTCGCCCGTGAGCATGGTGTAGTTCTCGGGGTGGACGGAAAGGTCGGCGCGAATCTCGTCGCTGCGCTTCTTGCTGGCTTCAAAGCTGTCGGTGCTCATGGAAAACTCTCCATCCTTGGTCGTGCGCGATCGGTCGGCAACGCAACAGTATAGCGGTTTTGGACGGTGCGCGGGGGCGTCCGCAAGGGCTATACTGGCAAGGACCATTCACGGACCATTCACGTTGCCTGCCGGGCCGCCCGCCAACCGCCGGAGGGCCCGGCGGACAGCGCGCCTTAGACGAAAGGACGGACATGAACGACGCCTTGCGCGCGCTTTCCCGCGACGATCTGCAGGAGCTGCTCGTCATCTACGCCAAAAACCTCATCGCCCTCGACGGCACCTGGTTTCAATCGCTTGAGCAAGACGACGGCATGGACGCCGCCATGCACCACGACGTGGAGGCGTGGCGGCGCTTCAGCAAAAGCGAGGCGCGGCGCATCAAAAGCTTCCTCGGTCTGGAAGAGCGTCCGGGACTCGAGGGCCTTGCCCGCGCGCTGCCCTTGCGCTGCCAGTCGGCAGCCAACGCCGACGAGCTTTTCTTCGACGAGGACGGTGCGCTTGTCTACCGCATCACAGACTGCCGCGTGCAGAACGCGCGCGAGCGCAAGGGCATGGGATTCCACCCGTGCAAACGCGTCGGCATCGTGGAGCATCGCGAGTTCGCGCGCGGCATCGACGAGCGCATACGATGCGAGTGCTTGAGCTGCTTTCCCGAGGTGACGGACGCCACCTGCAACTGCTCCTGGCGCTTCACCCTGCAAGCGTGACCGCGAAGACGCGAAACGGCCGCACCCCGAGGGGATGCGGCCGTTGAGGTTTTTGGTGGGCCCAGCAGGACTCGAACCTGCAACCAAGGGATTATGAGTCCCCTGCTCCGCCATTGAGCTATAGGCCCTTGAAAAAAGCCCCCGATCTCCGGGGGCTTTCGAGTTCGTGGTGGTCGCTACAGGATTTGAACCTGTGACCCCCGCCGTGTGAAGGCGATGCTCTCCCGCTGAGCCAAGCGACCGGTTCGTTGCGCTTGCAACGTTTGAACATTCTAGCGGTACCCGACGCTTCGCGCAAGAGGCAATTTGCCACAGCTTCACGTCGGCTCCACAGGAGGCTCCACAGGAGCGCCCGCCAACCCGGCGCGCCATCGCCTGCCGGGCAACCCGGCCCCGCTTCCTCCGCTGGCCCGGCCTTCAGCCGAGCATGGACTTGCACTCCTTCGCCTGCAGCGCGGCGAAGGCTATAAACCCTATAAGGAACACGACGGCAAGCGCGAGGAGCGCCCTGCGCACGGGCCCGTCCGGCGCCATCGACATCGCGAAGGCGGATACCATCAGGGCGGCCGCGGACCACAGAGCAAGCGCCGCCCAACGCACGGCCTTCCGGCGCGCGCCCTCGTCGGGACCGCCGTCGAGGAACCTCCTGCCACCGGGAACGAAGCGGAAGCACCTTTCGTCGCCCCGGAACAGAAACGCCCCCGCCACAACGAGAACAACGGAAACGATCACCGTGTTAGCGGCATCCGCAATGATGGAAGCCATCCTTCCCCTTCCTTCCTCTCGCGCCTTGAAAACGCGCCCATGTCCGCGTCCATCATAAGCGAACTCTCCAAATTCCGCTAGAAACCACGCGCACGCCCCGTCAAGCCCTTCTCACCAGGTAGCATTTGTGGATGCGCGGCGTGCGCGCGAAATCGTGCGGGATGGTCTGCGCGGTGATGTCCTCCAACGTCACGCCGTACTTGGCGAGCGCCTCCTTATCGGGCTTGAACGAACGCAGGTTGCACGAGAACACCGCCTGCCCTCCGTCGGCAAGAAGGCGCGTCACGCCTATGAGCAGCTCCACGTGGTCGCGCTGCACGTCCCAGGTGCGCCGCCCCATGGCTTTGGAGTTGGAGAACGTGGGCGGATCAACGAACACCAGGTCGAAGCGGCGACCGGCTCGGCGCGCCTCCGTGATCCAGCGCATGACGTCGCCGCGGGCGTAGGAGTGCTCGGCCCCGTCGAACCCGTTTTGCCCCATGTTGCGGGCCGCCCAGTCCAGATAGGTCTGGGAAAGGTCCACCGTCACGGTCTGCGCCGCCCCGCCGGCAGCCGCATGCACCGTCGCGGTCCCCGTGTAGCCGAACAGGTTCAAAAAGCTCTTGCCGGCGGCCAGGGATCCCACAAGCTCGCGCGTGACGCGATGGTCCAGGAACAGCCCGGTGTCAAGGCGTCCCGAAAGGTCCACCTCGAACAGCAGCCCGTCTTCCTCGACGTGCGTGACGTAGGGCCTCCTTCCCGCATCGCGATACTGGCTTCCGCCCCGGTCGCGCTCGCGCACCTTCGAGAACACGTGGTCGGGACGCACCCCCATGACCGCGGGCGCGAGCACGAGCACGTCGTCGAAGCGGCGACGCGCCTTGCCGGCATCGATGCTCGCAGGCGGGGCGTACTCGGCGATGTGCAGGTAAACGTTGCCGGCAGCCTGCCCCGCCCCCGTGTACACGTCTATGGCCACGGCGTAGTCGGGCAGGTCGGCGTCGTAGACCCGGTAGCACCCAACGCCTTCGCGGCTCGCCCATTTGCGCCGTTCCTTGGCGTTTTTGCGCAGCCGCGCGGCGAACTGCTCCGAATTGGGCTCCAACACCTCCACGCGTCGCTGCGCGCCCCCCGCCGTATCCGGCACCATAACCGTCGCAGCTTGGCGGGGCGGCCGGTCGAACACGAGAACGTCCGCCGCCACCCGGTCCCGGCCCAGCTGCGCGCGAACGACGGGCTCGCATCCGAAGCGCGCCTCCATGCCCTTGAAACCGACGAGCGCGAACCGCGAACCGCCCGACGCGGCGCGCGCAGCGGCTGAAAACGAGGCGGCCCGTTCCAACGCGCGAGCGTCGGAGGCGGCAGGCGCGTCGGGGTCCTCGACGCTCGCCACCAGGCACGCCCGCGCGCCTCCCTCGGGCGTGGGCGCGCCTTTCGCCGCGCGCAAGCGCCCCACCAGACTCTCCATTTCCCGAGCGTCAACGAACTCGAAGCTTAAGGCCTGCCGCAGCCCCGCGCGGCGGGCACGGGCGCGGGCACGGGCGACGGCCGGGGAAGAGGTGCAGGCCCCGCCGAAGCGCGTGTAAGCCGGATCGGGAGGCGCCGACGAGGGGCCGTCGAGCGTTCCGGGCGCCGTCGCGTCCGCAAGGCCGCGCTCGAACCGCGCATCCGCGTCGGCCAGAAGCTCCTCCCACGCCGCTTTGTCCGCGCATGCCCAACCCGCAAAGCCCCACGCATCGCGCGCCAAGCCGGGAGCTAAGTCGCACGCCACCAAGGCGGCCTCCATCGCCAAAGCCCCGTCGCCGCAAGCCGGATCAACGAACGCCGCGCCCTCGCGCGCCATGCGCTCCCATCCCGCCAAGGCGAGCAGGCCCGCCGCCCGGCCGCATTCCAGCGCCGCGTCCGGCCCGTCCTCCTCGTCCAGGTAGCTGCGCCGGTACAGCGACGCGCCCGACAAGTCGAGCGACACCGTGGCGCGCCCGTCGCGCACGCGCACGTCGATGGCGGCGTCTGCCGCAGCGGCGTTCACGTCCGGACGGCTTCCGCGCGCCTCGCGCAGCCGGTCGCACACGGCGTCTTTCACCTTGAGGGCCGTAAAGCGGGTGTTGCGCAGCTCCGCGTTCGTGCCATGGGCCTGCACGGCGATGCTCGCCCCTCGAGCCACCACCTCCTCCCAAGAAAGGCGGCGCACGCCCTCGTACAAAAGGGGGGCGTCGGCGGCGTTCACGCGCCCCACCACCAACGTGATGCGCGACGCCAGCCGCGACCACAGGCACGCCGAGAGGGCCCTGCGGACGTCGCAGGAAAAGGACACGCCTCCGGCCAGCGGGCGGATTCGCGCGCAGCCAAGCCGCCTCAGCTCGTCGGCCAGCGGCCGCTCAAGGCCGGCCAGGCAGCTTGCGAACAGTTCATGGTTCTCGTTTTCCATAAAAGGGCCCTTCACGCAAGTTCGCCGGCCCTACGGCCGGCGAACCCGTCAGTCTTCCAGATAGTCCTTCAACTTCGAGGACCGGGACGGATGCCGCAGCTTCGCGAGCGTCTTGCTCTCGATCTGGCGGATCCTCTCGCGCGTGACGCCGAACTCGCGCCCCACCTCCTCGAGCGTGCGCGGATGGCCGTCTTCCAGGCCGAAGCGCAGGCTGATCACCTTGCGCTCGCGCTCGGCCAAGCCGTCGAGCACCTTGCTCAGCTGCTCCTGCAGCATGCTGAACGAGGCGGCGTCGGGCGGCACCACGGCGGCGTCGTCCTCGATGAAGTCGCCCAGCTGGGAGTCCTCCTCCTCGCCGATGGGCGTCTCAAGCGACACCGGCTCCTGGCTGATCTTCTGGATCTCGCGCACGCGCTCCGGCGGCAAGCCCATCTCCTTGCCGATCTCCTCCGGCGTTGGCTCGCGGCCCAGCTCCTGCAGAAGCTGTCGCTGGATGCGCACGAGCTTGTTGATGGTCTCCACCATGTGCACGGGGATGCGGATGGTGCGGGCCTGATCGGCGATGGCGCGCGTGATGGCCTGGCGGATCCACCAGGTGGCGTACGTGGAGAACTTGAAGCCCTTCGTGTAGTCGAACTTCTCCACCGCGCGGATAAGTCCCAGGTTGCCCTCCTGGATGAGGTCGAGGAAGAGCATGCCGCGGCCCACGTAGCGCTTGGCTATGGACACCACCAGGCGCAGGTTCGCCTCGATGAGCTGCTGCTTGGCGTCCAAGCCCACCTGCTCGATGCGCGAGAGGCGGCGCTTCTCGCGGCGCTCAAGCTCTATGCCCTCGTCCTCGGCCTTGTCCAATTCCTCCATGGCGGCCACGCCGGCCTCTATCTTCATGGCCAGGTCTATCTCCTCGGCGGCCGTGAGCAGGGGCACTTTGCCGATCTCTTTGAGGTACATGCGCACCGGGTCGCCCGTGAGCATGGTCACGCCAGCGTCGGCGCTGCGCTTGCGAAGCGACGACCGAACGCGGGCGCTTTTGCCTCCCACCTTGGGAAGCTGCACGTCGCTGGCAGCCTTGAGCTCCTCCTCGGGAATGCCTTCGAGAAGGTCCTCCCCTTCGGAGCCATCGTCTGACAGGGCGCCGTCCAGCTTGTCGTCGTCCAGCGTGTCGGACGCGCCCACGTCGGGCTCGGCGTCCATCGCGTCGTCTTCCAGCATCTCCTCGGATTCAATCGGGGCGTTCGCTTGATCGTTCGCTTGTTTCTTCGGGGCTCGGACCACGTGGTCTTCCTTTCCGACAGGACGGGCGCACGAGCATGCGCGAGGCACGCAACGGGCGCAAAGATACAGCAGAACACTATACCATAAAATCGGGGCGCGAGAAGCCAAGCTTGCAGCCGATCACGCCTGCAAGCCTTCCGCATGTCTCCTGCCCCCGCCCACGGAGGCTGCGGGCCGCAGCCTCCGGCCCGCCATCGGTGTCACCCGCTGGCAGCGCCGGACTCCGCGCCTGCTGGCAGCATCGGGGTCCCTCGCCCAAAGCGGACCCGCAATCGGCCCTCCCCCTCCGAACCTGCGCTAGAATGGTCTTTGCGCGGTCCGGATCGCGCAAAGCGCAGGGAGGGAGCTTGCGATGGTGGTCTTGCAGCAGATGATCGTGTTCTTCGTCATGATGGTCCTCGGGGTCGTCCTGCGCAGGGCGCGCATCGTCACCGAGGACAACCAACGCGAGCTCTCGTCGCTGGTCATGAACGTGGCGTGCCCGGCGCTTGTCATATCCGGCGCCGCGAGCGCGACCGAGCGCATCCCTCCGCTCGACCTCGCCTTCTGCTTCGGCGTGTTCGTAGCCATGCTCGCGTTCATGGCGCTCATCGGATCGCTTCTACCCCTCCTGCTGCACTACCCGAAAGCCGAGCACGGTGCGGTGAACCTCATGTTCGTGGAGACCAACGTATCGTTCATCGGCCTGCCCCTCATTTCGAACGCCTACGGCCCCGACGCGGCCTTCTACATGGTGCTCTTCCTCATACCTGCGGGCTTTTTCCTGTACTCCTACGCCATCGCCGTCATCTCGAAAAGAGCAGACGGCGCGCCTGCGCCGCAGCAGGGCTTTGCGCGAAAGGCCGCCGCGTTCGCGCGCCAACTGGCGAACCCGGGCATGGCAGCGTGCGTGATCGCGCTCGCACTGTACCTGGGAGGAGTCGAACTGCCCTACGTTCTGGCCGAACCCGTCTCGATGGTGGGCGACCTGTCCGCACCGCTCGCCATGATCCTCATCGGCGCCTCGTTCGCCGACATCAAGCCCCGCGAGCTGTTCTGCGATGTGCGGCTCAACCTGTTCATCTTGCTCAAAATGCTCATCATCCCCATCGTCGCCATGCTGGCGCTCAAGCAGGTCATAGGAAACGAATACCTGCTCATCACCTGCATGGTGAACCTCTCGGCGCCTACGGTGAGCATGGCCGCCATGCTGGCTTTGCTGTACAACAAAGACCGTTACCTGCTCATCACGCGAGCGGTGGCCCTCACCACGCTCGTCTCGGTGGCCACCATGCCTATTGTGTCGCTGGTCTGCGGCATCGGGTGATCGCGGCGGCCCGGCGCAGCCAAGCCGGGCACGGCGGCGCATGCGGCAACGCCCAGCACTGCGCCCGGCGCGCCGATCCTTCACGAAATGCGCCCGCATCGCGCGCCCGGCGTCCTACAGCAAATCGTCGGGGTCCACGTCCACGGCAACGTTGACCAGCTTGTCCGGTTTGCGGTGGCGGAACAGCGGCACAAGCGCGCGGGAGAGGTCGGCGTCGGCCGGGCACTTCACCACCACGTGCCAACGGTACGTGCCGCGCAGCTTCGCGAGCACGCACGGCACGGCGGGCAGCACCGTCCATCCCTCGCCGCCGAAGTCGCGCACGACGCGCGCAAGCTCCTGCTGCATCTCGCCGGCCGCGCGGCGCACCGCAGGCTCGTCCTTGCCCCACAGAAGGACGTTGGCCATGCGCACATAGGGCGGATAGCCCAGAAGGCGGCGTTTGGGCAGCTCGTCGCGCAGGAAGAGCGCCCGGTCGTGGGCCGCGGCGGCGCGGATGGGCGCGGAGGCGGCCTCGTAGGTCTGCACGAGCACGCGCCCCGGAAGCTCGGCGCGGCCCGCACGGCCCGCCACCTGCTCCACAAGCGCGAACGTGCGCTCGGCGGCGCGATAGTCGGGCAGCTTCAGCATGGTGTCGGCGTTGATGACGCCCACAAGCGTGACGTCCTCGAAGTCCAGGCCCTTCGCTATCATCTGCGTGCCGAGCAGCACCGCCGCCCCGCACGCTGCGAACTCCTCCAAAAGCCGCTGGTGGGCGCCCTTTCCGGACGTGGTGTCGGCGTCCATGCGCACGATGGGCACCCCCGGCCCCACGCCGGGCGCCTCATCCAAAAGCACGCGAAGATCGGCTTCCACGCGCTGGGTGCCCGCGCCGAACCGTTTCAGGTAGGGGCTGCCGCACTCCGGGCACACGGGCGGCGCGCCCACGCGGTGCCCGCAGTGGTGGCAGATGAGGAAGTTGCCGCGCTCGTGGAACGTGAGCGAGGTGGAGCACGACGGGCACTCGGGCACGAACCCGCACTCCCGGCACAAAAGGAACTTCGCGAACCCGCGCTGGTTGAGCAGAAGCACCGCCTTGCGCCCGGCCGCAAGCTCCTCGGCAAGCGCCCGGGAGAGCGCGCCGGAGAACATGGAGCGCGACCCGCCGGAGAACTCCTTGGCCATGTCGACGACGCGCACCTCGGGAAGCGGCCGGCCGTTGGCGCGCTCGGGAAGCTCCACCCGATGCCATGCGGCGTCCTTCGCGCAGGCGTGCAGCGTCTCGATGGAGGGCGTCGCGCTGCCCAGCACCACCGCCGCGCCCGCGCGCCGCGCCATCCACACGGCCACGTCGCGGGCGCGGTAGCGCGGGGCGCTGTCCTGCTTGTAGGAGCCTTCGTGCTCCTCGTCGATGACGATGAGCCCCACGTTGGCAAGCGGGGTGAACAGCGCGCTGCGGGCGCCGACGACAACGCGCGCCTGGCCGCTGCGGATGAAGTCCCACTGGTCGTAGCGCTCGCCCTGGCTCATGCGCGAGTGCATGACGGCCACCGTGTTCCCGAAGCGCCCGCGGAAGCGTCCCACGGTCTGCGGCGTGAGCGAGATCTCGGGCACGAGCACGCATGCCGTGCGCCCGGCGGCCAGCGCCGCCTCGATGGCCTGGAGGTACACCTCGGTCTTGCCCGATCCCGTGACGCCGTCCACCACCACGACCTCGCCCGCACCACGCTCCCGCGCCGCGTCGATGGCTGCAAGGGCGGCGGCCTGGCCCGCCGTGAGCGGAGGCTTGGAGCTGGGCGAGAACCCGCCGCCCTCGGGACGCGCGTGCCCGCCTCCGGGCACGCCGCGCAGGCGGCGGCGATGCTCCACGCGCACGACGCCCTTCTTCTCAAGCGCGCTCACCGCGCCCGACACCGCGCCGAACTCGGCTGCCAGCTCCGCCACGCGCAGCTCGCCCGCGCGCAAAGCTTCCACGATGGACGCCTGCTTGACCGCGTTCCTGCGCGGCTCGAACTCCGTAAACGCCGGGCCGGGCACCACCCAGCGGTCGTCCACCTCCCCCACGGCCGGCTCCTCCAGACGCCAGTAGCCCTCGCGCGAGCGCACCATGCGCGGCACGCCGCCCGGCGGCGTGAACAGGCGCACGCACGAGGAAAGCGGCGCCACGTAGCGCTCCGAGAGCCACCGCGCGCACGCCGCGCCCTCCTCGTCGAAGTACGGGCGGCTCACCGCGCGCACGATGCCCTTGAGCTTGGCGGGATCAAGGCCGTCTGGCCAGTCGCCCTCGGCGCGCTCTTCGATGCCGATCACGAATCCCACCGCCCGTCGCGCCCCGAACGGCACGAGCGCCGCGCAGCCCACCTCTATGGGCAGGTCGCCCTCGCCGCCATCCGGCGGCACGGCATAGGTGTACGGCGCGTCGAGCGCCTGGGTGGGTATGTCGAGGATGACCGATGCGAGCTTCATGGCAACCAGTATAGCGCAGCGAAGGGAGGCGGGGGCCGGCATGCGGGCCGAGCGAGCCTTCGCCGAAGGCGCTCCACGCGGGCAGGATCACCCGACCGGCTTGCGAATCACGAGCACACGGGGACGGCCAGCCAGGTCGCAAACGACACGCGCCCCCTCGAAGCCGGCTTCCTCGGCCAGGCGCGCAGCCTCGTCCAAGCACGTCTCGTGCAACTCGAAGGCCGCGCCGCCGCCCGGTTTGAGCGCGCAAGCGCACCACGGCAGCAGGCGGCGAAGCACGTCCAGGCCGTCCGCACCGCCGTCGAGGGCGAGCGCGGGCTCGAAGTCCGTCACCTCGCGCGGGATGTCGGCCAGCACGGAGGAGGGCACGTAGGGCGGATTCGACACCACGAGGTCGAGCCGGCCCATCAGCGCCGGGTCCACGCCCTCGCCCAGGTCGCACTCCACCACGCAAACGCGTTCGTCCAACCCGAGCGCCGCCGCGTTCTCGCGCGCGAGCGCCACGGCCTCGGGCGCCACGTCGGTGGCCACCACGCGCGCAAGGGGATGCTCGCTGGCCAGGGAGCAGGCGATGCATCCAGAGCCCGTGCAGATGTCGGCCACGAGGAGGGCGGGCGCCTCGCTTTTCGCAGGCGACCCCTCGTCCGCAGGCGCCTCGCCGCCCTCGGCCGGTCCGGAAGCGGGCTTCGCGCCGAAGGCGCCCCGAGCGCCGCCTTCCGGCTCCTCCGGAGCGCCCTCCTCCCTCGCCCCGTCCGCAACCGGTGAGGGATCGTCGGGCATCGAATCGGCGGCCACGCGGCGAGGCGGGGCGGGCAGCAGGGCCAGCGCCTCGCTCACCAGCACCTCGGTTTCGGGACGGGGAATGAGCACGCCGGGGCGCACCTTCACCACGATGTGCCGAAAGCCCACCTCGCCGGTGATGTACTGCAAAGGCTCCCCTCTGCCGCGACGCGTCACGAAGCCGCGCAGGGCGTCGCGCTCGCCCATCGACAGCGGACGGTCGAAATCCGCGTACAGCCCTATGCGCGAAAGCCCGCACGCCTCCGACAGCAGCCATTCGGCCGAAAGCCGGGGGCTTTCGTCCCCCTTGCGCCCAAGATAGCCGACCGTCCACTCCAAGGCGGTCCTGATGGTCCAGATGTCGTTTTCAGCCATGGATTCGAACCTCGCAGGTCGATAACGTCACAGGTTGGCAAAATCGCAAATCGGCAAAGCCGCAGGTTGGCGCAGCGCCGCCATGGATTGGCGCGGCAAACAGGCAAAAGACGCCGGGGCATGCCGAGCGAGCGGGACCCCGAAAGCGACGCGTGCTTCGATGCGCGCGAGGCCCGGGGTCACGCGAAGGCGCGTCCCCGGCGCCCGCAGAATCGAGCGGGTTTCGCAGACCGGACGGCCTGCGAAGCCCGCTACACCGCCGCTTCCAGCTTGGCGGCTCGGTCGGCGGCCTGCAGCGCGGTGATCACGTCCCCCAGGTTGTCGCCCAGAAGCACGCCGTTGTAGGTGGCGTTGAATCCGATGCGATGGTCGGTCACGCGGTCCTGCGGCCCGTTGTAGGTGCGGATCTTCTCCGAGCGGTCGCCCGACCCGATCTGCGCCAGGCGCTCGGCGCCCTCGGCGGCCTGCTGCTCGGCGAGCATCTTCTCGTAGAGGCGCGCGCGCAGAACGGCCATGGCCGCTATCTTGTTCTGCAGCTGCGACTTCTGGTCCTGCGACTGCACCACCAGCCCCGTGGGCAGGTGCGTGATGCGCACGGCCGAGTCGGTGGTGTTCACGCACTGCCCACCCGGGCCGCCGGCGCGATACACGTCGATGCGCAGGTCGCTTTCGTTGATCTCCACCTCCACCTCGTCGGCCTCGGGCAGCACCGCCACCGTGGCCGTGGAGGTGTGGATGCGGCCCTGGCTCTCGGTCTTGGGCACGCGCTGAACGCGGTGCACGCCGCTTTCGAACTTCATGACCGAGTACACATGATCGCCCTTCACCTTGAACTGGATCTCCTTGTAGCCGCCCGCCTCGGAGGGCGACACGTCCATCGTCTCGGTCCTCCAGCCCTGGGCGGAGGCGAATCGCTCGTACATCTTGTACAGGTCGCCCGCGAAAATGGCCGCCTCATCGCCGCCGGCGGCCGCACGGATCTCCACGATGATGTCCTTCTCGTCGGCCGGATCGGCCGGAATGAGCATGAACTTGATGTCCTCCTCCAGCTGCGGCAGGCGCTCCTCTATGCCCGCGATCTCCTCTTGGGCGAACTCCTTCATATCGGGATCGTCGAGCATCTCCTTGGCCGCGGCCAGGTCGTCGGCCGCCTGCACGTACTCGCGGGCCCTCTTGGCAAGCGGCCCCTGGTCGGCGTACTCCTTGGCCAGGCGGTTGTATTCTTTCTGGTCGGCGAGGACGGCCGGATCGCCCATCTTGGCCTGCAGCTCCTCGTAGGCTTCGATGATCTTGACCAGCTTCTCGCGCATGTCGGTGTCCTGCATGGTTCGTGCTGTCCTTCGTGACGTGGTCGTGTGGGCGGGCCGCCCGCGGGCGGCGAAGCGGATGCCGTTTCACTGGGCAAAGCAGGACGGCATCCACCGTAACCGTGCCATGATACCAGATAGCCGACGGCCGTGCAGCACCCCAAGGCAGCCGGCGCGCGGCGCGCGGTTGAATGCCGGTGCGCGTGCAGGCTGCGTCGCCCCGGCCGGCTCGTTTCGCAGCAGCCCGAACCCGGGAATGCAGTTTGTCCGGATTCGAGGGCCGTCGGCCACTCCCCTCCTTGACCTTGCAGGGGCGCTTGTGGAAAATGCAATGGTTTGCTCGAAGGACGATCCGCCTGCACGGAGGCGGCGAGCTGGACAAGGCGCAGGCCGAACACGCCCGCCCTTGCCCGGCTTTTTTATTGGAAAGAAAGGACGGAACCGCATGGGACTCACGCGAGGGCAGCTGACGATGGTGGCGGTCCTTTTGGTGGGGGCGCTTCTGGCGGTGCTCAACCAGACGCTGCTCACCCCGGCCCTGCCCACCATCATGGACCACCTCTCCATTGAAGCCACCACCGCGCAGTGGCTGACGAGCGGCTACTCGCTGGTGGAGGCCGTCGTCATCCCTCTGAACGCCTACCTGCTGGGACGGTTCTCGTCGCGGCGGCTCTACGTGGGCGGCATCGCGCTGTTCGCGCTCGGATCGGCCCTGTGCGCTATGTCGCCCAGCTTCGCCTTCCTGCTTATGGGCCGCATCCTGCAGGCGTGCGCCACCGGCGTGGTCATGCCGCTCGTGTTCACGCTCATCCTGCTCATCTTCCCGCGGGAGAGGCGCGGCGGGGCCATGGGGGTCATCGGGCTCATCATCAGCTTCGCGCCCGCCGTGGGGCCCTCGCTCTCGGGCGTGCTGGTGGACAACATCGGCTGGCGCGCGTTGTTCATGCTGGTCACCGTCTTGGCGGTGGGGGTGGTGATCGCAAGTGCGCTGTCCCTCAAAAACTTCGAAGGGTTCGACCGCACCTCCTTCGACGCACCGTCCGCCGCGCTTCTGCTCGTGGGAATGGTGAGCCTGCTCTACGGCCTGTCCACCTCCACCTCAAGCGACGCCCCCTGGATCCCCGCCCTGCTCATGCTGGCCGGGCTGGGCGTGCTCGCGCTGTTCGTCCGACGGCAGACGCGCCTTGAGCACCCCATGCTGCAGGTGCGCGTGCTCAAGCACCGCGAGTTCGCCACCCTGGCCGCCATCGTCACCCTGCTCTACGGCGTGCTCATCGGCGGCAGCGTGGTGTTCCCGCTTTACGTGCAAAACGCCCTGGGCGCCAGCGCCACCTTATCGGGGCTGGCCATGCTCCCCGGCGCGCTGGTGGGCGCGGTGTGCGGCCTGGCGGCCGGCCGGCTGTTCGACCGCCGCGGAGTGCGCGGCATCGCGCTCGTCGGCGCCTTCGCGCTGGTGATCGGCACCGCCGGCTATGCGCTGCTGGGGGAATCGTCCCCGCTCGCGGCCGCGTGCGTCGCCTACACCGTGGTGTGCGTGGGCCTGCAGGCGCTCATCACGCCGCTGAACACCTGGGGCATCAACTCGCTTCCCAACTCGTCGCTGCCCCATGGAAACGCCATCGTCGCCACCATGGAGCAGGTGGGCGGGTCGCTTGGCACCGCCTTCGTCGTCAGCCTGACGGCGCTGGCCGGGCTGCTCACCGCCGCGCCTGCGGGAAGCGCCCAGCACTCCTTCGCCGGCTGTCATCTGGCGTTCCTGGGGATCCTGGCGCTCGCCGCCATCATCTGCGCGCTCATCGCGGCGCTCGTGCGGGACAGAAAGCCGGCGCGCGACGAATCCCGCGCGGCCGGGCAGGTCCCGGGCGTCGAGCGCCCTTGGCTCGTGTCCGACCTCATGAACCCCAAGCCCGCCACGCTCGGCACGCGCGACCGTGTCCGAGACGCCGTCGCCATCATGCAGCGGACCGAGACGAGCGGGCTGCCCATCGTGGGCGACGACGGATCGCTCGCGGGCTTCCTTTCAGACGGCGACATCCTGAAATGCCTCGCGCGGCATGATTCCTCGCGCGCCGACGGAGCGGTCTATGTGGTGCAGCTGGAGTCCGCCAGCCTGCGCGAGCGCATCGACACGGTGGCGGACATGGGCGTCATGCGCCTGGCCACGAAGTCGGTCGTCTCCGTGGAGGCCGGCGACCGCGCCGAGGACGCGTTCCGCACGCTCGCGGAAAAGCGCATCAAGAAGGTGCCTGTGGTGTCGGACGGCAAGCTTGTGGGGACGCTGAGCAGAAGAAACGTCATGAAAGCGCTGTCGCTGATGGAAAGCTGACAAACCCGCACGACGAAGAAGCGCGAAGCCCGCCTGCCTCGAAGGTGCGAACGCTCCGAAGCAGGCGGGGCCGGGGGATCGGGGTCGAAAGCGGCGTTTTCGCTGCGGCGCCCTCCTCCCGGCCCCGCGTCGGCGGCTAGACCGCCAGGTACTCCGCGGCCTCCTCCGCGCACACCGCCCCGTCGGCCACGGCGGTCACCACCTGGCGCAAGAACTTCGTGCGCACATCACCCGCCGCGAAGACGCCGGGCACGTCGGTGGCCCCGGATTCGCCTGCGGCTATGTAGCCGGTCTCGTCCAACTGCAGCGCCCCGGCCAAAAACTCGGTGTTGGGTTCGGTGCCCACGGCCACGAACAGGCCCGACACCTCCACGTCGCGGACCTCGCCGTCTTTGAGCATCTCCAAGCGCACGCCGGCGAGCTTCCCCTCGTCGGCGATCAGCTTGCGGGGAACCGCGTTCCACACGAATTCGATGTTCGGCAGGTCCTCGAGGCGCTTATGGTAGATGGCCGTGGCGCGCAGCTTGTCGCGGCGGTGCACCAGGTACACCTTCTTGCAGATGCGCGAAAGGTAGATGGCATCGCCCACAGCCGTGTTGCCGCCGCCCACCACCATGACCTCCTTGTCGCGGAAGAAGTTGCCGTCGCACGTGGCGCAGTACGACACACCGCGCCCCTGCAGCTCCTCCTCCAGCTCAAGCCCCAGCTTGCGCGGTCGCGCACCCGTGGCGATGATGACGCTTTTCGCCCGGTACTCGCCGAACGCCGTGGTCAGAAGCTTGGGGTTTTGAGTGAAGTCCACCGATGTCACCTCTTCGCCCACGTTGCGCGCACCGAAGCGGTCGGCCTGCTGCTTCATGGAGAACGCCAGCTCGAAGCCGCCCGTCCCCTCGGGGAACCCGGGGTAGTTCTCCATATGCTCGGTCTGGGCCAGCTGGCCGCCCGGCGCTATCCGCTCGAACACCACGGCGTCCAATCCGGCGCGGGCGGCGTACAGTCCGGCGGTCAGCCCGGCAGGGCCGGCCCCTATCACGGCGACGTCGATGGCGTCGGCCTGCGGCTCCCTGCGTTCCGCGGACGTTTCGTTCGCAGCGCGTTTCTCAGTCATGGGACCCTCCCTGGATCGTCTCTCCTAAACATCGCATGCCGCACCCCTCGGACGCGGCATGCGAAAGGAGGGGTCCGCCGACCCCTCCCCTTCCAACGCTTTCCGGCAACCGGACGTCAGCCCAGCATCGCCAGGATGCCCTGCTTGGGCTGCACGCCAACGGCCTGCTGCTTGGCCTGCCCGTCCTCGAACACGATGAGGGTGGGCACGCTCATCACGCCGTAGCGCTGGGCGATGTCGGGGCTTTGGTCGATGTCCAGCTTGTAGACGGCCGCCTTGCCCGCAACCTCCTGCGCCACCTCGTCCAGCGTCGGGGCGAGCATCTTGCACGGCCCGCACCACGTGGCGAAGAAGTCCACGAGGACGGGGCCTTTCGCGTCGAGCACCTTGGACTGGAAATCTGCGGACGATATGACTTCGCTCATGATTGAAAGCCTCCTTGGTTGCTGGTCTTCCCGGCGCGGCCGCCTGCGCGGCGCGCCGTCTCGTGCGGCCCCCCGAGGGGCCCTTTTCGGTTTCACTGCATTGTACTCGCCCTGCCGCCTTTTTGCATCAAATGTTACCGATCGGGGATGATTTTTAGGGAAAGCCGACACATCCGGCCGCGAACGGCGCCCGGTCGCGTCGGCATCAAGGCGCTATAATGGTTCGCGACAACGGAAAGGATCACGCATGAGCCAAGAACCCCTCGCGCGCCGCGCGGACGGCGGCCCGCACGGCGCCGCGCCCGACGGCGAAAACCCGGCGGCGCCCGGGACCCCTCTCCACGAACCCGCCTGGCGCGGGCACGCCGTCACGGCCGCCAACCTGGTTCTGGAGGGCGGGGCCATGCGCGGGCAGTTCACGGCCGGCGTGCTCGACTTCTTTTCCGACCGGGGACTGTTCTGCGAACGCGTCGTCGGCGTGAGCGCGGGGGCGCTCTGCGGCTACAACTACGTGGCCGGCGAGGACGGGCGCAGCTGCTACCTCAACACGAAGTACTGCGCGGACTGGCGCTACCTGTCGCTCAAAAGCTTCGTGCGCACCGGCAACGCCTGCGGACGCGAGTTCGCCTTCGACGAGATACCGAACCGCCTGGAGCCGTTCAACTACGCCGCGTTCGACGCCTCCCCCATGCGCCTGGTCACCGTGGCCAGCAACCTCGAGACCGGCGAGGCCGACTACCACGAGTTTTCCGACGCGCGCGCCGACCTGCCCTACCTCATCGCGTCGTCGTCCATGCCGCTTGTCAGCCAGATCGTGGAGGCGGACGGCAAGAGCCTTCTGGACGGCGGAACCTGCGACAGCGTGCCCATCCTCTACTCCCTGCTCACCGGCGCCGAAAAGCACATCGTGGTGCTCACCCAGGCATCCGATTACAAGAAAGGGCCCGACAAGCTGATGGCGCTGATGCGCCAGCGCTACGCCGCCTACCCGCACTACCTGGAGCGCCTCCAACACCGCCACTACGAGTACAACCGCGTCTACCGCATGCTCCCGCGCCTGCACGATGCGGGCAGGGCCTTCGTCATCCGCCCGCCCAAGCCCGTGACCGTGGCCAGCATGGAGAAGGACCCGGAGAAGCTCTTCGCCCTGTACGAGCAGGGATACGCCGAAGCCGCCCGCGCCTGGCCGGCCCTTAGCGCCTACCTTGAACGCTGAGCCGGCCCAAAGCGGAAAGGGCCGCCCGCGACCCTGCGGAAAGCCCCCTTACGCCTGTTCGAGCGTGACGGCGGTGCCGGAGGCGGTGACCATGAGCATGTTGCCCTGGCCGAGCACCTCGTAATCAAGGTCGACGCCGATGACGGCATGCGCGCCCATCGACGCCGC
Organism: Candidatus Rubneribacter avistercoris; assembly: GCA_019115845.1. Classification (GTDB taxonomy): domain Bacteria; phylum Actinomycetota; class Coriobacteriia; order Coriobacteriales; family Eggerthellaceae; genus Rubneribacter; species Rubneribacter avistercoris. Next base: position 3,860 of record DXCU01000091.1, on the reverse strand, counting down.
ACGCTGCTCAAGCTCCTGCAGCGCCTCGGTGCGCGCCTGCAAAAGCTCCTGCTCGTAGCCCTCGCTGCGGCCTCCGACGAAGTTGCGGATACCCGCGCCGAGGTCGCGCAGGAAGTTGATGCCGGTGATCACCTCGCCGAACACGATGCCGTAGTAGCCGGACACGCGGTAGCCGTCGACGGAGTTCGTGGTGGTGACGATCATGGGGGGTTGCTCCTTTCTCCTGAAGATGCGCGGCGGTTGCAGGATACCATGCCCGAAGGGCGCGCAGGACGCGTGGCGCAAGAGCGTGCGGAAAGTGTGGGCCATACGGCGCGCCTGATGGCAAAGGTGTAGAATATCACCGCCCATCAGCAAGGACGCGAAAACCGCATCGAAAGGACCCCATGACCGCCGACCTCGTCTCGCTCGCCGTCATCGCGCTTGTCGCGGCGGCCAGCCCCATCGTGGCGAAACTCGTTCCCAACAAGCTCATCCCCGAGACGGTGTTCCTGCTCATCGCCGGATCCCTGCTCGGCCCCTACCTGGCAGAAGCCGTCCAGCTGACCGACTCGGTGCTGCTCCTCTCCGACCTGGGGCTGGCCTTTTTGTTCCTGCTGGCCGGCTACGAGATAAACCCGAAGAGCCTCACCGGCTCGCAAGGCAAGCGGGGGCTGGCCACGTGGGTGGTCTCGTTCGTCGCCGCGTTCGCCGTCATGCGGGTGGCCCCGGGTATCGGCGAGACGCACGTGGACGCCGTCATCATGGCGCTCGTGCTCACCACCACGGCGCTGGGCACCCTCATGCCCATCCTGAAGGAGCGCGGCCTCATGGAGACGCGCGTGGGGGAATCCACCTTGGCCTACGGGACCTGGGGCGAGCTGTGCCCCGTGCTCGCCATGGCCCTTCTGCTCTCCTCGCGGGCGGAATGGAAGACCGTCCTCATCCTGCTGGCGTTCATCGCATTGTGCGCAGTGGTGGCGGTAGTGCCCGCCAAGGCGAAGAAGGCGGGGCACAGGCTCTACCGCTTCCTGTCCGCCAACGCCGACACCACCTCCCAAACCATGATGCGCACGACCGTGCTTCTGCTCGTGGGCCTGGTCACGCTCTCGGCCGTGTTCGATCTGGACATCGTGCTGGGCGCCTTCGCCGCCGGCTTCGTGCTGCGCTACGTCATCCCCGAGGGCGACCGCAACCTGGAGGCGAAGCTCGACGGAGCGGCCTACGGATTCCTCATCCCCGTGTTCTTCGTCGTGTCGGGCGCGAAGATAGACCTGTCGGCCGTGTTCGCCCAGCCGCTTCTGCTGGTCGGGTTCATCCTCATGCTGCTGATCGCGCGCGCGGTGCCCATCTACGCGGCCCTGTCCACCGGCAAGGGAACGCGCGACATGTCCTCGCACAACCGCCTGACGGTGGCGCTGTACTGCACCACGGCGCTGCCCCTCATAGTGGCGGTGACCTCGGTGGCCGTCAGCTCCGGGGCCATGGAGCAGGCCACGGCCAGCGTGATGGTGGCCGCCGGGGCCATCACCGTGTTCCTCATGCCGCTGCTCGCCTCCGTCACCTACCGCGTCGCCGACGCGCGGCCCATCCAAGCCGTGCGCGAGATCAGCCACAACCCGCGCGACATCGGCGACATCCTGCGCGAGCACTGGGAGCTGGAGCGGATGTTGGCCCGCCAGGAGGCGCTCGAGCGCCTGGCGGAAAGGCGCAGGGGGCGCAAAGGCGCAGAAGCCGAAAGCGAGGACGAGGCATGGCAGGACCGCGCCGCGCTGCTGCAGCGCCGCAGCGCCCGCAAGCGCGCCATCGACGAAGCGCTTGACCTGGCTGCCCAGGAGATGTCCCGCCACGACCTGGCCGCCGACGCCGACCCCGACGGCGACGGCCCGCTTTTCGCGTCTGCGCAGGAACGACGGCTTCGCATCGCGCAGCGCGTCGTGCGCGAGCACCGCCGTCGCCTGGACGAGATGGGACGGGCCTTCAAGCGCCCGGATGCCGACGCGGAGGACAGCGGGGACGACGAGTAAGGCGCCGCCTCCGACGATTTCAACCCGGCGCGGTTGCGTCTGGCCGCCTCCGACCGCAGCCCGCCCGGCATCCACCGCTTGCGGCCGGGATGGACGGCGTGATGCCCGCCCGCGCCCGTCCTACGCGTCCCTCCCCTCTATCAGACGCAGCAAGTCGCTCTTCTTGTGGATGTCCAGCTTCTTGTAAAGGTTGCGGGAATGGACCCGCACGGTGTTCAGCGAGATATGCAGCACCTCGCCGCACGCGCTGAGCGTGTAGCCCTTCGCCACCAGCAACGCTACCTCGGCCTCGCGCTCGGACAGCCCGTAGGTCCGGGCAAGCGCGTCAACCGACTGCCGCAGCGCTTCCTCGGCCGACAGCCGGCGCTCGACGGGCGCCTGGTCCGCGCTGCCCTTCGACACCACCGCGAGCACCCCGACCAGCACCGCCAAGGCCAAAACCACGGTCGCAACCACGATGGTCGCGTCCTGGTTGGCGGAATCAACTTGCAAGCCGTTGATCTTGATGAAGTTCGCAACCAGGTAAGGCGCCTGCGAAAAGGCCAGCTGGCCTAGGCAGAAAACAGGGACGGCAGGCAGGCCCCGTTGGTAGATGACGCTTGCCAAAAACACCCAGGAGAAAAGCATGATCATCCTCTGAGTTGCCTTGAGCAGCGAAAAGGCGAAATCGGGCACCATGAGGAAAAGCGAGGAGCACGCGAACAGGCCGCCGAACACGATAAGCATGAGGAAGGGCCACAGCCGATCCGGATCCCGCCGCTTCAAAACGTAGAGCCAAACAACATACGCAAGAAACACGATCAGGCACATGACGGTGATGGAGAGCGAGTAGAGCCGGTCCCCGTCGGCGAGGAAGGGAGGTTCGAACAGGGCCAGGACCGTCTTCGACGTGGCGCATATCGCCAGAAGGCACGCGCTTTCCACCACGGTGCCCGAGCGAAGCCCGAGCTGCGGAGGGCGGCCATCGTCGGCGGACAGCGGCTGCCTGCGCAGCACGAGCAGCAGGCAGACCATCCCGACGACAGGGTAAAAGCACAGCGACGCGATGGCCGCCGTATCGGGAAGGGCGCCTTGGGCCAGCGCGATCATCTCGGTGAGCAGCTGCCCCCCTGCTATGCAGAGCGCCGAGCGAGCCGGCGCCATGGAACCGAGGACCCACCCCAGCATCAGGAAGAACGACGCGCTGCCAACGCCGCGGACGGCGAAGGGCACGCCTTCGAGCGGCGTGCCGGCAAGCGGGGAGAAAACGACGAGAAAAGAGCCCGCCGCCTGCAGCAGCGCGCCGCAGACGAGCACGACGGAGAGCTGCCGCAGGGTGCATGAGCACAAACGCTCGAGGATGGTGAGCAGCATCATCGCGCACACCTGCGCGATGATCTCGGCGACGTCGCCCGAGACGTCGACCAAGGCCGTGTCGCCCGCGAACGCGGGGCGGAACGTGAGCCTGAAGGCCGCAATGGAGAGGCAGGCTAGCAAAAACGTGCCGGAGGCGAGGAAGCGGAGGCTCAGAGCAGGGCGATCATCGGGCATTCGGAACCTTTCCACAAGAGTACGACCTCGCGATTATAGCACCGCGCACCTGCCGAAACGGCCGCATGCGGCGCGCGCGAGGCGCGGAAACGCGCTCCGTCGCTCGGAATCCGGGCGACGGAGCGCGAGGACGCCGCAACCGAGGAGGCTCTTACAAAGCGCGAGCGCACAGGTTGCCGGTGAGGACGGCACGCTGGATGTTGTGCGGCTCGGCCGCGTCGCCAACTGTGTGGACTTCAATACCCGCCGCCGCAAGCTCGTCGGCGAGGGCGGTGTTCGGCTCCATGTCGTAGAACTCCACCACGCTGTCGCAAGCTTCCACCT
>DXCU01000090.1 GCA_019115845.1 Candidatus Rubneribacter avistercoris | reverse complement strand
CGGGCGGCGGCGGGCGAGGCCATGTCGCTGGCCAGCGTCCGCTCGGCGGTGGAGGCCGCGGCCGCCAACGGGATGCTGAGCGAGCGCGCCCTGGAGGAGCTGTCGGCGTGCGCGCGGCCGCGGAGGCTGTGGAGGGCCTGATCGGGTGATCTCATGCAAACGGCCGCCGATGCGCGGCGGCCGTTTGCCGGGTTGTTTGAGCGTGACGCTTTTGCCGCTTCGGCGCTAGTCGTCGATGCCGAACCTCAGCTCGAGGGAGTCTTTCGCGTGGTCAAGCCGATTCTCAATGTAATCGAGCTGGGCTTCGATGGCGCGGTAGCCCTTCCAGTCCAAAGAGCCGCTCTTGTACTCGATCTCCCTTTGGTCATCGTAGAGGTCGATCTCGTTCTCAAGGGCCTCGAAGCGCTGATCGAAGTCGAGGTAGGTGGCTATGGTCGCCGTGCGATCGGCTCCGACCTGCGCGGCGTCGGCCTCCGCGATGAGCGCGTCGGCGCGCGCCGAGAAGTCTTGGGCGGTGGCGTCGGTTATTTGGATGCCCGAGGTTCCGGTGTTGGACGAGTTGGCGGAGCCGTCGCTTGACGACGAGGAGCCGCCGTTCGCCGCCGCGTCGTTCGCCGCTGAGTCATTCGAGCCGGGCGTGTTGGAAGACGACCCCGACGAGGAGCTTTCCCCCGATCCTTGGGACTTCAGCTCCTCTATCTCCCGCTCCAGCTGCGCGATGCGCTGGGCGTCGGCGTTGTTGGACGATGCGCATCCTGCCAGCGCGCCCATGGAGAGCGCGAGCGCCCCTGCGGCAACGGTCAAGGCGGCTTTCTTGGCGAGCGCCGGCGTGTTTTTCATCGTTCGTCTCCTTTCCAGGGGATTCGCGGTGTCCGCACCGTTTTGCCGCGCTGCGTCGCGCGGCTGTGCGGTAACGCCATTATGCACGGCGTAGGGGGTTTGTTCTCAGAATGTTACCGATTCGGCACCTATTATAGAAGGGGCAAGGGGGCGGAGCGCAAAGGGGAGGGTCTCCCATTCGGATTTCAATCTGGGTATTCGGTCGTGACGGCGCAGTGATCGTAGGAGGGAATACAAGTGATTCGGGAGTCGACAAAGCCGAACCGCGAGTATCGACGAGGTTGCGAGGCAGGTTTTCAACGTGGTTTGCAAATCCGTCTTCTCTAGTGGCCAAAAGAAGGAGGCCAATTGTCAATCACGACAAAAAAATCGTGATTGACCAGGCGTTATTGATAACGTATCGTCTATGTTCGGCAGATGGGATTCTGCAAATGTCGCAGGGGCTGCATGCCGGATCCGGGCAAGAGCGCGACCCCTTCCGATTGCTAAGGAAGGAAATCATGAAAATTGAAGCGTATTGCATGAAGTGCAAGGAGAAAAGGGCTATGGAGGACGCGGAGAAAGGGCTCACCAAAAACGGCAAGCCCATAACGAAGGGGAAGTGCCCCGTCTGCGGCTCCATCATTTGCAGGATAGGGAGCGCGAAGTAGCATCCGCGCGCTGGTCTTTCGGGGCAAGCCAAACTCACAAGCACGCCACTGCGCTCATTCAGCTTGTCTCTCCAAAAACCTAACGCCTGCCGGCTTGCCCCAAAAGACCAGCATGTAGGAATCCGACAGTGCCTTTGACTTTGCTACGAGAATATCTCCAGGAGGAACCTATGCGCGCACTTGCGATTCGCCTGTTCGCCTGGCGGTGCGGCTCTCTGCTTCCATGCAAGCAGCTGAAGACAAGGGATGGGTTGTCCGGGGAGGCGAAGGTCCCGCCGTTTGGGCGGGCGCTCGGAAGGGGGGTGGCCTAGCGATGGGGACCCACCCCAAGGGACCCGTCCGGCAGCCGGGTCCGCCTGCGTCCCCCTCGTCGCGCGGCGAGCTGCGCCCGGGCGTTCCCCATGACGACCGCATGCGCACGCTGGCCTTCGCCTTGTTCGAGGCCGGTCACGGATACAAGGCGGTCTCCACCATGACGGGCCTGCCGCGCTCCACCGTGCGCGAGTGGGGGCGGCTGTACCGGACCTTCGGCATGGAGGCCCGCGAGCGGTCCCACGGCGGGAAGAGCTACCCGATAGAGGTGCGCCTTGCGGCGGCGCGGGACGTGGTGGAGGGCGGCATGCCCGTCGCGGAGGCCGCCCGCCGCAACGGGGTGCGCTCCGATGTGTCCGTGTCCGTGTGGGCGAAACGCTACCGCGCTGGCGGTGAGCAGGCCGTGCGCGAGGGCGGTGGACCGCGCGGCCGTCCTCCGGCCTCAGGGTGCTGCGGGGCCGAAGGCGAAGACCCCGCAGCCGACGCTTCTCAGCCTTGATTGCTTTGCGCTCGGCCGGCAGCGGCTTCCTTTGAAATCGAAGGGGGATGGGGGCATGCGGTCATGGACGCAAAGCCGCTTGCCTTGGAGTCGGCTCGAAGGTCTATCATGCGACTTCGCAAGCGACGACAAGGAGGCAGAGAGGTCTATGACGGACATGCGATACGCAAGGCTGGGCTGGTCGGACATCGAGGTGTCGCGGGTGTGCCTAGGCGGCATGAGCTTCGGAAAGCCGTCGGCCGATTTTCACCAGTGGACGGTCGGCCCGGACGACACGCGCGAGATCATCGCGCATGCGCTGGATGCGGGCGTCAACTTCATCGACACGGCCAACACCTACGCCCATGGCACCAGCGAGGAGTACATCGGCCAGGCGCTGGCTCGCCTGGGCGTGCCGCGCGATGAGGTGGTGCTGGCCAGTAAAGTGTACTTCAACGAGGGACGGCTTTCGCGCGCGGCCATCCTGCGCGAGATCGACGGCACGCTCAAGCGTCTGCAGACCGACTACCTGGATCTGTACATCATCCATCGCTTCGACTACGGCACGCCCGTCGAGGAAACGCTGGAGGCGCTCGACTCGCTTGTGCGCGCGGGCAAGGTGCGCGCGCTGGGGGCCAGCGCCATGTACGCCTACCAGTTCCACACCATGCAGGTTGCGGCCGAGCGCAACGGCTGGACGAAGTTCACCAGCATGCAGAGCCACTACAACCTGCTCTACCGCGAGGACGAGCGCGAGCTGATCCCTGTGTGCCGCCAGTTCGACGTGGCGCTCACGCCGTACAGCCCCCTGGCATCAGGACACCTTGCGCGGCCCGATTGGGAGTCCTCCACGGTGCGCGGCGCCACCGACGCCGTGGTGCGCAACAAGTACGATGCGGCACGCGACCAGGACCTTCCCATTGTGGCGCGCGTGGCCGAGGTGGCTTCTGCGCACGGTGTGCCCATGGCGCAGGTGGCGCTTGCCTGGCAGTGGGCGCGCGGCGTGGAGGCCCCCATCGTGGGGTGCTCAAGCCCCGCGCGCGTGGACGACGCCGTTGCCGCGCTCTCGGTGACGCTTTCTGCGGACGAGGTGGCGTACTTGGAAGAGCCCTACACCGCCCACGAGCTGGTGGGCCCGCTCGCCCGTCCCGGCGAAAAACCCCTCGCCGGCACCACCGACCCCAACAAGAAGTAGGCCGCATGGTTTCTCCGCAGTTGGTGGGCTATCTCTTGCGCCATAGCGTTTTCGAGCGCGGATCCGAAGTTCATGGATGAGGCGCGGTTGAAGATGTCGATGCCGGCTCCAGACATTGCCAGGACGGCGCCTGGAAAGACGCTTAGATAAAACTAGAGCTAGTCCCAGCAGGGTCGGCCTTATTCCCCTTTTCCTCGGACAGGTTGCTACGAAATTACTCCGAAATATTTTTCGGAGTAATTTCGTAGTACTGGTGCGGATCCCGAGCGTTGTTTCCATGCCAAGTTAGAAGCCCTCTATTTGATAGCGCCTTCAGAACGCCGGATGCCGTTCGCGTCGTGATGTCTCTGCTTGCAGCCAATCCCTTTGTCGTTACACGTCCTTTCTCTGCCGCCAATCGCATCGCCGCAATCTCGTTTAGTTCGCGCACCCAATCGAAGGCCATGAAAACTTTGGCTATGGAGGGATTTCGTGAGTATCTGGTATAGCGCATGTTCTCTGGTGTCACAATGTTCGGAAGGCTGCCAGGACTCTGTATCTCCATCCTGTCATCGAATATGTAAACTCGGATGTACTCGCCTCGAATGGAGTAGTCTCTGTGGGCGACGGCGTTGACGAGGCCTCCGAAATAGTACTCGCCCTCGTCGTTTCCGCGCCTTCCTTTCTCGCTTCGTACCGTGCTTGCCCTACCCGAACGCCTCCCGCGCCTGCTCAAGGAACGCCTCGCAGGCGCGGGTGCGCATGCCGGAAGGCTTCCAGACCAGGTAGGAGGGCATATCCAGCTCCATCTCCAGCGGTCGGGACGTCAGGCCCGAGCCGGCGGGTGTGGCCACCAGGCCGTCCAGCGAAACAGCGCATCCCATGCCCGCGCGCACCATGCGCGAGGCGTTGTACGGCAGATCGAACTGCGCCACCATGTTGAGGCGGCCGCCTTCCGCGCGCGGCAGTTCGCCTCCTAAAAGGCCGCTTTTCCGGAAGCTTAAAGGCGCGAGGAGGTCCTCTTGCGCAAGGTCGTCCAGCGTCACGACGTCGCGGTCCGCCAACGGCGAATCATCGCGCATGATCACAACGGCGCGTTCCTCGGTGGGCAGGCGCACGGCGTCAAGGCCCCAGCTGCCGTCCAGTCGCAGCACCAAGCCGAAATCCAGCAGCCCGCGGTTGATGCGCTCGGCCACGCTTTCCGCGAGGTCGCTGGAAATCTGGAAGGCGACGGCGGGGTGGTGGCTGCGGAACTGCCGCATGAGGCGCGCCAGCACGTCAACCGCCCGCGTCTCCGCGCAGCCTATGCGGATCTCGCCCGCCAGCGCGTCGCGTCCCGCCGCCAGCTCCGACTTCGCGATGTTTGCCAGGCTGAGCAGCTCGGCCGCGCGCCGGCGCAGCAGCATGCCGTCCTCGGTGAGCGTGATGCCCCTGCGTCCGCGCAGGAACAACGTGGTGCCCAGCTCGCGTTCCAGATCCATGAGTTGGCGCGAGAGCGTGGGCTGCGACACGTGCAGCGCCTCGGCCGCCGCCGACACGCTGCCTTCCTGCGCCAGCGTTAGGAAGTACTCCAGCACCCTCAACTCCATAGCCGCCTCCTCTTCCTCCCGGCGCCGCGGTATGCTTGTTCTTGCTGGCGGTGACCGGTCATGCTCTCGTCTGTTTCGCGACGTCTTGCTGCGTGCTCGCCTGGCGACAAACGCTGCGCGTCGATAGCCGCACGTCCATCTCGGCAGCGAACGCCGTGCGCCGGCATGCTGCCCATCCCGGCGGCGAACGCCGTGCGCCCGCTTTGCTGTCAGCATGCTGCTGTTCGCCCCGAAGCCGCAGCACTGCCCGCTTTGCTTCTTATAGTATTCGTTCAATGAATACTATTCTTTCACTATAGGTATTGTACATGCCAAAATGCAAAGCGTACGCTGGAAGCATCCAACGTGAAAGGAGCCCCTTATGACCGCAGACGCCCGTGCCGCGTTCGAAGCCGCCAGCATCTTCCCCATCGGCCAGCCCAACGACGCCTACGCCCAGTACTTCGACGGCCAAAGCTACCTCGCGCCCGTGAGCACCAATCAGGTGCCTATATTCAATGTGACGTTTGAGCCGGGCTGTCGCAACCACTGGCACATCCACCATGCTGCGAAGGGCGGCGGGCAGCTGCTCGTCTGCGTGGCGGGCCACGGTTGGTACCAGGAGTGGGGCCAGCCCGCCCGCGCGCTCAAGCCGGGCGATGTGGTGAACATTCCTGCCGAAGTGAAGCATTGGCACGGCGCTGCCGCCGACAGCTGGTTCAGCCACCTGGCCATCGAGGTGGAAGGCGAGGAGACCAGCAACGAATGGTGCGAGCCGGTGAACCCTGCCGAGTACGAGAAGCTGGCGTAGATCGCGCCGATCAAGCGCGGCCTCCGGATGCTCGCGGCTCCGCTCGACCGCATCGCCCGTGCCTCGTTTCTCCAAATGCGACACGCGCCGCTTTGCTTGGATTTCGACCTCCTCCGCAGGCGCAGGCGACTCTCGGGCGTGCCGGGGCGCGCCTCTTGCGCGACGGCCTGGCGTTGAGCATTGTCGGGTCGTGCTACACTTTCCCCATGACGTCCTACACCACCATAGCCGGCCGCGCCGTCGCGGAGATAGAGGAGAAGAAGAGCCGCTTCATCGCCAGCCTTGCGCACGTGGAGACGGAGGAGGAAGCGCTCGCCTTCCTGGAGGAGGTGCGCGCGGCCAACCGCATGGCGCGCCACAACGTGTACGCCTACGTGCTGCGCGAAGGCGGCGCGGGCGCGGCGGGCCGCGTGCGGTACTCCGACGACGGCGAGCCGCAGAAAACCGCCGGCCTGCCCACGCTCGAGGTGCTGCAGCATGCGGGCCTCACCGACGTCGTCGCGGTGGTCACGCGCTATTTCGGCGGCGTGCTGCTGGGCACGGGCGGGCTGGTGCGCGCTTACACCCAGGCCGTGCAGGCAGGTGTGGAAGCGGCCGAGCTGGTGGTGGTGTCGCGCTGCGTTGATCTGGAGGTGCGTACGTCGTATGCGCGCTACGAGCAGCTGGTGCGCATCGCGTCCGACTGCGGCGCGAAGGTGCTCGACACGTCGTTTTCCGACGAGGTGGCTCTGTGGTTGCGCATGCTTGACGGCACGCAGCCTCCCTTCCTCGCCAAACTCACCGAACTCGAACGCGGCCAAGAACGCGTGCGCGTGAGCGCCCCCGTGGACGCCGCGTTCTAACGCTTGCTGGATGGTGGGTTTACCCGTGCTGCGTCGGCCTTTTCAGTGAGAGCACGTTGGCGATAGCAAAGACGCGTTGCAGCGCGCTGGTAGAATGGTCACCAGAAAGGGAGGGGAGGCTCCGGCATGGAAAACGTCGAATAACCCATCAACCCCGACGCCGAACGGCACCCCAAGCTCCTGCTGACCGTCGAGCAACAGATAGCCCACATGAAGTCCAAGGGCATAACCTTCAACCTCTGCAGCGAGGATGAGGCTGCCGCCTACCTGACTGACCGCACCTATTTCTTCAAGCTCTATGCATACCGAGACCTCTTCGAGAGGCGCATGGGCGGTCCGCGCGACGGGCAGTGCATCGGGCTTGACTCCAGGCATTTGATGCGGCTTTCCTCGGTTGATCGGACATTACGCTATGTTCTGCTGCCCTGAACCCTGGATGTCGAGCACTACGCCAGGGTCAGGCTCATGCGGGAGGTGATGCGGCGCGAAAGCGAGGATGGCTACTCCGTCGTCTCCGGCTACATGACGGGCCTCAACCACGCCGAGCGCCGTCGGCGCGAGGGCGAGGTCCGGGCGCTTGCGCCCGACGCCTATTGCGGCGACTTGGTACGCAAGTACACTCTGCCCGACCAGATGCCCCTGCGGGCGTTCCTGGAGCTCGTCTCGTTCGGCACTCTCATCGACCTGTAACTGTTCTGCGCCGACCGCTGGGATGATGGGGGAATGCGCGACGAGCACTACCTGCTCCGCCAAGCGAAAGCGGTGCGCAACGCCTGCGCCCACCCGTCAAACATGCTTAACGGGTTCTCCCGCACCGAAGGCGCCGTAGCTACCAATGCGCGCGTTAGCGATGCGCTCGTGGAAGCGGGGATCTCACGGCGCGTGCGTGCGGCAAAGATGCGCAATCCTCGCTTGCAACAGATTGCGACGCTGCTCTTCCTTCATGCTCGGATCGTACCCGAGGGTGCTGGCCGCTCCCGCGCCAAGACCGACTTGGGCATGCTTCGGGGCGTCATGGACGAAACCCTCGGAACCCTCTCTGGCAACGACGCTGTGCGCTCGTCCTTTGAATTCCTTTCAAACATCATTTTACATTTCTTTCAGAAAAAAATAAAATGATGATGAAGTGATTGGAGGCAGACAATGGAAAATGTTCCGCGCTACTTGTTTTCGATGCCATTGGAGATTGAAGCAGATAATGTCGTAAACAAAATTCCACGACGCTTTTCCGAGGAGTTTCAGCTGATGGCTGCCAATCTTGGTGACAGCATTCAAGAGTTTTTGATTGCGGTTGCCATTGGGCGTCCAACGGTATTATCTTCGAGATCTCTCGTGCGTGCTGTTGCAAAGGTTGATCCACGGCGCGTCGCTGTGTGCTCGCCCTATTTGGATAGCGGAATAATGAGAGCGCTTGCCTCCGAAAGAATCGCCTATATTAAAGATGCCAACAACGTATTTCTGCCATTTTTAGGGTTGGCGGCGTCGCCAACCCTTGAAGGGCGGGCAGCAAAGCAGATGTCTCCTCATACCCAAAGAATAGTTCTCAATCTTATAGCTGGCAGATGGGACGGGCTGACGGCTGGAGAGCTTGCCAAAGCTGCAAGCGTTAGTAGATCAACGATTACGAATTGTCTTGCAGAAATAGAAGCGATTTTGCCGTCTTCGTTATCTACCGAATGGAAACGGCGGGTGCTGAGAAATCCAGGAATGTCCAAGGACAGGATCCTTGAAGTGTTCGAGCCATATCTTATCTCGCCCGTAAAGGAAAGGAAGCTCTTAAAGGGAAAAGATTCGCTTGAAGCTTTGCAGCATGCCGGAGCTTTGCTTTCGGGAGAAAGCGCGCTGCCGTATTATTCCGATCTTGCGCACGACGCGAGCGTTTTAAGAGTGGCCGTGTATCGCAAGAAACTAACCCAGATAAAAGAAAAGGCGGGAAGCCGCTGGGTCGAGACCGAATGGTTTGAGGTGCCCGATATTATTGTGGAGGAGTGGGCTTACGACCTTGACGGCTTTAATGCAGCATCTAAAGCATCAACAGGGTTTTGCTCGATTGATGCGCTTGGTCTTTACGCCGAGATGAGAGACGAAGGAAAAAACGATGTGCGATTTGCCGATGCTGTAGCGCAACTGAGGGAGGCGGCATGCCAACAGTAACGGGTATTGATAAGTTCCGAGAGGCCATGCTCGGCCACGAGAAGGAGTACGTTCTCATTGGCGGAGGTGCGTGCAGCATTCTATTCGATGACGTGGGCGATACCTTTCGTCTGACGAAAGATTTGGACGTGGTTGTGCTGGTGGATGACTGCGATCCGTCGTTTGGTCGTGCGATTTGGGGTTTTGTGCGCAGCGGTGGCTATGAGGCATGGAAGCGCAAAGAGGGGAATTGCGTCTATTATAGATTTGTTCTTCCGCCCGGGAGTCCGAATGTGGGTGAGTACCCGGGTGAAATCGAGTTGTTCGCGAGGCGTCCTGACTTTGTGCTCGAAAATGAGGGGTCGCATATTGCACCCCTATCGTTTGACGAGACGGTATCAAGCTTGTCTGCCATTATTTTGAATGACGGGTACTACGATTTCATTAGAGCAAATGCGGAATCTATAGGGGGCATCACTACGTTATCGGCTTTGTACATTATTCCGCTTAAAATGCGAGCGCATGTGGATAACTGGCGTTTGCATGATGAAGGAAAGCAGATTTCCGAGAAGGTGCTTAAAAAGCACAGGAATGATGTTGTCAAACTTTCGGATCTGTTGCCTGCCGATGCCCGATTGGAGCTTGGCGGCCAGTTGAGGATCGATGCCGAACTGTTTTTGACGGATCTTAGGGAGTATGCATCGCGCGAGAACAGCCGAAAGAAGCGAGCGATATTAGAAGAGACGCTCGAATTTCTATACGGTGTTTATTTGTAGTGAAGGGGAGTGGCGCCAACGGACCTCAGCGTGTTGCACGTCCGTCCGCCCATCAACTCCCCTATAATAGGGCGCATGGCGCGCAATCGACAGCTCATACTCAATCGGTACCGGCCCATCGAAGAGGCGGGCGCGGGCGGCTTCGGCTCCGTGCAGGTGGCGTGGGACACGCGCATCCAGCGTCGGGTGGCCATCAAGTGCATCGAGTTGGACGAAGTGGACATGGCGCGCATGGCGTTTCCGGGGGGAGGGGCTGACGCGGCTGCTGTTGAGCGTGCGGGGATGAGCGCGGACGATCCGACGCAAGCCCTTTCCGGCATTTCCTCCGCTCCCACCGCTTCGGTCGATCCCGTATTCGCCGACGATGACGACGAAGCCGACCTCTTCTCGCTAGCCGGCCGCTCCGTCAGCATGCTCGGCAACGATCCCTTCGCGCGCTCGCTTGCACACGTGCCCGGCCTTGACGAGGCGCGTACGGCCGCCATGCTCTCCGACGCCAGCATCGTGGCGGTGTACGATTTCGAGGTGCAGGGTTCCACGGCCTACCTCATCATGGAGTACGTGGAGGGCATGTCGCTTGGCGAGTTCATGCGCCGCTACGACGACCGCATGAACCTGGACATCATCGCGGCCGTGTTCTCGGCGGTGTCGCACGCGTTGGAGGTGGCGCACGCCAACCAGGTGCTCCACCTGGACATCAAGCCCGACAACATCCTCATCAACCGGCAGGGCCAGGTGAAGGTGACCGACTTCGGCTTGGCCACGCTGGCGGACGCGTCCGGGTTCGGCACGGCCGGTGGCGGCACCATTGGCTATATGCCGCTTGAGCAGATGCGCCAGGAAACCCTCGATGTGCGCTGCGACGAGTGGGCGCTGGCCTCGGTGACCTACGAAATGCTGGCGGGGGAGAACCCGTTTCTCGCGTCCGATCTGGAGCGCGCAGAGGCGGCCATCGAGGACGCGGAGTTGGTGCTGCCCTCGCTGTGCTGGGATAACCTTGATGCGGCCCTGGACGACGTGGTGTTCTACGCCCTGGACCCCGACCGCGAGGAGCGCTACGCCACGGTGACCGACTTCGCCGAGGAGCTGGAGCCGTTCCTCGGCGACCCGAAGCGCGGTGCGCGCGAGCTGGCCTCCATCGTGGGCCACGCGGATAAGGAGGACGACCTTGCCGACGACGACGCCGAAACCGCCGTGCCGCCCGCTCCGCGCGTGCCTCTGCGCGATCGCATCGCGCCCTGGCACCGCGCCGTTGCTGCGCGCATGCTGGGGGCGGCGGGTTCGGGGTTCACGGCGTTCGTTGCGCTGGGGAACATCCCGCAAACAAGCGGCCTGGACAATCCGCTGTTCTGGGGGTTGCTGGCGCTTGTCGCGCTTGCGGGCGCTCTCAAACCGCATCTGGGCGCGCTGCTCGCATACGGGTCGCTCGCTGCGGCGCTCGTCGTTCAGGGGGCGCCGGCTGCAGGCTGCGTGCTGCTGGTGGCGGCTATCGCGTGGTGGTATTTCGTCGCGCGAGAGGGCGACGCTGAGGCCAACGCCGCCTTCGCCGTTCCGCTTGCTGGAGCACTTGGCGGCGGGCAGCTTGTGCCGCTTGCGGCCGGTTTTTGCCTGCCGCCTGCCCGCGCGTTGGAAACAACGGCGTTCTCCCTGGTGACAGCCGTTATTTTTGCCGCGTTCGGCTCGGGTTCGCTCATGGGGTGGGATGCGCCTGCGCACCTCGCGTTCAACGGCGCAAGCGTGCAAGCCGCCCTTGGGGCGCTGCTCGCGCAACCGGCGCTGTGGTGCGTGGCGGCCAGCTGGCTGGTGGCGGCACTTGCGCTCGCCCTGGTCCGGCTGCGGCCCACGCGCGCGTTCGCGGTGGTGGGTGCGGCATGCGCGGGCGCGGTGCTCATGGCGGGCATCTGCGCAGCCGCTTGGGTCGCATCAAGCGGTCTCACCTGGCTGCCCTCCGTTCACAACCTAACGGCCACCCTCATCCCCATCGCCCTCATGCTGGCAACCTGCGTCCTCGTGCCCGACTATGCCTACAGCGGCGAAACGTCTTAGCGTGAATCTATCTTCACTAGACGGATTCACGCTAATGGCTCAGCGTCAAAAGATCCCGATTGATTGGCGTGTCGGGATCGCAGGGTGTCGATATACGCTTGAAAATGTCCTCCAAAGCACGGAAATCGCGATTTTCGGCGGCAAGCCTGCTTGCTTCATCGTTTTCTTTGCCGCTCACCGTTCGCCAGTCTAAATCGTATCCCGCTTTATGACAGAGCAGCGTCCAGAAAAGGCGTTGCACCCTGCCGTTTCCTTCCCGAAAAGGATGAACGAAGTTGTAATTGTCGTAGTGGTAGGCAAGATGCTGGGCAAAATCGCAAAGATGCATTCCTGCGAGCATACCGTCTTTTTCAAGCTCGGTTCGGGACCATTCCATGCCGAGAGGAATGTTTGCAGAAGGAAGAAAGTACTCTGCACCGTCGGTATTTTTGCGGATCTCAACTGTGCGCACTTTGCCAGCCCAATCGTAAATATCTTGGAACAGCGTTTGATGCAGCACGCAAAAATCGTTGAGAGTGCCTGTCATGCGGGGAATGGGGCGTTCGAAGAATTCGTTCATTCGCAGTGCGACAAATTCCCCTTCAGCATTCCGAAGCTCTGCATATGTTGATGCGCCTAGCAGATTGCGCAAAACGCCCGTTGCAGAATCAAGGTAGGGATCGACAAACTGTTCAGGCATGTGTGGTTTCAGCCTCATCCTTGCGTGCTCGCCAACGACGCTTCGTCCTTGCCATAAGTTCTTCGATGGTGAAATTTCCTTCTACGTACTGCTCGGCATCGTGGCGGAACTCGGTGGAAACGTACGCTCCCTCCATCTCGCCTGAGTGAATCGCTTCTTCCATGATTCGTTTGCGGTCCATGGGGGCCTCCCGTTATCGCAGGATCATCGGGCTTTCGCTCATTCGCTCCATACGTGCCTTACAGCAGCTCGCACACCTTGCCCAACAGCGGTTCGAAGCTGACGCCGCGGTCGCGGAAGGCGGGCTGCTGGGCGCTCACGATCATGGCGTCGTGCACGAGGTTGCCGGCAAACGCCACGGCCTCTTGGAGCGAGCGTCCGGCCATGACGGCGGCCATCAGGCACGACGCGTACAAATCGCCCGTGCCGTGCAGCATGTAGGGCAGATACTCGTTGTGCACCTCCACGATGTTCATGTCCTCACCGCCCACGAAGTTGCGGATGCACGTCTCGCCCTCGCGTTGGATGCCTTTGAGCACCACGTGCTTGGCGCCCTTGGCCACCAGCGCGTCCACCAGGCGTTTCGCCTCCGCATCCGAGATGTCCGTGCCGCCCCACGCATCACCGATGGGCTCGCCTAAGATGATGGCCGCCTCCGTGAGGTTGGGCGTCAGGATGTCGGCGCCACAGGCCAACTCGGCCATGGCGTTGCAGAGTTCGGGCGTGTAGGTGGGGTACACCTTGCCATGGTCGGCCATCACGGGATCGACCACGCGCAGCGCGTTTGGGTACATCGCGTACAGGTCGCGGATGCGGTCCACCTGCTCGGGCGCGCCCAAAAATCCGGAATACACCGCGTCTATCTCCACGCCGATGCCCTTCCAGGCGTTCAGGTAGTCGGCCAGGATCTCGGTGGTGTCGTGCATGTACCAGCCGGGGAACGCCGTATGCGACGAGAACAGCCCCGTCGGCACGGGGCACACGTCGCAGCCTGCGGCCGACAGCACCGGTATGGCCACGCCCAGCGAGCACTTGCCGTAGCCGCACAGGTCATGGACGGCCGCCACGCGGGGAATGTAGGCGCCTTCGCGGCGGTAGAGGTACGTGTCGTTGTGCTGCATGGGGAATCTCTCCTGATCGAATCGGTTGCATTTGCTGGACGGCGCCTTGCCGTCGGGGGGCGACGACGCTTGGGCGCTTGCGTCGGCGAAGGGGGTGGGCGAGCGTCGGAAGGGGGTGACCGTGCCGCCGCAGGCGGCGCGCAGGCGATTGCGTCGGCGCCTGCGGCAAGCGGCCCGCCGCATCGTCCAAGGCAAGCGGCCCGCCGCGCCGTCGGTGCAGGCAGCCCGCCATGCCCGTGGCGGCAATGCGCGGTCCGCTTGTCGCCGCAGGCATCTACCGCCCGCCGCGAGCGCGGGTCACGCGACGCTACTTGCCGTCTTCGTCATCGTCGTCGAAAAACGACCAGTCGTCCTCGTCCGGCTCGTGGTTCACGTACATCTTGCGCGTGCGGCGCTCCATGATGATGCAGGCGATAAGGCTTAACACGAGCCCCGCTCCCACCAGGCATCCGATGCCGGCGTACGTCTCGAAAAGAAAGTGATACAGCGCACCAAGATCCATGGTTACCTCGTTGCTCGACTCAGGCGGATGCTACCGCCGCGTAACGTTTTGCAGTCCAACGTTAGAGTATACTATGCCAGTCCAGTTCCGCCATGGATTGGTTCTGATATTCCTTTATTCTTTTGGAGCGGCGGGGGAAGCTGAGGGGCGGGCTCATGCGCACGGTGATCAGGGGCGAGAAGGTCCGCCGCGTCGCCGTTGCGGCGGCTGTTGCGGCGGCGGCCCTGCTTGTTGCGGCTGCGGTGCTGTCGCTGACGTCGTTCATCGACCGCAAGCTCAATCAAAGCGCCGAAGAGCAAATCGTCTCCTTCACCGAACAGGCTGCAGACGGCGTGGCCGATCGCGTGCTCATGGTGCAGGACGCCATCGGCGCGTTCACCGTCCAGTCGTCCGATCCCTCTGCGGTTCTGCCCGCCCTCCGCGCGCTGCGGGAGCGCGTGGGCCTTGCGTATGTCGCGTTCGCCGGCATGGATGGGACGGGGCTTGCGGACGACGGCTCCGCGTTCGACGCCGGCCTGCTCGATCAGCCGGAGACGGCGCTGTCCCAGGGGCTTCCGTCGTATTCGGCCACCTTCGCGAACGAGGACGGGCGGCGCGTGCGCTTGGCCCAAACTCCCCTGTACCTGGACGGCCGGCAGGTCGGCGCGCTGTACGCGCAGATCCCCCTCGACCTGTTCGCCGTGTCCGACCGTCTGGACGCGTTCGGCGGGGGCGGCTCCTTCGTCCTGTTCCAGGCCGATTCGGGGGAGATCCTCGTGCCCCCGACGGACCGCGCCGCCACGCCCGTGGAGGAGGGTTCCATCCTGTACGACTTCCTGGCGAAGTCCGCCGACGACAACCCGTCCGCCTCCCAAGGGGGAGCGTCTGCCAGCAGCATGCTTCTGGACCTTTGGTCCCGGCAAGGTGCGGGCCTGCCGGATTTGCTCGGCATCGTGGATGCTGGGCAAAGCGGCATCGTCACCGCTCCGGTGGACGGGCGGGCGTCGTATGTGTGCGTCGCTCCCGTCGTCAACGGAAGCTGGTACGTGTGCGCCGTGGTGCCGGTCGAGAGCGTGCGCGCGGAGGCGTCCGTTGTCGCCGCCACGTTCTTGGCGGTGTTCGGCATTGTGCTCGCGTGCCTGATCGTCGCATGCCTTGCGGGGTTCGCTGCGTACCGTCGTCGCGTCCGCGAGCGCAATGTGAGGACGTTGACGCAGCTTTACCAGGCGCTTTCCGACTGCGTGGACCTGTCGGTCAGCCTGTATTCGCCCGGCGACGGGAAGATCACGCCCATCGCGTCGAAGGCCGTCAACGTCGTGGGCCGCGCCCTGGACGATTTCCTTGCCGGTGCGCAGGCGGCCGACGGGACGGAGCTGTCGGACGAAGGGGCCAACCTGTTTGCCCGCGTGAAGAAGGGCCTGGTCGCAGAGCTTGAGCAGGGCGAGTTCTCCTATCGTGTGCCGGAGGGGCTTGAGCGCTGGGCGTCCTACACCGTCAAGCCCATCGAGTTCGACGGCAAATCCCAGGTGCTTGTCGTGCTGCGCGACTCCACCGCCAGCAAGCACGTGCAGCTGTCCCTGCAGGACGCCATGGACGCGGCCGAGTCGGCCAACCAGGCGAAAAGCGAGTTTCTTTCGCGCATGAGCCACGAGATCCGCACGCCCATGAACGCCATTGTCGGCATGCTCCAGATCGCTCGCGGCAACGTCGATGACGCCGACAAGATGCAGGTGAACCTGTCCAAGATAGGCTCGGCGTCCGATCATCTGCTGGGGCTTGTCAACGACGTGCTGGACCTTTCGAAGATAGAGGACGGCAAGATGGTGCTGGCGGACAACCCGTTTCGCCTGACCGACCTGATTGACGACGTGGCCCGTGTCGTGCGTCCGCAATGCGACCAGCGCCGGCAGAAGTTCGTGGTCCGCACGTCCGCCCACGCGCGCGCCATGTACCGAGGCGATGCGATGCGCTTGCGGCAACTGCTGGTCAACTTGCTGTCGAACGCGGCGAAGTACACGCCCGAGGGCGGTCGCGTGACGCTCAAGACCGAGGTGGCGCCCTCTTCGGCGGCGGATTTGCGCCAAGTGACGTTCGTGGTGTCGGACAACGGCATAGGCATGTCGCAGGAGTTTTTGGAGCTTCTGTTCGAGCCGTTCACCATGGAGGGACGCTCGCGCGCGCAGGGCACGGGCCTGGGCATGTCCATTGTGAAGAGCATCGTGACGCTGCTGGGCGGCGGCATAGAGGTGGATTCCGTTGTGGGGGAGGGGACCACGTTCACGGTGACGTTCAACATGCGCACGGCCTCCGAGGCAAAGCGGGAGGTCGCCAGCGTGCCTGGGAACGGGATGCCCGGCGCGTGCGACGCGGAGGGCTTGTGCGTGCTGGTGGCCGAGGACAACGAGCTTAACGCCGAAATCGTCTGCGAGCTTCTGTCGGACGCGGGGTTGGTCGTTGATCTTGCGCGCAACGGCGAGGAGGCGTGCGATTTGTTCGGGGCATCGCCTGTCGGGCGCTACGATGCCGTGCTCATGGACGTGCAGATGCCCCGGATGGACGGGTACCAGGCAACGCGTTGCATTCGCGCCCTCGACCGGCCGGATGCGGCCGATGTGCCCATCATCGCCATGTCGGCCAACGCGTTTTCCCAGGATGTGGACGCTTCGCTCGCTTGCGGAATGAACGCTCACCTGTCAAAGCCCATCGACATTCGTCGCGTGCTGGAAACCCTTGCCGAACACGCGCAGGCTCGCCGTGTTGCCGCGTCCGATGCCGGCGCTGCCGATGGCGACGACCTTACGCCCGATGCTGGCGCTGTCGGCGGCGACGGTCTTGCGCCCGATGTTGGTTAACGTCTCTGGTGGGCCCTCCGACGCGGATGCCCGCCCCGCTGGCGCGGGACGTTCGAGGAGCTGTGCGAGCAGCTGCCCAGCAAGGACCGCGGCAATCCAGCCGCGCGAGGTGGCCGGAGGCTGACAGTTGGCGTCCGGCGCTGTCCGCCTCCTTGCGCCCGCGCCCGCTGTCCGCTCCCGCGCCGATGGGCCCTCCGGCGCCGGGGGGGGGGGG
>DXCU01000089.1 GCA_019115845.1 Candidatus Rubneribacter avistercoris | reverse complement strand
CGACCAACCAACCGACCAACCAACCGACCGACCAACCGAACGCCTGGGCGCCAGGCGCATCGCGCATCGTGGGCAGCCGTCAGCGCGGGTCGCCCGCGTGCGTTGTTACGGTGCGGCAACGAAGCGCTCCCCATCTCCGCGCGCGTCTTGCGGGGCGCTACCATACGTTGAAAGGCCCGCGAAGGATGCGGGTCTGCATTAAAAGGAGCAATCAATGAATGCAATCAAAAAGCACGACGCGGGCCTTATCGTGGCGGGCATCCTGCTTATCGTGTGCGCGTTTCTGTTCTTGCTGGCGCCGGGCGTCACACTCGTCACCCTCACGGCCATCGCCGGCGCGGCGTTTCTGGTGTCGGGCATCTTCGATGTTATCACCTACGTGCGGTTCCGCGAGGCGATGAGCCTGTCGGGGTGGGCGCTGGCCTACGCGGTGCTCGACATCGTGATCGGTCTTATGTTCCTTGTCCACCCGATCGCGTTCGCGGCGGTCATACCGTGGGTGATAGGGTTCTTCTTCGCCGTGTTCGGCGTGGTGGAGATCGTCGGCTCGCTGCGCATCCGCAAGGAGGGCGTGCCGATGTGGGGCTGGATGCTGTTCTCGGGCATCGTGAGCGTGCTCTGCGGCCTCGCGTTCTTCGTGGCGCCGGCTGTGCTGAGCGTCTTTTTGGCGGTGTTCATCCTCATGCGCGGCGTGTCGCTTGTCATGTACGGATGGAACGCCGGCAAGGCGATGGCGATTTAGCGAGACGTCCCGCGCGCCTCGCGCGTCCATGGTAGAATCTCGGAAAACAGGCGAAGGCCCCGAACGTTCGGGGCCTTCTTCGGGATACGGCGAGGAAGCGGTGAGGAACATGGCCGACGAACAGCAGACTCTTCTGGACGAGCGCGCGCTCGCCGAGGCGACGAGCGACCCCGGCGCGCGCATCGAGCAGCTGCGACGGGAGATCGAGCATCACAGCTACCTGTACTACGCCAAGGACGCGCCCGAAATCTCGGACGGAGCGTTCGACTCGCTCATGCGCGAGCTGCGCGAGCTGGAGGCCGCGCACCCCGAGTTCCACGACGCGAACAGCCCCACGCAGCGCGTGGGAGGTTACGTGGGCGAGCAGTTCGCCCCCGTGCGGCACGCGCGCCGCATGTACTCGCTCGACGACGCGATGGACGTGGCCGAGCTGGACGCGTGGATAGACCGCGTGGAGGAGGCGTTCGGTCGCTTCGTGCCGGTGGTGTGCGAGCTGAAGATAGACGGATCGTCCATCGCGCTCACCTACGAGGGCGGCCGCCTCGTGCAGGCGTCCACGCGCGGCGACGGCACCACGGGCGAGGACGTGACGGCGAACCTGCGCACGGTGAAGGACGTGCCGCTGCGCCTGCGCGAGGCGGGCATGGC
The DNA here is from genome assembly GCA_019115845.1 of Candidatus Rubneribacter avistercoris. GTDB lineage: Bacteria > Actinomycetota > Coriobacteriia > Coriobacteriales > Eggerthellaceae > Rubneribacter > Rubneribacter avistercoris. Next base: position 26,148 of record DXCU01000089.1, on the reverse strand, counting down.
CGGGCTTGCGGGCGGGGCGGCCGGCGCCAGCGCTGCGGACGTCCCCATCGAGCTGCGCGGCGAGGTGTACATGCCCAAGCGCAGCTTCGACGCGCTCAACGCCGCGGCCGAGGCCAACGGCAAGCAGGCGTTCGCCAACCCGCGCAACGCGGCCGCGGGCAGCCTGCGGCAGAAGGACCCGTCCGTCACCGCGCACCGCGACCTTTCGTCTTTCCTCTACGCCGTGGCCGACGAGCGCGCGCTTGCGGCGCAAAGCCAGTGGGAGCTTTTGCAGTGGCTGCGAGAGGCGGGCTTTCATGTGAACCCCGACGTGGAGCTGTGCGAGACGCGCGAGGCCGTGCACGCGTTCTGCGAGCGCGCGGTGGAGCGCCGCGAGGCGCTGCCCTACGAGATAGACGGCGTGGTGGTGAAGGTGAACTCGTTCGCCCAGCAGGCCGCCATGGGCCACACGGCGCGCGCGCCGCGCTGGGCCGTCGCGTTCAAGTTCCCGCCCGAGGAGAAGACCACGCTTCTGCGCGACATCGCCGTGCAGGTGGGGCGTACGGGCAAGCTCACGCCCGTGGCCGAGATGGACCCGGTGGTGGTGGCCGGCTCCACCGTGGCGCGCGCGACGCTGCACAACGAGGACGAGGTGCGGCGCAAGGACGTGCGCGTGGGCGACACCGTCATCGTGCGCAAGGCGGGCGACGTGATCCCCGAGGTGCTGGGCCCTGTGCTTTCGCTGCGCCCGGACGACGCGCAGGAGTGGCGCATGCCCGCGACGTGCCCGTCGTGCGGCTCGCCGGTGATCCGCGAAGAGGGCGAGGCGGACTTCCGCTGCATCTCCATCGACTGCCCGGCGCAGGCGCTCGAGCGCCTGCTGCATTGGGCCAGCCGCGGGGCCATGGACATCGACGGCATGGGCGAGGAGATAGTCACGCGCCTGGTGGAGGCCGGTCGGCTTTCCGACGTGGCCGACTACTACACGCTTGACGCGGTGGAGCTTGCGATGCTGGACATGGGCCGCGTGAACAAGGACGGCGAGCCCATCCGCTTGGGCGAGACGGTGGCGAAGAAGCTTGTGGCCGCCATCGACGAAAGCCGCACGCGCCCGTTCGCGCGCGCTCTTTTCGGCCTGGGGATGCGCCATGTGGGCAAGACCATCGCCGAGCTTCTGGCCGCGGCGCATCCGTCCGTCGAGGAGCTCATGGCTGCGAGCGAGGAGGACCTGGCCGCCATCGACGGCGTGGGTCCGAAAATCGCCCGCAGCACCTACCTGTTCCTGCACACGCCCGACAACGTGGCCGTCATCGAGCGCTTGGGCAAGCGCGGCGTGCGGCTGGCCGACGAGGCGGGCGACGCGGGCGAGGAGCTGCCGCAGACGCTTTCGGGCCTCACGTTCGTGCTGACGGGCAGCCTGGTGGAAAGCGGCATGACGCGCGACGAGGCGGGCGCGGCCCTGAAGGCGCGCGGCGCGAAGGTAAGCGGCAGCGTGTCGAAGAAGACGAGCTTCGTGGTGGCCGGCGAGGCCGCGGGCTCCAAGTACGACAAGGCCGTGGCCCTCGGCGTGCCGGTGCTCGACGAGGCCGCGCTTCTGCGCATCCTCGAGACGGGCGAGGCGCCGCAGGCGGAGGCCGAGTAGTTCCGCGCGTTCGCCGCGTGCTCGAAGAGCCTGGCACGGAACGCCGCATGTGCGGCACCGGAAAGCGTATCGGCGGCAACTTCGCCTTTTTGCGCGCGCGAGCAGAGCGAGTATCCCGTGGAGCGCCCGCTCCGACTGCCCTTGGCGCGTGACGGCCGGAGGGGGGCTTGCTCTAGCCCGCTTCGCTCTCCTTGACGGGGATCATGGCCGTGAGCACGAACTCGTCGTCGACCGTGCTCCAGGAGAGGTAGCCGCCGTAGGACTCTGCTGCCAGGCGCATGCTTTTGATGCCGAATCCGTGGTTCTCCGCGTCGGGCTTGGTCGTGCCCATCTCTCCCGTCGCCGCGTCGATCGTTCCCGCAAACCGGTTCCGGCATTGGATGACGGCGAGGTTGTTCGAGTACGTGACGGTGAGGCCGATGTCTTTCACGTCGTCGGGCGGCAGCTTCTGCGATGCCTCAATGGCGTTGTCGACGGCATTGCCGACGAGGGCGCACAGATCGAAGCTGTTCATGAACGAGAGCTTGCTGCCGTCCACGTAGAAGGCGGGACGGATGCCGCTCTCGAGGCAGACGCGGCGCTTCTCGGTGAGCAGGATGTCGAGCACCTCGTTTCCCGTCTGCATCTCGCAGCTCAAAGGCTCGATCTCGCGCTTCACGGCCGCCGTGAAGTCTTCGATGTCGCGTTGGGCGGGCACCGTGCCGTTCCGCCCGAATTCCTCGAGCCTGGAGACGTAGTGCTTGAGGTCGTGGTAGCGCCTGTTCACCGCATCGATCGCCGTCTTTCCGGCGAGGTAGTGCATGTGCTGCTCTTTCAGCAGCGCCTCCATGCGGAGAAGCTCGTTTCGCTCGATCTGGGCGGACAGGTTGCGGGCGTTCGCCACGACGATCGCCACGGTGCAGATGCTCAGAAGGATGAGGACGAGAACCGTATCCTGGTACAAGGCGTGGTTCGAGATGTCGTACACGTAGCCGCTCGTGCGAATGAACGTGTAGGGGATGAGCGGCAGGAGGATGAACAGGCTCTGGCTCCACGAAAGGCGGCCCATGCCGCCGCAGAACGCCCAGCGCGAAACGATGAAGAGCGCAAGCGCGTCGAAAGCGATGTAGAGCGCAATCCAGACCGACGCGACGGCGATGGGCGGCAGAGGGGACAGCGCGGCGTACAGGGGCTGCATGACCACATCGACGGTGATGATCTTGCCGATCTCCGAACAGAGGAGAAGCACGCAGGCAACGTAGAGGGGCTGGCTTCCTCTCGTGTCCCGGGTTGCGGCGATGAAGGCGGTCACGAGCGCGATGTTCAATACGAAGTCGAATGCGAAATCGAGGTGAAGCAGGTGGATGCTGTGCCAAAGGACGAAGAGCGCGACGGCGCATGCGACGACCCCTGCGCGAGGCATGCTTTTGCGTCCGAGGGGCCGGACGAACAAGGCGAGCAACGCGAGCTCGCTGGCGGAGGCGACGAGCCAGAACGGATCGGCGTAGGTCAGCATGAGGTTGGTGATCATATCGTCTTCCCTATGTAGTCGGTCAAGGTGGCGAGAAACGCCTGCTTGCGATGCTTGCTGATAGGCAGCTCGTGGCCGCCGACCACGGCGTCGGTCGGCGTGATCGTTTGGATGTGCGAAAGGTTCACGAGAAACGCGTTGTGAATGCGAAAGAAGGGGCGGTCCTTGAGCTTGGCCTCCACCGCCTTCATCGGCTCGCTGCAGGGGACGGGTCCTCGAGCGGTGTGGACGATCGTTCGCTTCCTCTCGGTTTCGACGTAGGCGATTTCGTTCGCGTCGACGAAGACCGTCTGCTTGGCCTGCTTGATGGCAACGAGGTGCGTTCGCCGTCGGTCACGGCGTTCGATGGCCCGTTTGAGGATCTGCTGGAACGCCCGGTAAGAGACGGGCTTGATGAGAAAGCCCATGGCGTCGACCGTGTAACCTTCGGGCGCCAGCTGCCCGTAGTTGGTCATGAAGCAGATGGGCACGGTCGTGTCGGTTCTGCGGATGGCGCGCGCTGCCGCCAGCCCGTCCATGACGGGCATGTCGATGTCGAGCAGAATCAGGTCGACATCGCTGGCGAAGCGTTCGACGAGCTCTTCGCCGTTGCCGTAGCTGCGCAGGCAGATCGCTGCGGTCGTCTCGTCGAGGTAGCGGTCCAAGAGCAATCTGACCCGCAGGGCGTCGTCGCGGGAATCCTCCGCCAGGGCAATCGTGAACATCTGCGCCTCCTGGTTTCAGTATACGGTTTCAGTATAGCGGCCGCGGATTCCGCCACACGGCCAATCGGTCGCAGAAGAGGGCCAGCCGGTCGCTTTCGGTTGTGCGTCCCTTCGCCGGCGACCATCATCCGTGGCGTCCGGGCATCGCCGGATGAAGCAATCGAGGAAAGGATGAGGGATGGATGCACGCGATGGACTTACCAGACGTTCGTTTCTGACGGGCACGGCTGCGGCCGGGGCCGGCGCGGCGCTGTTCGGCTTGGCCGGGTGCTCGCCGGCGGCGTCGCCGGCCGCGGATGCCGAGGCGACTTCTGCGATGGAGGCTGCCGAGAATGCGACGGTTCGGGCGGGTTATCTGACGTATTTCGACTGGTTGGGCGCGGAGCCGACGGTCGATGAGGCTGATATCGTCGAAACCGTCGAGGCCGACATCGTTGTGATCGGCGGCGGGAATGCGGGGGTTTGCGCCGCGCTTGGCGCAGCCGAGGTGGGCGCGAAGGTGGCGGTGCTCGAGACGCAGGCCGAGGACGCCTACACGTTCTTCGGCCACGACATTGGGCACTTGAACTCCGCATGGTCGAAGGCTCACGGCGGCGACGAGATCGACGAGGTCGAGTTCATGCAGGATTGGACCCGCAGGAACATGAACCGGAGCAACTACGAGCTTGTGCGGCAGTTCGCGTCCAAGAGCGGCGAAACGCTCGATTGGATCCTCGATCATCTGGACGACGCCATCGTGGAGAACTGCGGCATCTTCGGCGTGCCGAAGCCGACGGGCTATCCTGGCGAGATTTCCGGCTACAAGTGCTGGTCGTCGGCCATCCATTTTCAGGATGAGGGAACCGATTGGCCGGATGCGGCCAAGCAGCTGAAGGCGGCGGCCGAAAAACTCGGCGCGACGTGGCACTTCGACTGCCGGGCGACGGTGCTCGTCAAGGAAGGCGACGCGGTGACGGGCGTGATCGGCTCGTCGTCCGACGGGGCGTGCACCAGGTTCGTTGCCTCAAAGGGCGTCGTTATCGCGGCGGGCGATTACAGCGGCAATCCCGAGATGGTGTTCGCCCTCAACGACGAGTATCGCGACTTCGTGCAAGCGCGCGGCCAGGATTACACCCAGATCGTCGGGAGCGGGCGGGTCGGTGACGGCCAAAAGCTCGGCTGCTGGGCCGGAGGGCGCATGGAACCCGGGCCGCGCGCGTCGATGGGCCGCGCCATGGGCGCAGGCGCGTTCGGCGGCATCGCGCTGCCGCAGTTCAATCGCGACGGCAAGAGGTTCATGAACGAGGGCATCCTGGGAGTTTGGGGGAACCTCTTCCAGGTGATGCGCCAGCCGAAGGGCGAGATCTACAGCGTTGCCGATGCCTCATGGCGCGAATACGTCCAGAAGAACGCCCCCGAGCACGTGTATCCCGGCACCGGAGGCTTTCATGACGGCGGCTTCCTTGAGACGCTCGATGCCGAGATTCCCAACGTCCTCGGCACGGGCGCCGAAGGTTACAAGATCCGTGGATGCCTCACTTATGCGGGCGAGACGCTCGAGGAGCTTGCCGACAACATGGGGCTTGCGGGCGAGGCGAAGGAGACCTTCCTCGCCCAGGTCAAGCGCTACAACGAGCTTTGCGAAAAGGGGGTCGACGAGGATTTCGGCAAAGACGCCTTCCTTATGGACCCGATCGTGGCCCCGCCGTTCTACGCGTCGGTCATTGACAGCAGCGAGTTCAAGCTCGGCCTCGTGGAACTGAGCGGGCTTGTGACCGACGGCGAGCAGCGCGTGCTCGATTCCGACGACCGTCCGATCCCCGGCCTGTACGCGACCGGCAACAGCTGCGGAGGTCGCTTTGCGCTGCAGTATTGCACGCCGATCGCGGGCATCAGCATCGGGTGGGCGACGACGATGGGGAAGCTTGCGGGAGAGGCCGCTGCCGCTGCCAAGTAACCTCTGGGACGATTCGCGCTTTGAGGTTACCAATTTGAAATTCGTAACACCGAGGCCGTCGACGATCTGCTATAGTTGTGTTACGCGATTGAAAAACGTAACACGATATGCCAGAGCTCGTCGACGGCCCGGGAGCGCCGGGAGGCGGCGAGCTTCGGCGGGCAGGGAGGATCCGCATGGCCACCATCACTCGACGCCAGTTCGCGAAGCTGGCCGGCGTGGGCGCGGCCGCCATCTCGTTCGGCGGCGTGCTCGCCGCCTGCTCGAACGGCGCTGCTGCGGACGACGCGGCGGGGGCGGGCGGAGGCGCGGCCAAGCAGGTCATCGTGTCCATGACGCCCGGCTCGGAGCCGGCGGCGGGGTTCGACCCGCTGGTGTCCTGGGGCTGCGGCGAGCACGTGCACGAGCCGCTCATCCAGTCCACGCTGATAACCACCGACGTTGACCTCAACTTCCAAAACGACCTCGCCACGTCTTATGAGTGCAGCGAAGATGGCCTGACCTGGACGTTTTCCATACGCGACGACGTGCGGTTCTCGGACGGCCAGCCGCTCACGGCGCGCGACGTGGCCTTCACCATCAACGGCATCATCGGATCGGCTGCCTCCGAATGCGACCTGTCCATGGTGCGGGAGGCGGTGGCCGCCGACGACGCCACGGTGGTCGTCCATATGAAAAAGCCGTTCAACGCGCTTCTGTACACGCTCGCGGTGGTGGGCATCGTGCCCGAGCACGCCTACGGCGAAGGCTACGGCGAGAACCCGGTGGGCAGCGGCCGCTACCTGCTGGAGCAGTGGGACCGGGGCCAGCAGGTCATCCTGCGCGCCAACCCCGACTACTACGGCGAGGCGCCCAAGATGGATCGCGTGGTGGTGGTGTTCATGGAGGAGGATGCCTCGCTTGCCGCGGCGCAGTCGGGCCAGGTGGACGTGGCCTACACGGCCGCGACCTACGCCGCCAACCAACCGGCAGGCTACGATCTTCTGAACTGCGCGTCGGTGGACTCGCGCGGCATCTCTCTTCCGTGCGTGCCGGCGGGCGGTACCAAAACGCAGCAGGACGACATGTCTTACCCGGCCGGCAACGACGTGACCTGCGACCTGGCCGTTCGCCAGGCCATCAACTACGGGGTGGACCGTCAGCGCATGATCGACAACGTGTTGAACGGCTACGGCACCGCGGCCTACAGCGTGGCCGACGGCATGCCGTGGTCCTCGCCCGACATGCGCTGCGAGACCGACGCGGGCAAGGCGCGGCAGCTGCTCGACGACGCCGGCTGGGCGGCGGGCGCCGACGGCGTGCGCGAGAAGGACGGCGTGCGCGCCGCGCTTAATCTGTACTACCCTGCGGGCGACTCCGTGCGCCAGGCCATCGCCGCCGAGTTCGCCAACCAGATGGCCGAGCTGGGCATCGAGGTGAGCCCCAAGGGCGCGAGCTGGGACGACCTCTACCCGCATCAGTTCAGCGATCCGGTGGTGTGGGGCTGGGGCACCAACGCCCCCGTGGAGACGTACAACCTGTTCTACTCGCAGGGCACGGGCAACTACGCATGCTTCCAGAACGCCTCGACCGACGCCTACCTTGACGAGGCGCTGGCGCGTCCGCAGGTGGAGGACTCCTTCGAGCTGTGGCGGAAAGCCCAATGGGACGGCGCGGAGGGATTCGCTCCGCAGGGCGACGCGCCGTGGGTGTGGCTGGCCAACGTCGATCACCTCTACTTCGCGCGGGAGGGCCTTGAGGTGGCCGAGCAAAAGCCTCACCCCCACGGTCATGGCTGGTCGCTTGTGAACAACGTGGATCAGTGGAGCTGGCGCGGGTGATCCGGTTCGTCGTCGGCAACGTGGCGCGGTTCGCGCTGCTCATGGCTGCCGTGAGCATGGTGACGTTCGTGCTGGTAAGCGTCTCGCCCATCGACCCGGTGCAGGCCAACGTGGGGCAGGCGGCGCTCGTGGGCATGAGCGAGGAGAAGCGCGCGCAGCTGGCCGCCTACTGGGGCGCGGACGCGCCTTTGTGGGAGCGCTACGCGAACTGGGCGGCGGGCGTGGTGCAGGGGGACTTGGGCACGTCGCTTCGCTACAACGCGCCGGTGGCCGACGTCATAGCCTCCCGCGCGCTCAACTCGCTTGCGCTCATGGCCGTGGCCTGGACGGCGAGCGGCGTTTTGGGGTTTGTGCTCGGCATCGTGGCCGGCGCGAACCGCGGGTGCCTTGCCGATCGCCTGGTGAAAGGCTACTGCCTGCTTCTGGCCTCCACGCCCACGTTTTGGCTGGGGCTTGTGCTTTTGGTGGTGTTCTCGGTGTGGCTTGGGTGGTTCCCGTTCGGGTTCTCGGTGCCCATCGGGGTGGCGGCTGCGGATGTGACGTTGGCCGACGCCTTGCATCACCTGGCGCTGCCGGCCATCGCGCTGTCGGTGACGGGGGTGGCCAACATCGCGCTGCACACGCGCGAGAAGACCATCGACGTGCTGGGAAGCGACTACGTGCGCTTCGCCCGCGCCCGGGGGCTTTCCCGGTGGGGTGCGCTGCGCCGCCATGGGCTTCGCAACTTGGCGCTGCCGGCCATCACGCTGCAGTTCGCGTCCATAGCGGAGATATTCGGAGGATCGGTGCTGGTGGAGCAGGTGTTCTCGTATCCGGGCCTCGGGCAGGCGGCCGTGACGGCGGGCCTGGGCGGCGATGTGGCGCTGCTCGCGGGCATCGCGGTGGTCTCGGCCGCGTTCGTGTTCGGCGGCAACCTTGCGGCCAACCTGATCTACGGCGCGGTGGACCCGCGCATCCGGCGCGGGAAGGGGGGCGGGGCCCATGCGTGAGGAAGCCGCGGCGCCCGTCCCCGTGCTCCACCGGCCGCGCGTCCGGCGCGTCGGCAGCCGCGCGCTTGCGCTGGTCTCCTTCGCGCTGGCGGCGGTGGCGCTTGCGGCCGTGGTGGCTGCGGGGTTGCTCGTGCAGGAGGCCGCCCAGGCCGCCGATTTCTCGCAGAAGAACCTCGCGCCGTGCTGGGAACATCCCTTCGGCACCGACTGGATGGGGCGCGACATGCTCGTGCGCACGCTCGCGGGGCTGTCCACGAGCGTGCTCGTGGGGCTTTTGGCCGCGGGCGCGTCGTCGGTCATCGCGCTTGCGCTGGGAGTGGCGGCCGCGCTCGGCGGGCGGCGGGTGGATGCCGCGGTCAACTGGCTTGTCGACCTCATGATGGGCATCCCGCACATCGTGCTGCTCATCCTCATCTCGTTTTCCCTGGGCAAAGGGTTTTGGGGCGTGAGCGTCGGGGTGGCGCTCACGCACTGGCCGAGCCTTGCGCGCGTCGTGCGCGCCGAGGTGCTGCAGGTGAAGGAGTCGCCGTTCGTGGCCGTGGCGCGCAGGCTGGGGCTGGGGCCGGCGCGCATAGCCGCGCGCCATATGCTGCCTCATGTGCTGCCGCAGTTCGTGGTGGGGCTTGTGCTGCTGTTCCCGCACGCCATCCTGCATGAGGCGGCGGTGACGTTTTTGGGGTTCGGCCTGCCGCCCGAGCAGCCGGCCATCGGGGTGATTCTGAGCGAGGCGATGGGGTATCTGTCGGCGGGCATGTGGTGGCTCGCGGTGTTTCCGGGCCTTGCGCTTGTGGCGACGGTGCTGTTGTTCGACAGGGCGGGGTCGAGTTTGCGCAGGCTCCTCGACCCGCACAGCGCGCAGGAGTAGGGAGGCGGCATCGGTGAAGCTGGCGAAGGGAACGGGCGGCGGGGCGCGGGCGCGTGCCGGGCAGAGGGCGAAGGCACGTGTCGGACGCGGGACGCGGGCGCACGCCGCGCGACAGGCAGGGGAGTGCGTTATGCGCGAAGCGGATGCGCGCGCCGGACTCGGGACGCGGGCGGACGCCGGGCGCGGGACCCCGGCGCACGTTGCGCACGAGGCGCTCTCGCACGCCGCCGCGCAGACGCATCACCACCACACGCACGCGTTTGGCTCGCGTCACGAGGAAGGACGCCACCTGCTGCAGGTGGAGGGGCTGGGCGTGTCGTTTCGCATGTACGACGAAAAGGGGCCCTACCTGCGGGCGCGCCGACGCGAGGTGCCGGTGATCGAGGATCTGAGCATCGCGGTGCATGCGGGCGAGATCGTGGCCGTGGCGGGCGCGTCGGGGTCCGGCAAGACGCTTCTGGCCGACGCGATCCTGGGGCTGTTCGAGCCGAACGCCACGGTGCGCGGCCGCATCTGGTTCGAAGGCGAGCTTCTGGACGCCGACGGGCTTGCCCGCGTGCGCGGCCGGGGCGTCTCGCTCGTGCCGCAGGGCGTGGGCAGCCTCGATCCTCTTATGAAGGTGGGTCGGCAGGCGGAGGGCTTCGCGCGCGGCGGCGGGCGCCGGGCGCGCGCGGAGCGCCGGGCGCGCCGGCGCGAGCTGTTCGCGCGCTACGGCCTGTCGGAGGAGGTGGCGCGGCTCTATCCCCATCAGCTTTCGGGCGGCATGGCGCGCCGTGTGCTTTTGTGCTGCGCGCTTATGGACGACCCGCGCGTCATAGTGGCCGACGAGCCCACGCCCGGCCTGGACCCCGACCTGGCCGTGCGCGCCCTTGAGGACTTCCGCGCCTTCGCGGATGCGGGCGGCGGGGTGCTGCTCATCACGCACGATGTGGAGCTGGCCCTGCGCGTGGCCGACCGCGTGGCCGTGTTCGAGGGCGGCACCGTGGTGGAGGAGACGGCGGTGGAGAGCTTCGCCTCTCCGGAGACGCTTTCGCACCCGTTCTCGCGCGCGCTGTGGCATGCGCTGCCGGAGCACGACTTCGCGGCGCCTGCGGACGGGGAGGGCGGTGGCGGAGGCGATGCCGCGAAGGACGCCGCAGGCGAGGGCGGCGCGGGCCCTGCGCGTGCGCAGGAGGCCCCTGCCGATCGTGCGGTGGATCGCACCGCTCGCGACGACGCGGGTCGCCCGCGTGCGCAGGAGGCTTCCCATGCTTGAGGCGCGCGGCATCACCTTTGGCTATCCGGGTGCGAAACGCCCGCTCTACAAGGAGTTCAACCTGGCTGTGGAACCGGGCGAGCGTGTGGCGATCATCGCGCCGTCCGGGTTCGGAAAGACAACGCTGTGCCGCCTGCTCGCCGGCTATGAGCGCCCGCAGGCGGGACGGATCCTTGTGGACGGCGCGCCCCTGCCGCGTCGCGGAGCGTGCCCGGTGCAGCTTGTCCTGCAGCATCCCGAGCTGGCCGTGGACCCGCGCATGCGCATGGAGCGCACGCTGGCCGAGGCGGGGGAGGTGCCCGAGCGCCTGCTCGACGGCCTGGGCATCCGGCGGGAGTGGCTGCGCCGCTACCCGCATGAGCTTTCCGGCGGCGAGCTTATGCGCTTCTGCATCGCCCGCGCGCTGGCCGCAGGCCCGCGCTACCTGGTGGCCGACGAGGCAACCGCCATGCTCGACGCCATCACCCAGGCGCGCATCTGGCGCTTCCTCATGGAGGAGGCGGCCGAGCGCGGCATGGGAGTGGTGTTCGCGTCGCACTCCCCGGCGCTCGTGGAGCGCGTGGCCACCCGCACGGTGCGCCTGGACGGGTGAGGCGGCCTCGGTCCCTTTTCGCTCGCTTGTTGCGGCTGACGAGGCGACCTCCTTTTTCTCGCCCTTTCCCCTTCGCTTCCCCTGCCCGCCCTTTCCTCGCCCTTTTCCCGGCGCCGATCATCCTTAAAAAGATATATATAGATTTGACGATATTCGAAAAAAAGAATAATATGGCAGCAGCCGTTGCGCGCATGGGGCGCCGACGGCGCAGTGCAGGGAAGATAGGGGAAGGGAATCTATGAAGAAGCGTATTCGCATTGTGATGGCGGCCGTGTGCGCGTTCGTCATGGTGGGCGCGTTCGCGCTGGCCGGTTGCTCGTCCTCCGAGCCGGCCGCCGAGGAGCCGACGACCACCGAGCCCGCCGAGGAGCAGGCTGCCGATTCCGCCGAGGCCGTGGAGCTGCAGGTGTTCGCGGCCAACTCGCTGTCGAAGGCCATGGAGGAGGTCCAGGCCGCCTACATCGCCGACGGCCACCAGAACGTGTCGTTCGCCGACACGCAGTACAAGTCCTCCGGCGAGCTGAACGAGATGTTGGGCGCCGGCTCCTACGCCGACCTTTTGATCTCGGCGTCGAAGGGTTCTATGGACACGGCCGAGGAGGAGGGCTACACCAACGCCTCCACGCGCGTGGACATGTTCGTGAACGACCTCGTGATCGTTGCCAAGGAGGGCTCTGGCCTGACCGACGTCACGCTTGAGGACATCGCCGACGGCACCTACACCTTCTGCGTGGGCGACGAGTCCGTGCCGGCCGGCAACTACGCCTGCCAGGCCCTGTCCACCGTGGGCGTGTACGTTCCCGGTGCCGACGAGGAGGGCAAGACCGGCAAGGACATCTCCGGCAAGGGCGGCGCGTTCGCCGAGGGCTACAGCCCCGTGCTCGACACCTCCGTGGGCAACGTGTGCAAGCATGCCCAGTCCGGCGACGTTGACGTGGCGTTCGTCTATACCTCCGACGTGTACCGCTTCGGCGGCGTGGAGATCGTAGGCACGGTGCCCGGCGATACGCATAAGAACATCGTCTACCCCGGCGCGGTGACCTCCATGAGCGAGCATCCCGAGGAGACGCAGGAGTTCCTGGATTGGTGCCTGACGAGCGAGAAGGCTCAAGAGATCTGGCAGAACTGGGGCTTCGAGCTGGCGTAAGGGCGTCGGCTTGACAGTCGCGGAAGGCACGAGCTGACAACGGGGAGGACGGGTCGTGTGGCCCGTCCTCCCCGCGCGTTGCGAACGGGGTGCGAGGGAAGGGCATGATGCAGACGAGAAGGTTGATCGCGGCATGCGCGCTGGCATGCGCGCTGGCATGCGGAGCGTTTCCGGTTCGGGCGGTCGCCGACGAGGCGCTTGGCGACGTGGACAGCCCGCGCACGGAGGCCGCAGGCGGCGCGGAGGCGTCCGGCGGCGCTGCTGACGGCGCGGGCGAGGCGGCTGACGCCGCAGGGGCGCAGGCGGCGGGCGTGGAGGTGTCCAAGGACGGCGACGCTGCGCTCATGGAGGGCGCCACGTTCGCGATCAGCGATTTCTCGCGTGCGCAGAAGGGGACGAACCGCGAGGTGGGCGGCGCGTACCACGGCTACTCGTACCTGGTGGGCAAAGACGAGGGCGCCTTCGTGCAGGCGGTCGCAGCCGACGGCTATGCGGTGGTCTACGTGCCCGCCGCCCAGGCCCAAAGGCTCGGCTTCGACGCGGACGATCCCGCCGACCAAGAGGCGCTGCGCCTGTGCCTTGTCGCCCTCGACGCCGGGCAGGCGGCAGGCTCGCTTGCGCTCTCCGACGTGGAGACGTGGCGCTTCACGAGCGATCCTGTTTGCGAGGTGGGCGCGGCCCGCTTCGAGTTCGACCAGGTGGTGGACGGCAACGTGTACGCGTTCGTCATCGGCGCGGACGGATCGGACCTCACGGACTCGGAGAATCCGAACCACCTGAAGCCCTCCTTCGCCGACTTCGGGCGGATCGTCGCGCCCGACGAAGTGGAGATAGTCGCGGCGCCGACGGGTTTGGACGCGGCCGCCGAGTTTCTGCGCACGCTCGACTGGAGTCCTTTGTGGGTGACGCTCAAAACCACCGGCGTGGCCATCGTCATCATCTTCGTGCTGGGGCTTTTGGCGGCGTACTTCTGCCTGCACGCGTCGCAGAAGGCCAAAAACGTGCTCGACAGCATCTTCACCATCCCCATGGTGCTGCCGCCCACGGTGTGCGGCTTCGTGCTTCTGTGGCTGTGCGGGCGCAACACGGCGTTCGGCCAGTTCTTCATCGACATCGGGTTTCCGCTCATCTTCAGCTGGCCGGCTACGGTGATAGCCGCCGTGGTGGTGGCGTTCCCGCTCATGTACCGCAGCGCGCTCGGCGCGTTTGAGAACCTGGATCCCAACATGCTGGACGCGGCGCGCACGCTGGGGTGGAGCAACGCGAAGATCTTCATGCGGCTCATGCTGCCGCTGTCGTGGAGCTCCATCGCGGCGGGCACGGTGCTCGCGTTCGCCCGCGCGCTCGGCGAGTTCGGCGCCACGCTGTTTTTGGCGGGCAACTACCTGGGCGTCACGCGCACCATCCCCATCGCCATCTACTTCGAGTGGATGAACGGCAACGACGGCGTGGCGTGGTTCTGGACGGCTGTCATCATCGGGTTCAGCTTCGTGGTCATCCTGTTCATCAACCTGTGGAGCAGCCGCACCACGAAGTACCGCAAGAAGGCCGAGGACTAGGGGGACCCTATGAGCTTGGAAGTGGACATCAAAAAGCGGTTCTCGGGCTTCACGCTGGACGTGGCGTTTGCGGCCGGGGACGAGACGCTGGGGTTTCTGGGCGCGTCGGGCTGCGGCAAGAGTCTGACCATGCGCTGCATCGCCGGCATCGAGACGCCTGACGAAGGGCGCATCGTGGTGAACGGGAAGATGTTCTTCGACCGCGCGGCGGGCATGCGGCCGAAGGTGAACCTCACGCCGCAGCAGCGCAAGACGGCGCTTCTGTTTCAGAGCTACATGCTGTTTCCCAACCTCACGGTGGCAGACAACGTGGGTGCGGGCATCGGGCGCGACGTGCCGAAAGCCGAGCGCGACAAACGCGTGGCGGCCGAGCTTAAGCGCTTCGGCCTGGAAGGGTTCGGCAAGCGCTACCCGGCGCAGCTCTCCGGCGGGCAGCAGCAGCGCGTGGCGCTCGCGCGCATGCTGGCGGCGCGGCCGGGCATCCTCATGCTGGACGAGCCGTTCTCGGCGCTGGACTCGCATCTGAAAAGCGTGCTCGAGCAGAACCTGGTGAGCCTGTTCGACGCGTATCGCGGCACGGTGCTGTACGTGAGCCACGACATAGACGAGGCGCTGCGCTTCTGCGACCGCATCGCTGTTGTGGAGGCCGGGCGCATCATGGAGGCGGGCACGGGCGAGGACCTGGTGCACCGTCCGCAGTCGACGGCCGGCATCAAGCTGTCGGGCTGCAAGAACGCCACGCCGGCCGAGCGGGCGGGCGAGCGGCGCGTGCGGCTTCCGAAGTGGGGGATCGAGGTGGAGACGCGGGACGCGGTGCCTAAGGACGTGAAGACGCTCGGCGTGCGCGCGTTCTACCTCGAGCGCGCCGACGGCTCCGGGCAGAACTGCCACCGCGTGCGCGTTGACCGCGTGAGCGACTCGCGCTTCGAGCGCACGGTGCTGCTGGGCTTTTTGGAGCGCGACGCCGCCGCCCCGCGTGCGGTCGCGCGCACCGAGGACGAGATGAAGTACCTGCACCAGCACCTGTTCTGGCGCGTGGACAAGCTGGCCGTGCCGCCTGATAAGCTGCCGCATGAAGGCGAGGAGCTGTGGATTCGCATTCCGCCTGACAAGGTGTACCTTGTGTCGAAGTAGGGAGTGCTGCTGACGCGCGCTCGAGGCGTGAGGACGTGGTTGCGGCCGGCTTCTGCGAGCGGGACCGGCGCGCCTTTTTGTCCGACGCTCACGGGCGCGGCGCCTCGGCGTCCGCTTTCTCAATGAGCGCGAACAGCTCCTCGTGCGAATGCACGTCGAGTTTTTGGTGGATGTGCAGAACGTGGGTTTTCACGGTGTTGATGGACAGGCAGAGGCTCTCGCTGACAAGGCGCAGCGTCCATCGCCGGGCGAGCAACACGAGAACCTCGGATTCCCTTTTTGTGAGGCCGTGCTGCGATGCGAGCTTTTGGCAGGAAGCTTCCAATCGTTCCACGATCAGGTCGTTCCTGTGACATCGAGTCGAATCGGACGGTTTTGCGTCCAGCATGCGAACGATCGTGCTCTTAACGCTTTCGGACATGGGAACAAGGGCGCAGAAGAAGGCCGCGAGGGCGAGCGTTACGGCGATGCTGAAGCTCACGATCGCCGAGCCGAACGCGTTTTCGGCCGATGTCAAGATTCCGTTGAGCAGCTCTCCGATGGAGTTCACCAGGTACATTGCGGCGAACATGCGATGAGGGCTTTGCCGCTCCTCGTCCACGAAGCCGAGAAGCAGCAGGTAGTAGCAAGGAGTGACCAGGAAATATCCCAAAAGGGAGAATGATTTGATGGCGAGCAGGGCGTCGCTGGAGGTGAATCCTGCCCCGTAGTACAGAAGCGGCACCGCCAGGCATGCGCCGATGACGAACTCCGTGAACGGGAAGAGTTGGCTTTTGAAGAAACGGATCTCAGCCGCTACCAGGAACAATGAAAGGGCGGCAGGCAGGGCGAAGGCGATGGCGAGGTCCGAGGGAGGGATTTCTCCCTCGCGGACGTAATGGAATCCGAGCGAGAAAACCGCGCAGAGCGCGATGTGCTTCCAGGGAAGCCGCCTCGCTTGGCCGGAAAAACGGGAGTCCGTCCGATCTTGGCCGCCGCTTCTCAGCAGCTTGATGATGACGAAGGCCGCAGAGCTCAGAAGGCTTGTTTGAAACGCAAAAGAGAGTCCTGCCGGCAGACTGAAGGCTATCACGGCGATGAAGAACGAGCCTCCCATGCCGCAGAAACTGGCAATGCGGCGATCGTTTTCCGTGAAGTCGACCAGGACGACTCCCGTGTAGACGAGGAGCAGCTGCACAACTCCCCCCACGAGCGCGGCTGCCGTCCAAAGCGCGGGGCTGCTGGGCGGCAGCCGCAGGAGCGCAGCCGAGCCGAAGACGAATGCGGCGATTGCCGCGACGAGGAAGCGCGGGTCCCGCATGAGGAGATCGGCTCGACGCGGGGAGAAGAGGATGCAGAGCGCTAAGAGGATCTGCGCTGCCGTGCTGGCGAAAACGTAGGGCTGCGCCCCCAGCACCGTCTGCATGAGATAGTGGATCGAGCCGAACGTGGCGGCCAAAGCGAAGCTTGCGAAGAACGCCCGACGAAGATGCCCCTCCAATGGCCCTCCTTTCCTCAACCGCCAGTCTAGCATTTCCCGAAAAGAGGGAAATCACTACTAGGAGGTGAGATTCGGCGGGGAGGAATCATCTCCGGTGCTTGATGCGGTATGGCGATGGTGAGCTTTATCGTTTTGCCATGCCGCAGGAGTCGGGTTTGATGATGGCCGATTCGAGGGAAAGCGGCGAACACCGAGCCGATAGGAGGGCGCCATGCGAAAAAGGGCCATGGACAGGCGGACGTTTTTGATGGGGGCCGGCGCGGCGACGCTGGCTGCGGGGGCGGGGTTGGCCTCGTGCGCGCCAGGTGTCGAAAAGCAACCGGATGCGGAGGCGGCCGACGGTGCGGAAGGCGGCGGCTCCCAGAATCGCGCCGACGTCGCCAAGGTCGATCCGTCGGAGATCAGCAGGACGGAAGAGTACGACGTCGTGGTGTGCGGTGCCGGCTCCGCTGGGCTGAACGCCGCAGCTGCGGCCTCCGAGGAAGGCGTCAGAGTCGTGTGCCTTGAGAAATGCAGCTCATCTTGCGCAGGCGGATGGAACTACGGCTTCAAGAACACACGGCACCTCATAGAGGAGGAGGGGCTTGAAGACGACGAGCTTGAGCTGATCAAGAAGATCATGACGGCGAACCAGGGCGGGGATCCCGACGTCATTCAGACGTTCGTGAAGGCCCAGTCGAGCGTAGGCGACTGGATGATGGAAGTTGCGAGGGAGACGGGGCATGATTACGAGGTCCAGTTCCCGGTGCCGGGCCTTAAGGAGGCCATCGTCCACTTCGACGATTGCTACGGAGTGATGACCGATTACGTTAAGTCGAAAGGCGGAGACGTCGTTTACAAAGCCGCCGCATGCCAGTTGGTGACAGACGATTCCGGCAGGGTGACCGGGGTGATCGCCCGCAACGCCGATACGGGTGAGTGCGTGCAGTACAATGCGGTGCGGGGAGTGGTGCTGGCGACAGGGGGGTTTGGCGGGAACCCCGATCTCATCCGCAGGGAGGCTCCGTGGTGCGATCCCGATGCGCTGAAAGACGTGCAGCCAAACACCGTGGAGGGCGGCGAGAACGGGGACGTGTTCGCTTTGTGCGAACCGCTGGATCCCCTGATCGGAGTCTCTTGCGAGCAGGTTCATTTCGTCGGGGGCTATTACCCGACGGAGGATATTTTCTTCGTCGACGGCTTGGGGCAGCGCTTTCCGAACAACTCGGTCATGTGCAACAACGCGTATCCCAACGTTCGCGTGAGGGTGATGATGGATCGACCCGGTCATTGCGCTTGGGCCATTACCGACAGCAAGGAAGGCTGGACGGAGTTCATTGATGAATCGAGCCCTATCAGAGCCGATTACGAAGGGAACAAGGCGATAGGGTACGACACCCTCGACGAGGTCGCGGCGGAGTTCGGCTTCGATCCCGACATCCTCAAAGCCAGCGTTGACGAGTGGAACGCCGTTGTGTCCGATGGCGTCGATCCGAAGTACGGCACCGACCTCGCGACGGCCCTGCCCTTGGACACCCCTCCTTATCATGTGGCGGCGGCTCCGGGTGAGACCATGGCGTTCATGGGGGGGCCGCGCATAGACTCCTCTTTCCGGGTTTTGAGCAAAAGCTATGCGCCTATAAGCGGCTTGTTCGCTGCAGGCAATTCGTGCAGCGGTTACTGGGGTCCTGATTACATGATTGGCGTGTGGTTTGGGGACAACAAGGCGTGGGCGGCCACGTCCGGCTATTTGGCGGGAAAGCAGGCGGCTCTCGGCGAGTAGGCCTCGATTGCGCGCCATCGAGGTTCGAGTGAGTGCGATGCGAGGCCTGGAAACGCGCCTGCCGGTTATCGGCGGGCGCGTTCCCGGCCGTTCTTGGTGGCGGGGGTGCCCGCTCTGGCGATGCCGATGACTCCCAAGACGACGAGGACGAGGGCAGCGAGGACTCCCAGGGCGGCGAGCGCGGCCGCCCTTGCTCCTATCGGGTCGCCGAGGGGCGCGAGGGGCGTTGCGTCGCCGGAGGCGTCGGAGGCGCCGCCGGTGTTCCCGCTCCCGTCGGTGGGTGGCGGCGGCTCGGGGAGGGGTTCGGGCGTCGGGCCGGGCTCGGGTTCGGGTTCCGGCTCGGGCTCGGGCCCCGGGCCGGGGTCGGGCTGCGCGTAGCTGTTGTGGAACACCACGCGGTTTCGGAGGGCGTCCTCGCCGGATGGGTACTCCACGACAACGGCCATCCGGTGCCCGCCGTCCGCCGTCTCCTCCTGCACGACGTGCACGACGATGGTCTGCACGCGCGCGTCGTAGGTCATGCCGTCGAGCGTGGCCTGGGTGCCGTCCTCACTGTAGCGTGCGCCTTCGGGGATGATCTGCCGCACCTCGTAGGTGAACGTCTGGCCCGCCAGATCGTCGTCGTGCGCGATCTCGGCCGATCCGAACGTGAACAGCTCGCCTGCGTTGCCCGCCTCGGAAAGCTCGGGCCGCGGCGCGCTCTCGGCGTTGTCGCCTGCGGCCTTGATGCTGAACGTGAACAGCCCGTTTTCCAAAGGCCGCTTCCCGCTTTCGTCGGTGTAGTCCACCGCGCCGTCGAAGGAGGCGAACGCGGAATCCGCGTAGACGTTGCCGAATCGCGCGGCCAGGCCGCCTGCGTTCGCTCCTTCGGCGGGCTTGCCCGCGTCGTCGATGACGGCGGTGAGGGTGGGCGAGGCGGTAAGATGGCCTTGCCCGTCGGAGGTCACGGCCACCGTGAGCGTGTAGAGCGCGCTTGAGTAGTCGATGCCGACGGCCGCGTTGCCGCCCGCGTCCGCGGCTTGCTCGAACAGGACGTACTCGTAGGTGCCCGGCTCGGAGAACGCGATGTCGCCGAACGCCTTCTCCACGGCGCTGCCCGCGGCGACGGCCTTTTGCGCGGCCGCATCGAAGGCGCTCACGGAAACCGTGCTGGACGGCGGCAGCGGCGCGCCCGACGCGAGGGGCGCGCCCTCTGCGTCCACAGCGCGCGCGGTGCGCAGGGAAAACGCGAACTCGTCGCCCTCCTGCCAGTCGCGCCCGAAAAGCACCTTCTGCACGGTGAGGCCGGACAGCACGGCGGCCTTATCGTCGTAGCTGTTCTGGAACGTCGGCTTTCCGCTGACCGCGAACGCGAGCGCGCCCGTGCCGTCAGCGTCGGTGCCCACCACGTCCACGCGGTGCTGGCCGGTGTCGTAGGTCACGCCGCCTGCGGAAAATCCGTTCTCGGCCGTGGCGTTCTCGGGGATGCTCTCGCTCACGATGAACGACCGCCGCACCTCGCCGCCCAGCGGCACGCTCGCGCTCAAGCCGGGGAAGGCGACGGTGCCGTCCGCGGCGTTTCGGGCGACGATTTCCTGCCCGATGGGGGCCTCCGTGGCAGGGTCGATCTCCTGCGCGACGAATGCGAACGAGCCCGCTTCCAGCGCCGCTCCCGCGAGGCTCTTGCGCGCGGTGAGCGCGAAGGTGCCCGATGACGTGCGGTACTCGTTCACGAACGAGATGCCGGGCACGGGCTGGCCGTCCACCCGGTACGCGATGGACGAGACGGACAGCTGCCCGCGCGCGTCCTGCGCGACGGTGACGGTGGCCTCGAAGGCGCGCTCGTCGTAGGCGACGCCCGGCAGGGGTTCGGTGCCGTCGGGCACGTGCTCCCGCACCACATAGGCGTGGGTGCCCGGCTCGCTTATCTGCAGTCCGCGCAGCGTGAAACCGGTGGCCACGCCCGCACTTGCGGCGCGGTTTGCGGCCGTGATGGGGTTGCCGCCCGCATCGAGGGCGGGCGTGGCGCCGTCGGCCTCGTACAGCTGGAACGCGAACTCGCCGGCTGCCTCGTCGCGGCCGCGCAGCACCTCCGTGCCCGCAAGCTCGACGGCGGCGGGCGCGTATTCCTTGCGGTTGGTGAAGGTGGCGACGGCGGTTTCGTCGGCCGCGACGGTTCCTTGCGCGCCGACGGCCTCAACGGCGTACCCTTCGGCCGCAAGGCTTTGCTCGCTTACCGTGTAGGCGGTGTGCGCGGGCAGATTTTTGATGGCGAGCGTGGCAGGGGCGGGCAGCTCTGCGCGTGCGATGCCGTTCTCGAACGCGATGGTCTGCGGGACGGAGGATCCGTCCGGGCCTTCGAGCACGGCCTCGAACGTGCCCGTCAAAGGCGCGCCCTGCCCGTCTTGCGCGGCGATGGAGAACGTAAACGTGCGGCCCGCCGCAGCCTCGGCCTCGGCGGCGTTGCCGGCAACCTGCTTTGTGATGGCAAGGTTGCCAAACGCTTCCTTCACGTTGACGAAGTACACGCCTACGGCGGCATCGGGGACAAGCGTGCCTTCGTGCACGTGCCCCTCCCGCAAGCTGCCGCTCTGATCGCTGCCGGAGTAGATGGCGTAGCCGTCCGCGATGAGGGCCTCCGCGCCAATCTCGGTGACGGTGAACGCGGCGTCGGAATCCAGCCCTTCGATGAGCAGCCCCTCGTTGTGGCGCAGCTCCACCTCGGCGGTGCCCGCGGCGTTGGCTTCTACGTCGAGGTTGCTCGCGGTGCCCGTTGTGCTGTCGTCTGCGGTGCGCGCGCCTGCGTCGGGGCCTTTCGCGGTGTCGGGCGCGTCATTCGCATTCGCGCCGTCGTCTGCGGCGTGCGCGCCGGGGTTGCCTGCGTTCGCGCCGTCGTTCGCATCGGGCCTGTCCGCAGCGCCTGCGTCAGGGTTGTTCGCAGCGCCTGCGTCGGGGTCGTTCGCAGCGCCTGCAGCGCCGCTGTCGCCCGCATCCGCGTTTCCGCCCGCGCCCGCAGCGCCGCCGTCATCCGCGTTCGTGTTCCCGTCCGCAGCTGCCGCGCGGACGAACGTGACGCGTTCGGGCGCGGTGGAGCCGTCGGGCAGGTAGCGCACGGCGTTGAACGTGCGCTCCTGTTCCTCGGGCGCGCTGCCTGCGAACAGGCTCTCCACGTCCACGGCGAAGGTGTAGGCGGCCTGCTTGTCGCCCGCGTTGCCGCCCACGAGCTTTGCGATGCCCAGCGAGCCGGGCTGCTTCACGTTGGTGAAGCGCGCCGCAGCCGGCTCAGGGCCGATCACGCCCTCGGCGTTCTCCCGCTTCACGATGTAGTGGTCGTGTGCGTAGTCGGCCTCCTCGATGGCGTAGCGGGTGCCCTGCAAAAGCTTGCTTGCAAAAAGCGTCTGGCCGCCCTTCAGCGACACGGTGAAGCGCCCCTGCGCATCGAGTACGGCCTGGCCGGGGGCGACGCTGCCGTCCGTGTCGGCCACCGTGTAGTCCACGGTGCCGGAAAGGGGCGCGCCCGCGCCGTCTTCAAGCGTCACGGTGAAGTCGAACGCCTTGTCCGCGTCGGCCTGCGTGCCCGACACCTGCTTGGTAAGGGTGAGCGTGCCATAGAGCCAGCGCGCGTTCGCGAACGCGAGCGCGTCGGACTGCTCAGCCGCCTCGATGCGGCCCGTGCCATCGCTTTCCGCAGCCGCGCCGTTGTTCGTCGTTTTCGAGATGGTCGTCTCGTATCCGTCCGCATCGGTTTCCCGCGCGGCGTAGGCGGTGCCCACCGGCAGTCCGCTTACGGTGACGGACTGACCCGCCGCCAGCGCGATGGGCGTGCCGCCCTCCAGGGCAAGCTCGCCGTTCTCGTCGGCCGTGGCAACGCCGACGGCGCCCGCGCCGCCCGCGTTACCGCTTGCCGCCAGCGTGTAGGAAAAGTCGCCCGAAAGCGGGGCGCCGTCTGTGTCTGTGAGCCTCACCGCGAACGCGAAGGAACGTGCGGGATCGGCGCCGTTGCCCTCCACCTGCTTTGACAGCGTGAGCGTGCCTGCCTGCTTCGTGTTGGTGAACGCCGCCTCGGTGCGCGTATCGGCCGCGATGGAGCCGCTTGCCACGCTGCCGTCTGTGCGCTGGGCGTCGTCGGCGGGCGCGTCGGCGTTCGCGTGCGCCTCGCTGCCCGCGCTGCTGCTTGCGCGCTGGACACCGCCCGCGTTGCCGCCCGCCGCGCCTGCGCTTTCGCCTCCGCCTCCGCTCGCGCTCCCGTCCGCGCCTCCGCCTCCGCTCGTCCCCTCGCCGCCGTCTGCGTTCGCGTTTTCGCTTGCGTGTGCGCTCTCGTCGCCCGCTGCGCCTCCGCTTGCGTTCGCGCTCCCGCCCACATCCGTCCGCACGACAAACGACGGCTTGAAGCCGCTCGCTTCCGCGTCCAGCTCCTCCACGGCGAAGCGGGTGTTCTCGGGCAGGTCGGCCAGCGTGAGGGACTGCCCGCCCATGAGGCTTGCCTGCATGGACCCTTGCGCGTCAAGCGCCAAAAGCCCGCTTTCCGCGCCGCCTTCCCCCCGTGTTGCAACCGAGCCGGAAAGCGGCAAGCCCGCCTCGTCGGTCAGCGTGATGCGGAAGGCGAACTCCCGCGCGCGGTCGGCGGCGGTGACCTGCGACGCCTCTCCTCCCGCCGCCAGCTCCTTTAACACGGTGAGCGAGCCGGTCTTCTGCGCGGGCGCCAGCACGAGCGCGCCGTTGTTGCCGAGGCGCGCCGTGAGCAGCGTGCGGTCGGCCGGTTGGTACTCCAAGACGGAGACGGTTTTCACGTAGGGCGCGGTGGCGGTGGCGTTCGGGCGCTTCGCGTAGTCGGCCAGCACGGCCGACGCGTTGAACTTCGGCGTGCCCGCCAGCACGAAGTAGCTTCCCTGCGCGTCGGCGTGGAAATGGCGCGCCAGATCGTCGCCGGAAAACGGCACCTCGTAGGGGTAGAACGCGCGCATGGCCGCGGCGGGCGCGCCCGCCGTGCTGGACAACCCGCTTGCCGTGTAGTACGTGGCGGGGAAGTAGTAGGTCGCGCCCGTTTGCGGCGTCGAGGTCAGCGGCTCAAGCTGGCTTTCGGCGGGATGCCCGTCGGCGGGGGCCGCTTCGCCGGGCTTCAGCCGGTACAGCGGCGTGTCCTTCGTGAACGTGTAGTAGGAGTTCGCAACGTTCACCAGCGAGTTCATGGTCGATTCGGCCACGATGCCGCCCGCGCCCCCGCTTCCGCCCGCGCCGCCTTCGCGGAACGCGCCCGCGTACAGCACGAAGTTCCCGGAGGCGTCGGTGGGCGCGTCGTCGCCCAGCACCGCGCGCAGCTCTTCAGTGCTCACCTCCTCGCCCGCAGCCAGCCGGTCGGCAAGCGCGGCCACGTCGGCGCGCGGGCCCACCTCGTACACGAGGCGCAGCGGGTAGGTGGCAAGCGCGTTCTCGTCAAGCTCCATCTCCGCCCCTCCGTCGGCGCGCTCGGTCACGAACGCCTCGCGCGCGGGGATGCTGTCGGGCGGGATGCTGAACAACACGCGCTGGCCGCCGTCGTCAAGGCTCGTCTCCACCATGACCATGAAGTCGTATAAGGGCACGTCCGATCCGGTGTACTGGTTCTCCAGGTTCCCAATGTAGAAGAAGGTTTGGCACACGGCCGCCGCCCCGGTCGCGCGGGCGGCCTCGAGGCGCTGCCGCGTGGTGGCGTCCACGCCTTCGGCTGTCTGCCACTTCCCGGTTTCCGCTGCGGCCAGCTCCTCGTCTCCGGCGAATCGGTACGCCGCGCCTTCGCCCGCCGTCAATTGGTGGTCGGCGTCCACGTAGTAGGCCGCGTAGTTGGAGAAGCTTCCGTCGGCCGACCACGCCGTCTGCCCCGCATCGGCCGCATCGGAGATGAGCGAGTACGCCGACCACCAGTCCATGCCGTAGCGCAGCTGCAAAAACGAGAGCACCTGCGAAAGCTGCTCGTTGGCCTCGAGGTCCCATGGGCTGGCGAGCGCGGTCACGGCCGCCTGGGCGGCCTTCGAGCCGTCGAGCAGCCGCCCGTTAAACAAGATGCCCTCCACACGCTTCACGTCCATGAACGCGCCCAGGTCGTCCTCCATGTTGAAGCGGTCGGCAGGGTCTTCGGGCGCCGCGGCGTTCTGGTTGACGGGGGAGTGGTACTCGATGCCAAGGACGACGTCGACGGCTGCGGCGAAGGCGCCGGCGAGCGCGGAGGCGTCAAGCGCGGAAAACGAACGGTCCACGGCGCGCAGCGCGTAGTCGTCCTGTGCGCTGACCAGCCCGTTCATCGGATGAGGGAAGACGACGTCGCGCTCGCGCAAACCGCCCGGCCCCGCGGAGAGAAGCGGCAGAGCGACGCTTTCCTCGCCCCGGGCGGCGGCCTCGGCGTAAAGCGCGCGGGCCTCCTCGATGTTCTCCCGCAAATCCACGGTCGCGCCGCCTGCGGTTGCGGGCAGCTCCATGGACGCCTGCACGCCGGCCGTCTCCAGCACGTAGGCGTCGATGCCCGACGTGCGAAATCCCACGGTGCAAAACTCCAGGGCCTGGCCGGAAGGCCGGTAGGCGTCGTTCACGCGCGCGGTTTCGTTTTGCATGGTCAGCAGCTCGGCCAGCGCTGTGTCGGTTCCGGAGCCTGTGTAGTGCAGGTCGCTGGGAAACGCGCCCAAAAACCCGTTCGCCTCGGGATCGTCGGCGGAGAACGGGGGAGGGTCGGCGATGTCCGTGTTGGCCGTGGGCGGGGTGGAGGTGCCCATGAACACAAGCTCGGGTGCGCGCGGGCTGTCGGCGCTGGAAAGCGCGGCGGCCTGCTCCAGCATGTCGCCGGCCGCGTGGAGGCCCCGCTGGGGGTAGGAGTAGTTGTCGAAGCGCCCGTTTGCGGTTGCCGCGCTCCCGTCCCGGGCAGTGGCAACCGCGGCCAGCCCGCTGCTGCCGCCGGGCAGGCTGCGGGAGAACGCCACATAGCGGCCCTGGTCGTCTGGCTCGTAGGAGGCAAGCGGCAGCATGACCACAGCGTCAAGGCTGTAGCCGATCACGGCCACGCGGTTCTCGCCGTTTTTCGCGGGCGTGCCCATGAGGCGGCCGATGGCGGCGTTGAGCGCGTCGGCAAGGTACTCGGCGTAGGCACGCCCGTCGTAGGTGAACGTGCCGAGCGTGGCGTTCAGGCTGATCACAAACACGGTGTCGTGTGGGTCAACCTGCTCGGCGCGCACGGTGGAGGCGGCCGACATGGTGGAGAGGCCCACGAGGAAGTCCTGGTCGGGGTTGTCGAGCGCGACGTTCGGGATGCCCGCCGCCTCGGCGTCGGCGGCGCTTGCGTACACCGACTTGTCCACCCACAGGCGCCCGGACTCCTCCGTGGAGTAGGAGGGCCCGCCTGCGGCGTCCTGCAGGTCGAAAAGGTCCGCCCAGTCACCGGCGGTGGAGGGGTCGGCCGTCTTGGCAAGGGGCCGGGCGGCTTTGACGGCGCCGTCGGGCGTGCCCGCGTCGGCCGTCGGCGCCGCCAGCGCGGCGGCGGGAAGGATCGTGGCCGCCAGCAGCGCGGCGCAGGCGGCGCGCGCTATCTTCGCAAGGGGAGTTCTCATGGTGCCTCGATTCAGCGGCCCTTCAGGGGCGCGGCAAGGGAAGGGTTTCGACCAGTGTAGCAAGCGTTTCGCTGCGGGTTCGTTTCCGAAACCGTCCCGACACCTCGCGTTGCGCAACCGTTGCCCTTGCCGCCGTCTGGCCTGATGCGCCGCCCGCCCGCGCCCGCGCATGTCGTCCGCCCGGCCGCGCCCGCACCCGCCGCCCCGCCCGGTCGTTCGCGCCG
>DXCU01000088.1 GCA_019115845.1 Candidatus Rubneribacter avistercoris | reverse complement strand
TCGGGCATGGCTCTCCTCCAATATGCTTCTTGTCTCGACAACTCGAATCATACCGGGGCGGGCCGTGCCCTCCTTCCTATCTGGACGCTATCCTGCTGTCAAAGTGCGCAAAAAATTGTACGTTACCAGGCTCCGGCGGGGCTTTGCCCGACGGCCCGGCCCAACCTCTGCCGGTCCCGGTTCAACAGGGGCGCTTCCGCTCCGCTGCTAAACCGGCGTTGACGCAGACCCCGCCGGAGGCGGTCCGCGTCAACGCCGGTTTAACAGAGGGTTACAGAGGAATCCGAAGCTACAAGCAAACCAAGGCGGATTCGGCGATTGCTTGAGCAAAATCGCTAGCCACCGCGTTTCCAATTTGCTTGTATTGCTGCGTCTTTCTTCCGCAGAACACATAATCGTCCGGAAAGGTTTGAAGAGCAGCTGCCTCTTTTACGGTCAGGCGCCGTAAAGTATCCGGAATCACTTCAGTTTCCGGATCGGCCTCCCCGTTGCTTAATCGGCGAAGATACCCGGAAAACCAATTCTCCTCGCCAGTTTCAAGCGCGTTTTCATCGACGATAGGGGTTTTATTGCCGCCCATTGAGGCCGGCAGAGTATGAGCCGCTCCATCCAAATTCATTGGACGTCCGGCGCCGTTGACGAGCATTCCCGCGTAAGGGCTTTGCCTCAAGACCGGACGCTTCGCAAGCGTAATATGCGCTGTGCATGTTTGAGGATTATCGGGAGTGCCGTATTTCCCAACGCCGAGCAAAACCTCACGCAAGGTCTTAGGGCTGCTTTTCCTCTTTTCCATTTCCGAAAAGAATTGATCAAGCTTTGAGGAATCGCCCTGAATGCCAAAAAAGACGACGCGCTCCCGATTTTGGGGGACGCCGAACTCGCTTGCTGAGTAGATTTTGAAATCGCAGGAATAGCCAAGTTCGCCAGCTCGCTTTATTATGCCATTCCGCACGCTTTCCCATTTCTTCAAAGATCCCAATGCGCGTACGTTTTCAATGACGAAGGCTTTCGGTTGAACAGACTCAACGACGTCAAGAAAGGACCAAATCAATTTGCTGCGCGGATCGCTGGGGTTCATTTTCCCCGCAACGGAAAAACCTTGGCATGGCGGGCCGCCAAATACAACAGTGGTCCCTTTGTAAGCCTTCAGCGACTCGATGTAATCGCCGATATCGCCTTGGTTCATCGCATCGCAATTGGGCCTGTTCGCTCTCCATGTGTTTGCCGCATCAACATCCAGCTCATTGGCGAACACGATTTCAAAACCCGCCCGCTCAAAACCAATATCGAGGCCACCCGCACCCGCGAAAAGAGAGACGGCTGTATGTCCTTTTTTGTCGACCATTCTCTCCTCCCAAAATAGCGCCGGTGCATTTGGAGTATTTTATCGTAGGGAAAAGTCTTCTCCTAGATACGATTCGGCAATTACCAGATTCTTATATTCGAAGAAGGAGCCAAGGGGATCCCTGCAAACCGGTCGATTGATGAAGGAGTCTTATATCGGCCGACCCCAATTCTGCAAATCATTTGCAATCATATGCTTTGCGCCCCTATGCGCTCACCCAACTCCAACGACATGCCGCCCCTCAAGCAAAAGCATGCAATGCTTCTTGCGAAGCTTTCCATGTGCAAAGGACCGGCGCTGCAAGGATCCCCCGCAGCACCGGTCCCATCGAAACGAATGCTATCGAATGCCCTATGCCACCCGGGGCATCAAAACTCCAGCCCCTCCAGGCGCTTGAACACCACGTCTTTGCGGGTGAGGAAGTCCCACGGGTCGAAGATCTTGTCCAGCACCTCAGACGGCAAGGCGGCCGCAGCCTCGGGATCGGCCTCCAAGCGCTCGCGGTAGGTGGGGCCGTCCACGGCGTTTTGGATGTCCTCCCACACCCTCATGGCGTTGCGCTGCACGATCACGTAGGCATCCTCGCGCGTGATGCCCGTGTCCACCAGCGCCAGCAGCACCTTCGAGCTGAAGATGAGGCCGCGCGTGCACCACAGGTTGCGCTCCATCTTGGCGGGATAGGTCTGCAGGCCGTCGAGCATCCACTGCATCTTGCCGAACATGTAGTCCAGCGCGATGAAGCTGTCGGCCAGCGCCACGCGCTCGGCGCCGGAGTGGCTGATGTCGCGTTCGTACCACAGCGCCACGTCGTCGAAGGCCACCTGCGCGTTGCCCTTCACCACGCGCGAAAGTCCGCACACGCGCTCGGCCGTGATGGGATTGCGCTTGTGGGGCATGGCCGAGCTGCCCTTCTGGCCCTTCGCGAACGGCTCCTCGGCCTCGATGACGTCGGACTGCTGCAAAAGGCGCACCTGCATGGCGATGGACTCCAACGTGGAGGCCGTCACGGCCAGGCCGGCCATGACCTGCGCGTGGCGGTCGCGCGCGAGCACCTGCGTTGACAGCGGGTCGGGTGCGAGGCCCAACCTCTCGCACACGTACTGCTCCACGAACGGGTCGATGCTGGAGTACGTGCCCACCGCGCCCGAGATGGCGCCCGTGGCGGCCACCTTGCGAGCCTCCTCCATGCGCGTCTGCGCGCGCTTGAGCGCCCACGCCCAGCTGCCGAACTTCATGCCGAACGTCATGGGTTCGGCGTGGATGCCGTGCGTACGGCCCACGCAGAGCGTGTCCTGGAACTCGAACGCGCGACGCTTGCACGTCTCGCCCAGCTGCTTGATGTCCTCGAGGATGATGTCGATGGCCTGCGTGATCTGGTAGGAAAGCGCGGTGTCGCCCAGGTCGGACGAGGTCATTCCGTAGTGCACCCAACGGCTCGGCTTCTCCTGCCCCTCGGGCACGTCGGCGTCGATATGCTCCGCCATGCACGTGGTGAACGCGATGACGTCGTGGTTCGTCACCTTCTCTATCTCGTCGATGCGCTCCACGGTGAAGTCGGCGTGTGCGCGGATCCACGCGGCCTCCTCCTTCGTGATGCCCGACTGGCCCAGCTCGGCCTGCGCCTCGCAGGCCAGCACCTCGATCTCCTTCCAGATTTCGAACTTGTTCTGAAGCTCCCAGATGGCGCCCATCGCCGGGCGCGTGTAGCGGTTGATCACGCCGGTCCCTTTCCCATGTCGTACCTGATAGGTGCATCATACCGCACTGCACGCGCCCTCGGCGCGTTTCCACGGAAAGCGCGACGGCAAAGGAGGGAGGCGACGAGGCGGGAAACAACGCGCGGGCACGAACGGACAGCGAGAAGAACCCTTCCCAATGGCGAGAAATCACCGAAGTCGGAAGGCCCGACGGCCCATATGCCCCCTCTAGCCCCAGTGCCGAATTGCCGACCTGGTGTTTTACTGGAAAAAGAAAGACCTCTGCTGCCGAGCTTTTCCGATTTCGGTGATTTCTCGCCATCGGATGCCTCGCTCTCTGTTAGACCGTTGACGAGAACCCCCTCCGGAGGTGGCTCGCAAGGGGCCGCCCGCAGGTTGGTCACAAACAGCGCCCTATGGCACGCGCGGGACTGGTTTTCCGCCCTCCGGCCCCTCCACGCCTGGAGAAACCCCAGGTCGCCGGAATCACGCGGCCCGTTGGCGCGCCGGATCGGCCCTCCGGAGTGCCACAGGGCGCGGTTTGTGGCCAACCTGCGGAAGCGCCCCCGTTGAACCGGGATCGGCGTGGCCGGCTCGCCGGGCAGGCGGGGCTTTCCGAAGCGCCGTCGGGCATCCCGCTGGGCGCGCACCTTGCCCGACATCGCGCTTCACCCAGCGCCACACCTCGCTTGACGTGAGCCTCGCCTCGCGCGAATCCGTTGCGCCGCACGCCCCTCTCTGCCTTGACATCCCCCGAAAAGCAGCTATGCTATTCCCTACTCATTCAATAGGTTTAAGGAGGACGCATGGCCGTCACCGCAGAAACCGCCGCGCCTGCCCGAGGACGCGTGCGGTCCGTCAACGTGTCCAAACGCAAAGGCACGCGCAAGACGCCTTGCAGCGGCCCCGTTGACATAGAAGCGCGCAAAGGCGTTGCCGAAGACGCGCACGCCGGCGACTGGCATCGGCAAGTTTCGCTTCTGGCCTGGGAGTCCATCGAAAAGGCTCGCGCTCTGGGCCTGGACGTGGCCGAGGGCGACTTCGCGGAGAACGTCACCACCGAGGGCATCGACCTTCTGGCCCTCCCCCTGGGCACGCGCGTGCGCGTGGGCGGCGCGCTGCTTGAGCTTTCGCAGATCGGCAAGGTCTGCCACACGAAGTGCGCCATCTACCACCTGGCCGGCGACTGCATCTTCCCGCGCGAGGGCGTGTTCTTCGTCGCGCTCGAAAGCGGCTCGGTCAGCGCAGGCGATGCCGTTGAGGTGGTCGCGCTCGGCGACGGCACCTGCGCCCACACCCCGCCCCAGGCCCTTGCCGAGCTCGCCGCCTCCCAGCGCTGACCAGAAGTCGGACGGACGCAAAACGCAGAGGAGACGGAGGCTCGCACATGCGCGCGTGCGCACGCTCGCACGCCAGCACACGAGCGCCCCGCCCGTTACAGCGACTTGAACAGCGCGCGCACCTCGTCGAGCACCTCGTTGTCGGCCACCACGATGGCAGTGTCGCCGGCGTACATCACGGTGTCCTCGTCCGCCACCTCCACGTTGTCGTCGTCTTTGGGCGACACGGCCACCACCATGCTCTTCGGCGGCATGGGCAGCGACGAGGCGAGGATCCCCGCCTCGTTGGAATGATGCCGCATGCGCGGCACCACGATCTCGGTGAGCATGACATTGCCATGCGTGAGCGACGACGCCACGCTCATGCTCCCCAGCAACGTCTCCTCCTCGATGAGGTTGGCGATGAGCGTGGTCGAGGACACGCACTCGATGCCCACCTCCTTGAAGATGCGCAGGTTCTTCGGGCTGTTCACGCGCGCGATGCAGCGCGGCACGTTGAACACGCGCTGCGCGATCTCACACGACACCAGGTTGTCGTCGTCTTGCCCGGTGGTGGCCACGAACACGTCGGCGCGCCTGATGCCGGCGTCCTCCTGGAACTTGGAATCGCATCCGTCACCGTGAATGACCAGGTAGCGCCCGGTGAGCGCCACGGACAGATGGTCAGCCGTCTCCAGGTTCTCCTCTATCACGGCCACGTCGTTGCCGCTTTTCAACAGCACCGAGGCCAGGTACTCGCCTATCTTGCCGCCGCCCGCGATGACGATGTACATACTGCGTCCTTTCCTGTCGCCGCAACGACGCCGTCAGTCCTGGATGTACTTGGAGAACGACTCTATCAGCTCATGGCGCACGCACGCCAGCACCGAATCCCCGTTGTAGAGAATGGAGTCGCGCGTGGGAATGGAGCTTGCCGAGCCGTCCCCCCGCTCGAACGCGATGATGCGGATGTCGTGATCACGCTCCATTTCGGACACGCGGATGGTGCGCTTGTCGGTCCAGCTGAGGTCAAGGGAAAACCGCAGCACCTCGAACTCGCCGAACGTGTCCAGATGCGCCCCATGCCCCGACACCACCTTGCTGAACACGTCCTCGGCCACCAGCGACGTGCCGCATACGTAGTCGATGCCCAGCTGCATGTAGGCGCGCTCGTGGTCGGGGTTGTACAGACGGGCGATGACGTGCGGCACCCCGAACAGGCGGCTACCCACTTCGGCGCACATGAGGTTCGTGTTGTCGAACTGCGTGACGGCGGCCATGACGTCGCAGTCCTCCACGCCGGCCTTCACAAGCGTCTCCTCGTCGAAGCCCACGCCCTGCACCGTCGATCCGTTGAAGTTGCGCCCCAAATTGGCGAACGCGTCGGCGTTGCGGTCGATCACGCATACGTTGCTGCCGTTGTCGGACAGCATGTTCGCCAACTGGGAACCGACGCGGCCGCAACCGACCACGATCACGTTGCTCATAAGGATCCTTTCGATCACGCGAAAAGCGCCTTGGCGCTTGCAATTCCTAAGGATACCGCAAGCAAGGCGGCTGCGCGCGAGATCATCGGGCCAACCGCCCCAAGATCATTGGATTAGATCAGCTGCATCTGAGCGATGGTCTTGTTGAACCAGTCCTGATAGGTGGGCGGACAGTACTTCTGGGCGTTCGCCACGGTGATGGAGTACCCGTAATAGGAGGCAAGCCCCGCCACGTGCGCGTTGATGGCCTCTTCCCAGCTGCCCCACGTCGTCGTGCCCATCCAGCCCCAGGCGTTGTACGGGCGGAAGCACACGGCGCCCTTGGAGCTTTCGGTGTTGGAAATAGCGGGCGACCAGCGCGGATCCACGCCGTTTGCCCATGCGGCCTCCGCGAACGTCGCCCCCTGCCCGGCCAAAGGCGACCCGGCCAGATACGCGTCGATGCGGGCGGTCCATTCGGCGAGGAAGGCCTCCTTGCCCACGCTCCAGTCCACCTCGCCCAACGCGGCGATGGCGGCGGCCGATCCCTCCCGGGCAGCCTGCGCCTGTTGGGCGGCGCGAGCTTCCTGGGCGGCGGCGATGCGGGCTTCCTCCTCCTTGCGGGCGGCCTCCTCGGCGGCGCGGCGGGCCGCCTCCTCCTCCGCCTCGATGGCGGCTATGCCCTGGGAGATGTCGCGCGATGTCGCGCTGACCAGAACCGTGGCCTCGCGAGCCTCCGAGTCCGACGCCTCCGACGCAAACCCGCTGCGCGCAGCGGACGAATCGTCGCTCAAAGAGTCTATGCCGAACGAAGTGATGTCGCGGGACGCCCCGCTTCCCGCAGAGGCGAAGCCGAATCCGATGCATCCGGCCAGCACGCACGACACGCAGCCGGCCGCGACGATCGCCGCGACGATGCCCGTCCTCCGTTGTTTGATGCGCTTCTCAGCCAAAGCCTCGGTTGCCTTTCGTTCCCGCAGCACACGAACCCGACCCGCCGAAGCGGTTGACAGCGTGGTGGATTGTGGGAAGGGTTGCTGCCGGAATGGGCGGTATGCTGTTTTGACGGGACCCATTTTAGCCGACGCAAGGGCGCGAAGGCAAAAAAGTGTGGAGGTGCCCTACATCTTTTGTTCGCTTGACAAAACGGAAAGAGCCGTACGGGCAGGTGGCGTCCCTAACGATCTCCGGCTGAAAAAGGCGAACGAACTGTGAGGGGGCGATTGTCACCACAGCGGGTCGAGGACAAGCCCGTGCCGCCAAACGCCCGACGCCGCCAGCGAAAGATCGTCGAGCACAACGTCGAAGCGGTACTCGCGGCCGTACGGGGTGACAAGCACGACCTCGGTCATCGACCCCGGCACCGAGAACCAGAGCAGCCCGCATACGCAAAACGCCGCGAAGCATACGCCGGCGAGCAGCGTCATGACAGGGGATTTCAGGGAAGATCCCAACACGCCGAACCCCGCCATCATAAGCAGCAGGGGCCACAGGCTCTCAAACATGAGGGGCAAAGACTTCCAAGAGACAATTCCCAGGCTCATCATGAGCAGCGTCGATCCCGTGAAGAAGCACACAAGTCCCTGCACGAGCGCACCCATGCGATGCCCTTCCCTGCCGGGAAGGACCATGCGCACAATGCCCACGATGACGAGGATGAGCGGCCAGTACTGCCACCAGAAAACCCCGCTGACGAACGTCGCCGCAAGCGACGCGAACCCGAGGAACAGCAAGATCGACCCCACCCAAAGCGCCACGGCCACCCAGCGATCCGACGTCTCCCTCGGAGGCGTTGCGGGAGGGGGCGGCGAGGGCTGCTGAGGCATGGGGCGCTGGTACGGGGCGGCCGCAGGGGGCTCGGGAGGAATATGGGCGGTGCCTCCGTACGAGGGGGGAACGTAGCGCTGACCGGCAGCCGAGGCGGCAGTCGACCGCGTTTTGCCCGCGGCGGCGCTTGCCCTGACCCTGTCGCAATCGACGGTTCCGTACGTGTCGGAGCTTACGGACTGAGGCTCCACGTCAAGAGGGCCCGCCGCCTTGGGGGCCCTTGGCAGCACGGCCCACAGCGCCAGGTAGGCAATCCCCAGAACGCCGGCGGAGGCGATTGCCAGCACGACGGCTAGAATCCGCACGGCCAGCGGGTCCACGTAGAAGTAGTCGGCCACCCCGGCGCACACGCCCCCCATAAGCGCCTCGCGCGAACGATAGAGCCGCCTTTCCTCCGTCACGCTTCCTCCCGGCACGTCTCTTCCTGCTCGTCTCCCCCGCCGTCGCGGACCGGCTCCAAGCGCTCGACCCGCACCCTCACGATGCGACGCCGGCGCATAGCCTGGATCCCGAACCGATACCCGCCGAAATCGAACCGGTCCCCCATCTGGGGCACGGTGTCAAGCTCGCTCATCAGCCAGCCGGCTATGGTCTCGTAGTCCGAGGACTCCTCCACCGGCCAGCCCAGCTCCTCGGCATCCTCCACGGAAAACCGACCGTCGACCATCCACACGCCTTCGGCTTCCTGCTCGATGGAGGGGTTCTCGCGATCCGACTCGTCGATGATCTCGCCGACTATCTCCTCCACGATGTCCTCGACCGTTATTAAACCATCGGTTCCGCCGTATTCGTCAACCACGATGGCCATTTGTTGCCTATTCGTTTGCATCTCCGCAAGCAGCGGGTACAGATCCTTGGTTTCGGGAACGAACATGGCTTCGTAGGCGTACGGGGCCACCGGATCGTCCCCCTTGCCGTCCATGAGCGGCTCCACGAGGTCCTTGTAATGGACGATGCCCACGATGCAGTCGATGTCCTCGTGGTACACGGGAAGGCGCGAGTACCCCGTGCCGCGCATGCGCTCCACGGTTTGGCGCACCGTGTCGACGTCCTGTGCCAAAATCATGTCGACGCGCGGCCGCATGACCTCATGCACGCTCATGTCGCCCAGCTCCAGGATGTCGTTGATCATGCGCTTCTCGTCGTCAAGCAGCTCGTCGTTGTCGGTGACCATGTACCTGATCTCCTCTTCCGACACGCTCTGACGCTCGTCGGCGTCCTTGACGCCCAAAAACGCGGACAGCCCGTTCGCCGAGGCGGCGGTCAGGGCGACCAGCGGCGAGACGATCTTGGCGAACACCGCGAGCGGACCCGCCACCGCCTTGCTCACGCCCTCGGCATCCGCCAGGGCCATGCGCTTGGGAACCAGCTCGCCCACCACGATGCTCAGATACGACACCGCAAGCGTGATGAGCACCGGCGCCAGCCAGGAGGAGATGGCGGAAAGCCAGCCCACGCCGAAGCCGGAAAGCCATGCGGCCAGCGGATCGGAGAGGTTCGTGGCCGCGGCGGCCGAGGCGAAAAAGCCCACCAGCGTGATGGCCACCTGGATGGTGGCCAAAAACTGGCTGGAATCGCCGGCCAGGCTATACGCCCGGGCGGCGCGTTTGTCGCCCGCTTCCGCCTCGTGCTGCAGCACCACGAGCTTGGCGTTCACCAACGCCATCTCCGACATGGAGAAGTACCCGTTCACCAACACGAGCAGAAACGTGACGACAATGCTTATCCAAATGTCCATGGTGCTTTCCCGTTGCTACATGACGTACAGCGCGATGGCCAGGAACTGAAGGACGCTCCCGGCAAGAACCCATACGTGGAAGACGGAGTGCATGTAGGGCACCTTCTTCAGCACGTAGAACACGCATCCCACAGAATAGCAGATGCCCCCTATCAGAAGCAGCCACAGACCCGCGGACGGAATGGCCGCGACGAGCGCCGGGAGGAACCACACCACGCACCACCCCATGAGCAGGTAGAGCACAGCCGACACCCAACGGGGCCGAAACACCCAGAACGCCTCGCACGCCACGCCGGCCACGGCCACGGCCCACACGAACGCGCACAGCCACAACCCTCCGGAGTCAGCCAATGTGATCAGGCAGAACGGCGTGTAGGAACCCGCGATGAACAGGTAGATGCAGCTGTGATCCAAAACTTTGAACACCCGTTTCGCGCGTTCGGCGGAAATGGCGTGGTAGAGCGTGGACATGGTGTATTCCAGCAGCATGGTCAGCGTGTACACCAAAGCCGCGAACAGGTAGACGCCTCCCCCGTCCTCCACGGCGCGCACCACCAAGATGGGAATGGCCGCTATGGCCAGCAGCGCGCCAATGCCGTGCGTCACGGAGTTGGCC
The DNA here is from genome assembly GCA_019115845.1 of Candidatus Rubneribacter avistercoris. GTDB lineage: Bacteria > Actinomycetota > Coriobacteriia > Coriobacteriales > Eggerthellaceae > Rubneribacter > Rubneribacter avistercoris. The sequence goes on along the minus strand of DXCU01000088.1, from coordinate 18,372 downwards.
ACTTCCTCGCCCAACGTGTACTCGCGGACGTTGCGCGCCCGGTTGGCCGCGCTGGCGGCCGTGTTGGACACTTCGTGGCGCAAGGCGCGGCCCTCGCCCCAGTCCCGGGGCCTGAACTGCGAGGGGGTCCAACCCGGAGCCGGAGCCTCGCGACCGGAGGGCCCGCTTGCGCGGGAATCCTCCCGGTCGGCCGTCCGCTTCGAGCCGGCGCGCTCTTGCATCGTGGAAGTCGCTTGCGTGTTCATGGGGCTATTGCGTCGCATCCCTTCGGGGCCTCATCCAGTCGAGCCAGTCCTGCGCATCGTCTTTGCGCGCGTCGACCAGTCGGATGGTGCTGCCCGAAACGCCCGCTGCGGTGCGCACGTTTATCGTAGCGGTGCCGGAGCGCCGTTGGAAGGGGTTTGTCTTGGTGTAGCCGAACTGTATCTTCCTGCGCGGGAAGCTCACGGTCTCCCGGGAAAGCCCTCCGTTGCTCACCTGCATGAAGCGCTCGTTGTACGCGAACCCGGAGCCTCGGTACCACAGGACCGCGCCCGCAGCGTCGAAGACGAGCAGCACGAGCGCAAGCACGTAGCACGCCGTCGCTATCAGGTTGACCGTGCCCGCGACGCCCGCCTGCTCGGAATAGTGCGGCGCAACCCAGAGGTTGACCGCGACCTGCGTCACGGCCGCAAGCACCGCCAGCCAAAAGCCGCTGCCCAGCAGAATGCAGCGCCGAACGAGCGCACGGCGCAACGCCGCGGGGGCAACGGGCGTGACCTGCACGGGAACGTCGGCGAACTCCGGAACAAGGCCCGCCAGGATCTCGGGCACGCGATTCATCTTGACGAAGGGATGGATGACCAGCCCCGTCTGCATTTCGAACCCCTGCGCCTGCCCTCCCGAGTTCTCGGAGGCGGCGTCCACCTTCCCCAGCGACACCTCGCAATAGCCCATGAGGCGCCGGATGAAGCTCTGCTTGACCATGACCGACTGCACACGGTCCACATCAACGCCCTGGAAGCGATGCTGCAGCAGCCCGTGCTCCACCTCGATACGGCTGTCGCGCCGGCGCGCCTTGAATCCACCGTAGGAGATGCAGGCGCCCACGGCCGACAACGCCCACAGCACCACGGAGAACGCGACCACGGCGATTGCGACCAGTGCTATCAGGTTGCCGCCGAACAGCTGCAAGCCCGCCGAGGAAACCCGTCCGAACGCGGACTCGAGCGGGCCTGCGGCCAAAGGCGCCGCAAGCTCGAACACCTGCGCCACCACGCCCAAGATGCCCAGCACTATGACGACCTGCGACGTATGGTTCGAAAGTCCCGTCAGGACAAGCTCCCTGTTCGTCAGGCCGTACTCGTAGGTCACCGTGCCCGTGTCCACCTCTTTGCCGCCGAACACCTCGCACACGTCCTGCCAGATCTCGGCCGGGGCGTCCAGCACGTTGCCGGGCGCGGACGCCGTCGCCTGCGGCGCGCGGGCCACGGCCGCGCCGCCCTGCGCGACTGCCGCGGCCTGCTTGCGGGCGAACAGCTCCCGACGCAGCTCCTCGGCCTGCGACCTGAGCACGTAGGGAACCTGCACGGCCTTGTTCGCCGCGCCGCCCGCCGTGTCGATGTCGACCGTGCACACGCCGAAGATGCGCTGGGGCAGCGTGGCGCGCTGATCGACCGACTGGATGCGCTGATAGGGCACGTGCACGCGCTTCTTGTTGAAGATGCCGGAGTACAGGTTGAACTCCTCGGGACCCAGCTCGTAGTACAGGTGCCGGTACGACCACCACTGCACGAGCACGACAACGCCTACGAGCGCGAGGAACCCGAGCACCGACACGACGGTCACCATGATCCCGGCCGGCGCGTCGGCAAACGCACGAGCGCCGTCCGCAATGGCGCCGATGATGGAGGAGAACCCCGCAACCAACAAGGCTGCAAGAAGCGCGAGCAACATCTGGGCGCTGCCCAGCCAGATGTAGCTGTGATGCACGCGATAGCGCACCGGCTGTTGGAGCTGGGGCTGGGGCTGCTGGGGAGCTTGCGGTTGCTGGGCTTGCGGCTGCTGGGGCTGCTGGGCTTGCGGCTGCGACTGCGCCCTCATCACACGTCCTCCTGGGCAAGGCGCGCCAGCTCGGCCGCATGGTCGCGCAGCTGCTCGGCCACATCGGAGGCCAAACCGGGAATCTCATGCTCGCCGGCAGCCGTGGCAACCGTGGTGCTGGCCAGGCCGAACATGCGCAGGATGGGCCCTTGGCGCGTATCGGTGTTCTGCACGCGGATGAACGGGATCACGTAGCGCTTGCGCCACACGATGCCCTTCGCGATGTCCAGATAGTCGTCGGAGAGCTGGTAGCGCCATCGGGCGAACCGAATGGGCGGCAGGACGACCAACCACAGCACCAGCGCCAACGCATAGGCGACAAGCGTGACGACGAGCGCGGTGGCCGCCCAACCGCCTTGCTCCGTTGCCGCCACAATGCCGAAAGGCACGGCGCAGCACAGGCACACGAGGGTGAGCCAAATGGCGTCGTTGATGCGCCACACCGCCTTGATCTTGGGATGAAGTTGGTTGACCGGCAGTTCTTTCATGGTTGTCCTCATCGTTGTCGTAAGATGAACAGAAATGTGAGTGTTCATAATATCAAAGATCACCCGCTCTTCAGCTGAGAAGCCGCACGCTTCCATACCCCCCCCCACATTCCCTTCGTTTGCATGCGCGCGCCCGTCTCCCGCATCCCCGCAGCATGCGGCCTTCGCGTCCTGCGGCTTCCGTGGCGTCCGCACCGAGCATCCTCCGAAAGGAATCGTCGCCCTCCGCAGCGCGCGACGCCCGCGGCTTGCGCACCTCGCCCCCTGACCGCAGCCCCGTGCGGCCGATTGCCCCATGCGGTATACTCGCAGGAAGGCAAACGCAGCGAAAAGGAGGCCGCGCATGAATTACGACCAGCTGAAAGACGAGATCAAGGCCGCCATGAAAGCCAAGGACAAGCCGCGACTGTCCATCTTGCGCCAGGTGCACGGCGAGATCAAGAACATCGAGGTGAACGAGCGTCGCGACATCACCGACGCCGACGTGGACGCCATGCTCAAACGCCTGATCAAGCAGACGAAGGAAACGCTCGACGGCTCCATCAAAGCCGGCAACGACCAAGAGCGCACCAACACCCTGACCGCGCAGGTTGCCATTCTGGAGGGCTATCTGCCCAAGCAGGTGACCGGCGAGGAGCTGGCCGCCCTCATCGACGAGGTGCTGGCCGAAACCGGCGCCTCAACGAAGCGCGACATGGGACGCGTCATGGGCGCCCTCACACAGCGGACCGGCGGGAACTTCGACAAAGCGGGCGCCGCCGCGATGCTCGGCCAAAAGCTGGCGTAGCATCCGGCGACGCCCGCCGTCGCGAAACCTTAGAGGGCGAAGAAGTCGAGCAACTGGCTTTGCCAGGCTTCCTCGTCCACCACGTACGCGTCGCCTTCCTGCGTCAGGGACACCTCGAAGGGGGCCGTCGTGGTGCCGGTCACCTCGGACAGGCACTGCTCGTAGATCTGACCCACGCGCGCGATCAGCTCTTCTTCGGACGTTATGGCATCCATCTCGCTGGAGTTCACGAACTCATTCGTCCGCTCCAAGAACAGCGTGCCCAGCTCGTCGGCGTCGCGCACCGTGGCCAGGGCGTATATGGTGCTGGTGCCGCCTTTGACAATCTGTATGTCGTCTATCTCGTAGTCGTAATCGGCGAACACCCAGCGCACAAGCGACGCCGGATCCACGCCCATCTCGGAAAGGGTCATGCCCACGGATTCGGCGGCGCGCTGGTCCACCTCGTCGACAATGGCCTGCACCTGCGCATCGTCAAGCGCGCCGAGGGACTGGAGGTACGGCGTGGCCGCATCGATGGCGGCGGTTTCCTCGGGGTCCACAAGCGAGGAGGCGTCGGGCAGGCTCCCGGCGATCTCGTCGGCGTTCTCCTGCAGGCTCTGGGACAGCATGGCGTCGTATTCGGAAGAGAGGTCGTCGGAGGACACCAGGGCCATCATGATGCTGCCGAAGAGCAGGTATATGACGAAGCAGACAACCGCCAGCGCGATGCCGATGGCGCCGCACACCTTGCCACCCGTCGTCTTGCCGTTTTTACCGCTTTGCTTCACGGTTTTGACGGCCAGCACGATGGCGACGATGCCCAAGGCGATGCCGACGAGGGGAAGCCACGAGAACACAATGGCCAGGATGCCGCACACGAGCGCGCCCGTGCCCGCGCTTTTCGCAGCGCCGTATGCGGGCTGGCCGTAACCCTGGTAGGGCTGGCCCGGAGCGGGAACCGGGGGCGTGACGGGCGGCTGCGCATACGGCGCCGTCGGCTGCTCCGGCGCGGCCGCAGGCTCGGGCGTGGCGGCTTCGGCCGCAGGCGCTGGCGGCTGGTTCTCGGGAGCCGGCCCGGCCGGCTGCGGTTCGTTGATCTTATCTTCCATGGAACCCTCCCCTTCTCGGTGGTTCGTTTTCGGACAACTAAGAAAATATAACATAGAAATGGTTTACAAAGGAGGGCGAGGGGGCGGAACGCCCTCGGCCTCAACCTGGCATTGAACCTTCGGAGCGGCCCTTCGCCGCACCGCCGCAAAGCCGGTCTCGCAAGGCCGCCGCACGCGAAACGGCCCGGCCGCCATCGGGCGACCGGGCCGTCGTCAACCGCACCGGGAGACGGGTCTTCCTAGTAGTGGGCCAGATCCTCCTCGCGGATGCGCCCGCGGAACGTGCGGTAGATGATCACATGGTAGATCAGCACCAGCGGCAGGCCCACGCACGTGATGCCGGTCATCCACATGAGCGACAGCTCGGAGGACGCCGCGCCCATGGCCGTGATGGCCGGGCCTGCGCTGTCGGCCGAGGCGACCACGAGGTTCGGGAACATCGAGGCCGCAAGCAGCAGCACCAAAAGCAGCGCCGAGGCCGACTGCGCCACAAACGCGCCCAGGTCGCAATCCTTTTTGGACCCGAGGAACAAAGACGCGACCACCGCTGCCACGAACAGGATGGCAAGCGCCCAGCGCACCGCGCCCAGCGCCGGCTCCATGGCGGGCTGGATGCCCAGCAGCGCGTAGAGCGTCACGCACACGAACAGCACCAGCGCCGCCACCTGCAGCGGCAGACGCAGCTTGGCGGCGCGAGCCTGCAGCTCGGAGGGCTTCGGCGCCTTGAGCGAGAGCCACGTGGCGCCCTGGGCCAGAAACATCGTCAGGCCCAAAAGCCCGCACAGCAGCGTGAACGGGGTGATCAGGCCCAGCAGCGGAATGCCCGCGTAGTCGCCGTTGGCGTCCATGGGGATGCCCGCGTAGATGTTGCCCACGGCCACGCCCAGAAGCAGCGCCGGCAGCAGGGAACCCACGACGAAGCACACGTCCCACACCTTGGCCCACTTGGGATCATGCGCGCGAAACTCAAGCGACCCCGCGCGGACGATCAGCCCGAACAGCACCAACATGACCGCCAGGTAGAAACCGGAGAACGTGGTGGCGTACGCCGCCGGAAACGCCGCGAACAGCGCGCCGCCGGCCGTGAGCAGCCACACCTCGTTGCCGTCCCACACCGGCCCCACGCTCGTGCGCACGGCCGCCTTCTCGCGCTCGTCCTTCGCCACGAAGGGGTACAGCACGCCCGCGCCCAAATCGAACCCGTCGAGCACGAAGTAACCGCCGATAAGCACGAAAATCAGCAAGAACCACAAACCTTGGAAGAACGTGATCTCCATGGCTACTCACCTTCCTTCGCAAGGGCGCCGTCGGCGACGTTTTGCTGGGACTCGGCCACAGGGCCCTCCTTGATGAAGCGGCCCACCATGCGCGCCCACGCCACCATGAGAAACGTGTACACCGCCAAGAACAGCACCATGGTGATCAGCAGCTCCACGTTGGAGACCGACTGGGACGTTCCGTCGTTCGTGAGCAGGCTCACGCCGTCGGGGCCGGTCACGGAAGGATACACGACCCACGGCTGGCGCCCCACCTCGGCGGTGAACCAACCGGACTGGATGGCCAGCATCGGGAACAGCGGCGAGATGAGGGCCAAGCGCTGCAGCCACTTCATGTCCTTGATCTTGCCGCCGCGCAGCGTGAACACCAGCACCAGGACAACCGTGATGGCGATCAGGCCGAACATGGCCACCATCAGGTGGTAGGTCTGGAACACGAAGTTCACGGGGGCGGTTTCGGGATCCATATCGCCCCAGTCGCCGCTTTCGGCCAGCGAGTTGAGGCCCTGGTACTCCGTATCCCACGTGCCCGTGGCCAAGAAGCTGGTGCCGCCGGGGATGTAGAACGGCGTGACCACTTCCTGCGATTCCTCGTCAACCCATCCGAACAGGTACAGCGGCGGAACCTCGTCGTCGTACATACCCTCCATCATGGCCAGCTTCGTGGGCTGCTCCTCCGCCACGGTCACGGCCGAGGAGTGCGCCGTGACCAGCATGACGCACGTGGTCACAATGCCCACCACGGCGCCGATCTTCATGGTCTTCATGGCGAAGTCGGCGTGCTTGCCCTTGAGCATGTACCACGCGGCAACCGCCATGGCCACGAACGCGCCCACGATGAGCAGCGCCACCACCGTGTGGGAGTAGCGCACCAACGTGGAGGGGTTGAACGCGGCGGCGAAGAAGTCCGTGATGACGGCTTTCGATCCGTCGGCGGCAAGCTCGGCGCCGGCCGGCGTCTGCATCCACGAGTTGGCGATGAGGATCCACAGCGCGCTCAGGCACGAGCCGAACCACACCAGCCACGAGGACGCCAGGTAGAACTTGGGCGACACGCGCTTGCGGCCGAACAGCAGCACGCCCAAGAACACCGACTCCAAAAAGAACGCGAACAGCGCCTCCGCAGCCAGCGGAGCGCCGAAGATGTCTCCCACGAACCGCGAGTAATCGGCCCAGTTCGTTCCGAACGAGAACTCCATCGTGATGCCCGTAGCCACGCCGACCGCGAACGTCACGGTGAAGATCTTCACCCAGAACTTGGAAGCCGCCGCATCGGCTTCGTTGCGAGAGCGGTAGTACCGCGTTTCGTTGATGGCTAGGATAAGCCCCAAACCGATAGACATCGGCACGAAGATGAAATGGTACGCAGCCGTGCACGCGAACTGCAACCGCGCCAAGAACGTCGGATCGGTAAAGATATCCATCGCACACCCCCTTCTCTGTCTCGTCTCCTTCTTCTGTGCCGAGCGCCTCGACCCAAGCGGCCGGCACCGAATTGTTACGATAATAACATCATTACGGGAACTTTTCCAGCCCCTTTGGTCATTATTGAAAATTTTTATTGCGAATGACGTTTGGACTTGACAACTTGACGGCAGGCGCCGCCATCGCGGAAGCAGGAGAGAAGGGGCGTCCGGGGCCTCGCGCGACGGCGAGAACGCGCGGGGCAAGGGAGGTGGCGAACGAGCCCGCCGGGGGCGGGCAGCTTTCCGCCTTCGGGGCGCCTTCCGCCCCGGGACGCCTCCCGGTCGACGCCGGGAGGCGCGCGGCCTTACAAGGAAACGCGGAATCCGACGGAGGGCACGCTGCCGAAGGCGCCGTGGTAGTCGGACCCGGCGGTGCAGAACAAGCCGTGGCGCCGGGCCAGATCCTCGCAACGCTCGCGATCGGCGGGGCCGTGGTCGGGATGCGCCCGCTCGATGCCCGACAGGCCGCAGTCCGCAAGCGCGGGAACCAAATCGTAGCTGTCCAGCTGGCCGGGATGCGCGAGCACGGCCGCGCCCCCGTCCTCCACGATGGCGCGCACGGCGTCGCGCGCGTCCACGTAGGCGATGTCGCGGTCGCAGATGCCGCCGTCTTTGAACAGGCTGCGGTAGAGCGCGCGGTACGCCGGGCTGGGATGCGGCTCGTCGGTGAGGGCCGCCATGAGGTGCTGCTTGTACAGGCAGCCGGACGCCGCCGCAAGCGCGAGCGCGCGGTCGACGTCCACTTCCAAGCCCGCCTCCACCAGGCGGTCGAGCTGCCACAGCGAATTGGCGTTGCGGCGCTCGAGCACAGGTGCGCACAGCGCCTCCACGGCAGGCGACCCTTCCGCAAGCCCGTACCCCAGCACGTGCACCTTGCGGTCGCGCTCGAAGTCGTAGGCGCTCACCTCGATGCCGCCCACCACCTCCACGCCGAAGCGCGCGCCGAGCGAGGCCGCCTCGGCCAGGCCGCGCGTGGTGTCGTGGTTCGTGAACGCCACGCGCCCAACGCCGCGGCCGCGCGCCTGGTCGAGCACCTGTTCGAAGGTGTCGGAGCCGTCCGAGGCGGTGGTGTGGACGTGGAGGTCCATCATGTCAGCATCCCTTCTTGCATGTTGAACTCATGATCGCAAAGCCCCTCCATGAACGCAAGGTCGTGGAAGATGCCGAGCATGGTGGCGCCCTCTCCCTTGAGCTGCTCGATAAGGGCGCGCACCTTGAGCTTGGACGCGTCGTCGAGCGAGGCGGTGGGCTCGTCGAGCAGAAGCAGGCGCGGGCGCTTGATCATGGCGGCGGCGATGTTGAGACGCAGCTTCTCGCCGCCCGAGAACGTGCGGGGATACAGCTCCCACAGCTCCTCGTCCAGGTCGAAATGGCGCAGCATGTCCTCGGTCTGGCGCTCGGCACGGGCGCGCTCGGCGGCGCCATGCGCCTCAAGCGCGCTGGCCAGCACGATCTCGTAAGCCGTCTGGCGCGGAAGGGCGTTGAGGAACTGCGACACGTAGCCCAGCTCGTAGGCGCGCAGGTAGAGCATCTGGCGCTGGGACGCCTGCGCCAGGTCGATGAGGCCGAACCGGGCCGAGTCGTACAGGATGCGCCCTTGCTCGGGCAGGTTCGTGCGCCAGATGCAACGCAGGATGGTTGACTTCCCGCTGCCGCTGCGCCCCGTGATGCCCACGAACGATCCGGGGTCGATGCGCAAGTCGATGCCCTGGCAACCCTGGATGCGCCGCCCCACCCGATGGAGCGTGAAGGACTTCGACAGGCCCTCGATGCTCAGAAGCGGCGTCATCGGCGCACCCCCTGCGCAGCCAAGGGCCGCTCCCCGCGCCGCTCCTCGCGCGCCTCGCGCCCGTAACCGAGGGGCTGATCGGGGTAATGGGAGCGGAACACCGACCGCCCGCCCACGAACGCGCGCGTGACCGCCGGCATCGTACGCGGCGCGCCCTGCCCGCCCGTCCGCTCGCAGGCGATCTCGCGCACCAGCAGCACGTCGGCGCGCTTGCCCACCGCGATGGAGCCCACCTCGTCGGCGATGCCCGCCGCCTTGGCCGGGTTCACGCTGACGAGCGAGAACGCGCGGGCCAGGTCGATGTCGCACGTCCGGTGCAGCACGAACACCGCGTCGAGCAAAGCCGCCGGATAGTAGTCGCTGCACAGCACGTCCACGGCCCCGGCCGCCACCGCCTCGCGCGCCGAGAGGTTGCCCGAATGGCTGCGGCCCAGCAGCACGTTCGGCGCACCGGCCACGGCGTGCATGCCACGGGCGCGGGCGGCGCGGGCGATGTCGAGCGTGATGGGGAACTCGGAGATGGAGGCCTCCAGGCCGTCCATGAACGCCAGCTTCTCCTCGCTGTCGTCGTCATGCGAGGCGATGGACACGCCGCGCTCGCGCGCGATGGCCGCCAGCTGCGTTATCTGGGCGTAGGTGAGCTTTTCGCTCTCCTGCTGCATGCGGATGATGTCGCGCACCTCCTCGTCGGTGACGTCGCGGTAGCCTTTGAGCGTGTCGCCGAACAGCAGCAGGTCGCGGTACTGCCCCTGTCCGGGCGTGTGGTCCATGAACGAGACCAGATCCACCTTCCCGGAGCGCAGATAGCCCTCCACCTCGTCGTAGAGGTCCACCGAGTCCAGCTCAACGCGCATGTGCAGGCGGTGGCGGATGAGGTGGTCGCGCTCCTCGGTGGCGCGCATGCCGGCCACGCGCTCGATGAGCGCGCTCACGTTGCCGAAGTCACGGATGGGCTTGTGGTCGAAGATGTGCGCGCCGTACACGGACAGCGAGTGGTAGATGGTGGTCACGCCGTGCGACACCAGCTCGCGGTCGGCCTTGTACAGCGAGGTGGCCAAGTCCATGACCACGCTCGGGCGCGGCGAGGCCACGTTCTCCACGTAATCGGAATGGATGTCCACAAGGCCGGGAGCCACGTAGGCCCCGCGCGCGTCCACCACGGGCAGCATGCCCATCACGGCGTCGGGCTGCGGGCCGAAATCCCTGTCCCGGTCGGCGGGGGTGGGTTCGACGGCGGCGATGCGCCCGTCGACGATCACCACGTCGTGGCCGGGAAGCACGCGGTCGGCGCACACCACCGTGCCGCCGCGGATGATGCAGGAGTTAGCGTCCATAGAAGGTTCCTTTCAGAAGATACCGGTTGGCGCAGTGCGTCAGCGGGGGGCGGGGTGCCGAGGTCGGGCGCCCCGGCCCCCCGCAGCGCGCGACGCGCTCCTTTCACGTCAGAGCAAGGAGTAGACAAGCTGCTGGGTGTAGGGATGCTGGGGGTCCTCCAATATCTGGTCGGTCAGGCCGCTTTCGATGACGCGGCCGTCCAGCATGACGAGCGTGCGGTCGGCCAGCATGCGAATGACGCCCAGGTCGTGGCTGACCACGAGCATGCTCACGTTCGAGTCGCGCCTGATCTGCTGGATGAGGTCGAGCACGCTGGCCTGCACGGAAAGATCCAAGCCCGTGGTCACCTCGTCAAGCAGCAGGATGGGCGGATTGTTCGACAGCGCCTTGGCTATCTGCACACGTTGCTGCATGCCGCCCGAGAACAGGCGCGGAGCGCAGGAGGCGCGCGAAAGCGGGATGTTCACGCGCGAAAGCAGCTCCTCGCCGCGGCCGCGCATGGCGCCCACGTTGCGGCCGCCGGCGGCTATCATCTGCTCGGCAATGTTCGACAAGCTGGAGAAATCCATGCGAAGCCCCAGGTAGGGGTTCTGGTACACCATGCCGAACACCGTGTTGCGAACAGCGCGCCGGTGCTGGGGCGACAACGTGAGCAGGTTGGCCGCGCCGTTGCCGCACGGCAGCGCGCGCACATCGCCTCCCGTGGCCTCCTCATCGAAGTAGAGGCACTTCATCAGGGTTGATTTGCCGCTGCCCGACTCGCCCACGATGCCCACGATCTCGCCGGGGAACACGTCCAGGCTCGCATCGCGCACGGCGTGGACCGTTTTGCAGCGCGGGCACACGTTGCGCTCGAGCTGGGCCGCCGGGTCAAGGCAGTGCGCGCAACCCGCGCCGAAGCGCTTCGTCAGGTGGCGCACGGACAAGCACGGCTGCTCGTCATCGCCAAAGCGTCGCTCATCGCTCATGGACGGCCCCTTTCTCGCGGCGGCTTGCGCAGTGCGCCGTGTCGTTGCACTGGTGGTACGTCCGCCCCGTGGCCTCGTCAACCAGCTCGTCCAGGTACACGCCCTGCGCGCCGCAGAGGCGACAGCGTTTGCCCTCGAAGCGCTCCACGGAGAAGGGGTGGTCGTCGAAGTCGAGCGGGCGCACGTCGGTGTGGGGAGGCACGGCGTAGATCTTCTTCTCGCGCCCCGCGCCGAAGAGCGTGAGATGCTCGGCCTGGTGAAGCTTCATGTTGTCGAAGCGCGGGATGGGCGAGGGAGCCATGACGTAGCGGCCGTTCACGAGCACGGGATGGTCGGCGCCCGTCGTGGTCATGTCGAAGCGCACGATCTGGTCGAACAGCTCAAGCCACGCGCCGGTGTAATCGGCCTCGGCGTGCAGGCGGCGCGTGACGGCCTCGCTCGGCTCGAAGCTGCGCAGCGGCTCGGGCGTGGGCACTTGCAGCACCAGCACCTGGTCGGCGCGCAGCGGACGCTCGGGAATGCGATGGCGCGACTGGACGATGGTGGCCTTTTCGGTGGCGTCGGTCGTCTGGACGTCGGTGGTGGCCGCGACGAGCTTTTTGATGTTGACGGCGTTCACGCTGTCGTCGGAGCCTTGGTCGATGACCTTGAGCACGTCGCCGCGCCCGATGAGGCTGAGCGTGACCTGCAAACCGCCCGTGCCCCAGCCGCGGCCGATGGGCATCTCGCGCGAGGCGAAGGGCACCTGGTAGCCGGGAATGGACACGCCTTTGACGATGGCGCGGCGGATCTCGCGTTTCGACGCCTCGTCGAAGAACGCGTAGTTATAACGCTGCCGCATCGCGGACCTCCTCCCCTTCGTCGCGCGCCGCGGCCGTGGCGCGGGCGCTTGCGAGCTTCGATTGGAACGTCACGTAGTGGGGCAGCTTGAGATGGGAGATGAAGCCGGTGGCCTCCACGCCGTCCACATGGTAGAGCACGAACTCCTCGTCCTCGGTGGGAAAGCGCGCGTCCCCGTGCTCCAGGCAGTGGTCGAGCACGCTCATGGCGATGGCCTTCGTTTCGGCACGCCCCATGACCAGGCCGTATCCCACCTCGAACGTCATGCGCGCGTCCGTGCCGTCCGCCTCGCCCTCGGAGGCGAACACGCTTTCCACCTCGGTGAGCGGCACGCTGCCCAGGTAGTACGCGTCCTCCTCGCCGCCCGGGCTCACCGGATGGTCCACCGCCACGGCCGCGCGCCCCGCGCGCAGCTCGCCCACGGTGGGATGCGAGGAGCCGAAGCCGCGTATCGCCGCGTAGCCCAGCGCCTCGACGGCCTGGGTCATGCCGCGCGCGAGCGTTTGGAGCCGCACCGAGCGCGGCGCGGGGAACGACAGCGGCGCCATGGTGGCGTCGACGGGCGCGGTGTCGTCTTGGACGCGCGGGGGAACCAGCCCCTCGGCGCGCAGGTAGTCCAGCACGCGCGGCAGCTCCGTCGGCTGCTCGGGCACCTCGCGTGCCGCCTCGGCGAAGCGGCGCTCGTACGCGGCGCGCTTGGCGGCCAGCTCCTTGGGGCCTTCGGTTTCCAGATCGAACTCCAGCAGCCGATGGCTGTAGTCGCGCGTGGCGCCGAGCAGCTGGCCGCCGGGCACGTCTTTGAACGCCGCCGACACGCGCCGCTGGGCGCGCATCCGACCCGTGTCGATGGGACGCGACACGTAGGGCCGCTCAAGCGTGGAGCGAAAGGCGCGCAGCAGGAACACGGCCTCGTCGGGAGAGCCCTGGGCCTGCTTGAGCGCGAGCGCCGCCAAACGCGGGGCGTACAGCGACGCCTCGCCCATAACCTGGTCGATCAGTTCGGGGAAGGTTCCCTCTATGTCCTCGGTGCCCCAAGGGGCCGACGAGCGCACGCGCTCGTGCTCGAGCAGCGCGAGGCTGGCCTCGATGGCCTTGCCGCCGCCGCGAACCGCCACGTAGCCCATTCAGCGCACCTCCCCCGTCAACCCGACGGCGCCCGCCTGCGCCGAAGCGTCCGCGCCCGCCTGCGCCAGGCGCGCCCGCGAGCTGCGCGGCACCGCCGCCACGCGCCCCTCGCCGTCCACGAGCAGGATCTCAACGCCGCAGGGGAACTCGTCGGCGCGCGCGTCGCGGGCCGCAAGCCACTCGACGCGATCGACCGAGAACCGCCGCGTCCCGCGCACACCAGGCCCGCTCAGCTCCACCTCTCGCAAAGCGGCCTGCGTCCCGCCCTCGGCCAGCCGCGCGCAGCCCACAAGCAGAAACGCCCCCTTCTCGGGCGAGGCGAGCGTGCCGGGGCACGCCTCCCGCACCGCCTGGAACGCCGTGCGCGCATCAGCGCGGGCCGGCACCACCACGAAATCCGCGTCGGGCACGGGCAAACGACGCGCATGCGTTTCGCTGACCAGATAAGATGCCATCTCATCAGCTTCCGTGTCGGCCACGGCGAACGACACCGCCTGATCCACGAACAGCCGCACCGCAGCCTCCAGCGCGCCGCCGAGCGCCGCCGGACGCGCAGGGTTGTCCGGCGCAGGCTCCACCCGCCCGATCATGCCCGGACGCGCGAACGCGTCGAGCACGCTGCGGAACGCCCGCTGGGCGCGATGCAGCTCCGCATCCTCCGAAATCATCACAAGTCCACCTCCATCGTGGAGAAGTCCACCTTCGTCAACGCCGCGCGGCGCGCTTGGTCGGCCTCGCGCGCCTCGACGGCCGCCAGCTCGCGCTCCAGACGCTCGTCCCACCGCGCGGCCCAGCGCTCGCCGTCGGGGCCGGAGAACGCCGCGTCGGCCACGGCCAGCTCGTAGGCGCGGCACCGGTCGCCGCCGAGCACCAGCCCGTAACCCACCGCACCCGCCAGGCGCACCCGGCACGAGGTCATGAGCGCCTCGCCCAGGTAGAAGCGGCTTCCTTGCGCCGTCTCGCGCACCTGCAGCATCACCAGCTCCTCGTTCGGCTCGTCGAGCACGGCGATGCCGCCCTCCCCTGCCGCGGCCTCGGCCTCGCGCACGATCTCCCGCACCAGGTTCGCATCGCCCTCCACGAGCGCGCGGGTGCGTCGATACCGCCTCATCTTTCGATCTCCTTTCATCGTTGCACCAAATGGCGCTTGCGCAGCTTGGTGGCCGCAAGCTCAAGCGCCACCGCCACGGCCAGGCACAGGTACACGATCAGCCCCACCTCGTGGATGTTGTAGTAAAAGCTGCCCGCCAAAAACAGCTGGTAGCCGATGCCGCCCGCCCCCGCCACCGCGCCCACGGCCACGGCGTTCACGAAGTTGATCTCGAAGCGGATGAACGTCCACGACAGCATCTCGTTCACCTTCTCGGGCACCACGCCCTGAAACACCACCTGCCACCATGACGCGCCGGACGCGCGCAGCGCCTCCACCACGCCCGGGTCCACCTCCTCGAAGCTTTCCGAGTAGGCTTTCACCAGGTAGGCCACGCTGTGGAACAGAAGGCCCGTCACAGCGGCCTCCGGCCCCAGCCCTATGGCCACGCTGAACACGAGCACCCACAAGATGGCGGGCACGGCGCGCGCCACGGACATGACCACCTTGATGGCGTTGCTCACGGCTTTGCTCGACAGGTTGGAAGCCGCCAAAAGCCCCAGCAGAAAGGCCGCGACGGCGCCGATGAGCGTGGTGAGCAGCGCCAGCGCCAACGACACGAACAAACCCTCCGCAACGTCGGGCAGCGTGAAGTGGCCGGCCAGCCCCGGCTGCAGCATCATCTGGGCGAAATCGCCCGCGGCGGCGGCCAGCGCCTCGCCGAACGGCACCTTCCCGTAGTCCATCACGGCAAGCGCGAGCACCGTCGTCAGCGCGAGCGCGCCGAGCACCACATGCAGCGCCGTGTTGGAGCGGCTGGCCACGTGCACCTTGATCCTGCCCGAGCGCGCTATGCGCGCACCGGGCGCACCGGGCGCGGCGGCGGCCCCGGCCCCCACGCCCAGCATGTCGGCCGAAGCGCGGCGGGGGGCGCCCGCGTCCTCCGCGACGGAGGCGGCCACGGCCCGCGCCATCACCTTGTCCGCAACGCCCGTCATATGATCTGCCTCCTCACGTGGTTCGACGCAAGCTCGCAGGCCACCACCACCGCGATGATGCAGAGGATGACCAGGCCCGCCACGTCGTAGCGAAAGCTTTTGTAGTAGATGTCGAACACAAACCCGATGCCCGTCCCCGTGAGGATGCCGATGAGCGTGGCGTCGCGGATGTTCGTCTCTATCATGTAGAGCACCCAGCTAACCACGGACGTGATGCTCAGCGGCACCACGGCCTGCGCCACAATCTGCCCGTAGCTTGCGCCCACGGCGCGCAAAGCCTCCACCGGGCCGGCGCTCATCTCGTCGATGCTTTCCAGAAAACAGCGCGTCAGATAGCCGAAGCTGGTCAAAAACAGCGCGAAGAACCCGGTGAACTCGCTCTGCTTGAACGAGAACAGCAAAATGAATGCCCAGGCCACCACCGGGATGTTGCGGAAAAGCGAGGCGATGGCCCGCACGATGGGCGCCACCGGGCCGCCCACCCCCGCCGTGCGCGACCCCAAGACCGCGCACGCGTAGGCCAGCACGGCGGCGGTGCAGCTCGACGCGACGGACGCGAGCACGGTGGAACCGAGCGCGGGCAGGATGGAGCCGAGCTTCTCCAGCGAAGCGGCGGTGGGAACGAACTGCGCGAGCATCCAGGCGAACCCGCCCGGCACCTCGAACGCCGCCTGCGCGAAGTCGAAGCCCACGTAGGTTCCCGACAGCGCGCCCAACGCCGCGCACGCCAGCGCCGCGCACGCGACGGCCGCCATCCTGCGCCGGAAGAACGAGCCGTCGTATCCCCCGCGCCGACGCGACGAGCGCGGGCGCAGGGACGAAAGCCGCGACGCGGGGTTCAGCGCGCGCTCCGTCATGCCGCCACCCCCTCGGGGGCGCAAGAGGCGGCCGCAGGACGCACAGCCTGGTCGGGCGCCTCGGGATCGGCACCGTAGATGTCGGCGATGGCGTCCGCGTCCAAGCTCTCCGGCGCGCCGTCGAACACAAGCCGGCCCTCCTTGAGCGCCACGATGCGGTCGGAGAACTCGCGCGCGTAATCCACCTGGTGCAGGTTCACCAGGCATGCCACACCCAGCTCGTCGGCAGCCCAGCGCAGATGCTCCATCACCGTGCGCGACGAGCGCGGGTCCAAGCTGGCGATGGGCTCGTCGGCCAGCATGAGCAGCGGATCCTGCACGAGCGCGCGGGCGATGCCCACGCGCTGCTTCTGCCCGCCGGAAAGCTGGTCGGCGCGCGTGTAGGCGAAGTCGGCCAACCCCACCTGGTCAAGGATCTCGAACGCGCGGCGCTTCTCCTCTTCGCTGAACAAGCCCAGCATCCCCGCCGGCGCGGACTTGTAACCCAGCCGGCCCTGCAGCACGTTTTCGATGGCCGTGGCGCGATACACCAGGTTGTAGTGCTGAAACACCATCGCGATGCGGCGGCGAGCCTGGCGGAGCTTGCGGCCGCGCACGCAGGTGACGTCCTCGCCGTCGAACGTCACCGTGCCCATTGTGGGGTCGATGAGGCGGTTCACGCACCGCAAAAGCGTGGATTTGCCCGCGCCCGACGAGCCGATGATACTCACGAACTCGCCGCGCGCCACGGAAAGCGACACGTCGTCGAGGGCCTTCGACCAGCCATCGTAGCTCTTCGTCACGCCGCGCAGGGTCAGCAGGGGCTCGGTGGCGGCCATCACGCGGCCCCGCCCAGCTTGCGGATGGGATCGTACCAAGCGTCATCGGTCTTTACGAAGCAGGTCTTTTCGGAGTCTTTCTCGAACAGGCCCTTCGCGTTCTCGTCGTCGGGATCGACGAAGATCTGCTCGTTGTTGGCCACCTCGTCGGAGCAGAAGTGCGCGATGATGGCCTCGCGATCCTCGCTGGGCAGCGCCTCCTCGTTGAAGCAGATAGGCGAGTTCAGCACCGGCGTGACCGCGATGATGGTGAAGCTCTTGCCGCGCACCGCGTCCATGGGGGCCTCGGCGTCGTCTTTGGCCTTGTACACCGCGCCCACGCTGTTGGCCTCGCCGGACACGAGGTCCAGGTACATGTCCACGTCCACGTCGTCGAAAGCGGCCGCATCCACATCACCCGCCAGCAGGTTCACCGCCGACCCCACGTGCGAGTTGCCGAACAGCACCTCACTGAAAAAACCGCCCGCCTCCAGCAGCGCATCGGAGCCGTCCAGGCCGAACTCTTCCACGATGGCGCTCGAAGGCACTTTGAAGCCCGAGGCGGACGTGGCCGACACGAACGAGAACGAGCCGCCTTCGATGTTCTCGATGGAGTAGTCGGAGCCGCTCTTGTAACGCTCGGCGTCCTCGGTGCGCACGCAGATGCGGCTGTAGTAGCACGCGCCCTCAAGCCCGCCGTCCTCGTCGCTGTTGGTGAACGCGGCCTGCACGCTGGGGTTCTTCTTGTTGGCCTGGACGTAGCCCTCAGGTCCCAGAAGCGCCATCTGCGCCTTGCCCGATGCGATGGCCTCGATGGCCACGTTGTAGTCGGTGGTGGTCAGAAGCTCGGCCTGGCGGCCGCACGCCGCCGTGATGGCCGCGCCGACGGCTTCGCGCGACGAGGTCAGGTCCGCCGACGAGTTGTCGGGCAGCCACACCATGGTGATGGGACCGTCCTCGGATGCGCCGCCCTCGTTCGCCGCCGCCGCGCCCGCCGCCGCGCCGCTGCCGCTGGCCGTGCAGCCCGTCAGCGCGCCGAACGCACCCGCCATCGCCAGAGCCGCGCCCCCCACAATGAAGCTGCGCCTGCTCAAGAACCCGTTTGCCATGCTCCTCTTCCTTTCGTGCCTCCGAGCGCCCTCGCGCCGGATGTCTGTTCCGTCGGGCGCGCCAGCCGGGCCGGCGCGCTTGGCCAATGGTAGGCAACGCCGGTAAGGAAGGGTTCACAGGCACGTAAAGATGGGGCCAACTTCAGGCAAAGCATGCGTCAGAAGTCGGCCATGCTTTTGAAAAATCGCAGGTGGTAGGGCGTTTTTCGGGATGCGGAAGTTTTTACGGAGACGACGGGAGGACGCTCGGGGGGCGGGGGCGCAGAGGCGGGG
>DXCU01000087.1 GCA_019115845.1 Candidatus Rubneribacter avistercoris | reverse complement strand
GCCAGCTCGGCCGCCTCGGTCAGGCTGAACCCCGCCGCGACGGCCTCCACGGCGAGCTCCCTGGTCTCCAACGGGTACATGCGGACTCCAATCCGGACACCGGAGTGTCCAACTTTTTGTCCGCACCCCCATCATCGCATCCTAATCGTGAAAAATCACGATTTTTCACGATTAGGATCCCGCGGACGCGCTAGAATCGTGAACCTAGATAGAGCGAAAGGTTCTGCGACATGGCCTACAAAAGGCTTGACAAGCTGTTCTACGAAGACTCTTCAAGCGACAGGGAATCCGCCAACAGGCGCGAAGCGCATGCGCGCCTGACGGCGCCCTCAACGTTCAGGACGGGCATCGACGTGGGGACGGGCGAGCTGTTCTTGGCTGTTCCGCGTGAGTTGTCGATGGCGACTGAGCAGGTTCTGCGTGCCGAGCGCAAGGTTTCGCAGTCGTGGAACGGCGTACCCGGCATCGCACAAGGCGCGTACGTTCGCAACCTCATCATCGACGAGGTGGTGTGCACAAACGAAATGGAGGGCGTCCGCAGCACGCGCAAGCAGATCGAGGAAGCGCTCGACAGCATTGACCAGCCTGCGCGCGAAGATCGGCGGGCGAAACAATTCATGGAGTTCGCGAACCTCTACTTGGGTTTGACCAGTGGAGACGTTGCTCCACCCAAGACGCCTGCAGATGTGCGCGCCCTCTACGATGCCGTTGTGGCGGGGACGCTCAGGCTGGACGATGCGCTTGACGGCGAATTGTTCCGAGCCGATGGCGTGGATGTCAGGGCCTCCACGCAGCGGGTCGTTCATCGGGGCGTGCATCCCGAGTCCGCCATCGTCTCGCATCTCCGCGCGATGATCGGGCTGGCCGCGTCCGAGGAGATGCCGGAGCTGTACAGCGCGCTTCTGTCGCATTACCTGTTCGAATACATCCACCCCTTCTACGACGGGAACGGCCGCACGGGCCGGTTTCTGCTGGCGTTGTACTTGAGCAATCCGTTGTCGTTGCCCACCACGCTTTCGCTTTCGCGAGTTATCGCCGAGCACAAAAGTGCCTACTATCGGGCATTTTCGGTGACGGAGCATCCGCTCAACCACGGCGAGGCCACGTTTTTCGTGTTGCAAATGATGGACCTGATCAGAATTGCGCAAGACGATCTGGTGACCGAGCTGCAAGCGCGGCGCGATGCGCTGGCGCAGGCCGAGGAGCGCCTTGGAGGCTTGAAGGCCGCGTTCGGCCTGTCCGAGCGCGCGTGTGCCCTTCTGTATCAGATGGTGCAGGTGACGCTGTTCGGGGCGAACCCCAGCGTGGCGCTGCGCGATATGGCGGGCTATCTTGAGGTCACGGTCCAAAGCGCGCGCAAGTACGCGTCGGAGTTGGAGCATGCGGGACTCGTTGACGTTGTGAGCCGCAGGCCGCTCAGGTTCAGACTGGCTGCCCGGGGTGCGGAAGGGTTCGGCATAGCGGGCGCGTAACGGCGAACGGCGCTGCAGCAAAAGCCTCCGATAAACAAGGAGCTGCAACCTGCATGGGTCGCAGCTCCTTTCGCTTCGGGCGCGGGGCTTTGCGCGTCTTTGTCGCAGCTCCTTCGGGAGAAAATGATCGGTTGGCTTTTGGCGCGCGTTACGAGAACACCACGATGGAGGCGGGGTCCTTGATGCGCAGAGCGGCCGTCTCCATGATGCGGAAGTGGTGGTTGAAGTCCACAAGCTCGGCGTAGCCCACCGACAAATCGATGCCCAGCGCCAGGTCGAGGTATTCGGGTTCGGCGCACACGAGCACGGCCTTGCCGGCGTCAAGCGCGCTGGCCATGTACACGTTGTCGCCGATGAGCTTCTTCACGCGGTCGATCTCCAGCAGGCCGGTGCTGGGCTGCAGGCGCTGCAGAGCCAGGTACAGGTCGGGGGCCACCGCCAGGGCGTAGCGGCCCAGGTAGCCGTTCTTGGCCAGCTGCGACACGGCGGCGGCCACGTCGGCGAAGCCGTTCTCGCCTTCGTTCCAGTCGCGGCGCTTCACCTTGCCGGCGCCTTTCACGGTGAGCAGGCCGTCGGTGCCGAGCGTGCGGTTGCCGTTGAGGACCAGATCGTCCTCGCGGCGCGCGGCGCGCTTGGCGGCGGCGATGGCGGGCGCCATCTCCAGCGGCATGCCTGTCTGGGCGGCCAGCTCAACGTCGCGGCCCAGCAGGGTGAAGTCCTCGTAGAACATCGGCAGCTCAAGCTGCGTGCGGCCGACGATGCGGCCGATGCCGTCCTCGAGCACCTCCTCCTTGGCAACGCCGTCCACGGCCACCGTGGTGACTCCGGGTCCCAGCGGGCCGTAGGTCTTGAGGAAGCGGCGGGCGGTCAAGTGGGCGCGCGCCGTGTCGATGACGGCGGCGTCGATGCGGTTCCAAAGCTCGTTCGGCAGGTCGGCCGATTCTCGGGCGAGGTAATCCATGACGGACTCCTTTCAACGGTTGCGGTGCGCATGCGCCGTGCGCGATGCGCGTGGGGGGCGCGGCATGGCGAATGTTTCACGTGAAACATTCGCGCTCGAACAGGGGATACGAGGGGTACGTGCGCGTGCGTGCAGGAGGTGGGTCGCTTGCACGCGCAGCTTCCGGAGGGCAACCTGCGCGCCGAAGGGGAGTGCGGGCTGCCCTGGCCGTGCGCGGTGCGTGCGGCCGGAGCCTCTTGCGCTGGCGCTCGTCTGCCGGGAAGCGGTCGCGCGCCGACGGGATCTGCGCGGGTTCGCCGGCGCGCGGTCCCTCGCATGGGTCGCTACGACAGGTCGCCCACCGTGGGGGCGGGGGCGGGCTCGGCCGGCGCCGGCGCAATGCCGCCGTCGGTGGCTATGCCCAGCTCCGCCAGCTGCTCCTGCACTTCGCCTTCGCCCTCCAAGAAGAACTCGGTCTCCTTGGGATCCAGATGGCGCATGAGCGTGATAAGCTCGCCCATGTGGGCCTTCTCCTCGTCGCGGATGTCGGCGAGCACGGCTTTGGCCACCGGGTCGTCCGTGGCCAGGTAGTGCGACTCGTACAGGTAGATGGCCTCAAGCTCGCCGGCTATGTCCAGGCGCAGGGCCTGCATAAGCTCGGCGTTGGTCATCTTGCGTTCGACGTTGCCGGCGAACGGATTCGCGAAACTGGGCATGGTGTCCCTCTCTTTCTTCGTGCCCTTTGGAAGGGTCGGCGGCGTCCGATGACGGTCGTTCGCGCGGCCTTGTCCTCAGGCTTAGCTGAATTCTCTGCTCATATCATACGCCCTTCGTCAGGGGAACAGGGTTACGAATTGGTGTTATTGAGAATCATTCTCAATAATTACACGTTTGTTGACGCTCAATAAGATATCTGCTGATACGCAAGCACGCTCACAAGTGCAAGCACAACGGTCACAGCTGCAACGAGCACCGCCACCAGATACTCACCCTCTCCCAACGCGCCAGCCAATGCCGTAGACGACACAATGGAAGGGATGCGTCCCACAGTGGCAATAGTCACGATGCGCCAGAGCGGGCTTTTGCTTAGGCCGGCCACGTAGGTGAGCAGATCTTTTGGCGTTCCAAGCACAAGAAAGACCAGAAAATCGAACGCATAGCCCGCGACAAGCTCCAGAGGCTCGCCCGGCAAAAACGTCACAACTATCTGCGCCACATTCGCAATCGCAAACGCGACGCGACTCCACACGCCCGCCTTATCCACCCAAACGTGAAAGCGCGGTACGTCCGCCAGAAACGCAAGCGCGTTAGGGCCAAACTGTATGCAGAGGCCCGCAAGACCGATGGTGAGAAGAACCATCCCCACGATGACCGCCACGCGCTGCCCTCGGAGAGACGATGGGGAGACGGGAAAGGCAGGAGACGCAGAAGGAGCGGCGGGTGCAGCGGGCGGCAAGACTTCCGTAGGCGTACGTACGAATGTTTCACGTGAAACATCTTGCCGAGCGCACCGCCTCCTCCGCACGACGGCAAGCCCGAACACGCTCCGGTCAACAGCGTCGAACGCACCCGCGACTCGTGAGCGCCTTTTCCCGAGCTTCTTCGAAACGTGTACGAATGTTTCACGTGAAACATTCGTTTGACTTCAGGAGTATCAATGACAGCAAAACGGGGCTGCGCGAAACGGCTCTCTGTGAAGCAACAGACCAGCACGCGGCTTTTTCGCCTTGTGTTATCCCAAGAGCCATTCGATAAGTTTCATGCCTTGTATCCCATTGCGCGACACGGGAAACTCATCAAGGGAGAGTACGTATTTGGGAAAATTGTCCGGAAGTGCTTCGAGCGGAGCAAACTCCCGATCTCTCGTAGCCTCATCGGCAAGAAGGTACGACACCTGGTAATATTCGACGTGCTCTCGTTTGCGCGCAACGAAGTCGATCTCCTTATCGCCCACTTTTCCCACCGTCACGTTCCAGCCACGGCGCAACAGTTCCATGCATACAATATTCTCGAGCACTTGGTCGATGGAACTGCGATTGTCCATGCCCAGAGCCTGACGAATGCCATGGTCAACCACGTAGAATTTTTCGTTGAACTTCAATGCTCGCTTTCCTACGGCATCCTCACGGCCCACACGATAGAGCAGGCACGCCTCCTCTGCGGCACGCAGATAACCATATACCGTATCAACCGACACCGACCGCCGCTCGCTTTTTAAATAGTTTGACACGCTTTGCGCGGAAAACGCGTGCCCTACTTCGCGAATCGCGTACGAAACGATGCGTTCTAGCTGATCGGCATCACGAATCCCGTTGCGCTTTACCACATCCTTGAACAGAATGGTGGAATATACGTCCTCCACGTAGCGCAGCGTGGATTCCGCCGCAAAATCCAGTTCAACTTGGAACGGGAAACCCCCCTGCTCAACATAGCGATCGAACATCTTCCGCTCATTGGAGGCTTCCTCCTCGCGGGAAAATGCCGCGACCCATTCCGCGAACGAGAACGGATGCACAGGAATGCGCACGTAGCGTCCCGTAATATGCGTTGCCAGATCACTCGATAACAACGTGGCATTCGACCCCGTTACGTACACATCGGCGTCGTAGTCCACCATGAACGACCGCAGAGCACGCTCCCAACCTTCCACCTCCTGGATTTCATCAAAAAAGAGGTACTGCTTGCGGTCGGTTCGCGCATGGCGAGACACATATTCGACCAGATCGTTCGCAGACGCGATGTGCGAAAAACGCGCCGACTCAAAATTGACGGTAAGCATATCTGCGCGCGAAACCCCATGTCGTTCAAGTTCGTTCTGCACAAGAGCAAGCAAAGTCGATTTTCCCGAACGACGCACGCCAACGAGTACTTTTATCACTTGCTTGCCGATAAACGGCTCCAATGCAGACAGATAACGTGGACGCTCAATCATGGGTACTCCTTAGTTTCGACTATAATCGAAACTATATCACATAAGGAGTATAGATTCGACTACGATCGAAACTTTTGGCAACGCAAACGAACACAAAGTGTGGGGTGCGTGATGACGTCCTTGGGTATTTGCGTGGCAATGTTTCACGTGAAACATCGTTGGGAAGTGGTGGGCCGACGAAGGGTGAGGATGAGGCGAAGAGGGGATGGCTCACGTGGAATATTTTGGGGTAGCAGCAACGGAAGAGGGGGATGAAGAGAGAGGGTGGGAGAAATGCGGGGATGTTTCACGTGAAACATTCGGGATGGCGTCAAGGGAGGAGTGAGGGGAAGGAGGAATGCGGAGGTGTTTCACGTGAAACATGGGAGGGATTAATCGTTGCGGAGGTCGTAGACGCGGCAGATGCGGTCGAGCTTGCGGCGCCACGGGGCGAACAGCGCCAGCAGGAACACGACGGTGGCAACGCCGTGCGTCAGGTCGAAGGGCAGCGCAGCCGCGTACACCGCCAGGAACTGCCCGGGAGTCTGCGGGTGGAAAAACCCCAGGATGGACCACAAGTTGAGGATGAGTCCGTAAAACAGCGCCGAAGCGAAGCCATACACGTACACCGTCTTGGGCGCGGTGTCGAAAAGGCCCGTCTGCGCGATGAGTCCGGCCAGGTAGCCCACCATGCCCCAGGCGTACATCTGCCACGGCGTCCACGGACCCTGTCCGAAGAAGAAGTTCGACGCGAGCGCCGCAAGCGACCCCACCAAAAACCCGCAGCGCCGCCCAAACGCCACGCCCGCGATGATGGCGATGGCCGAGACGGGCTTGAAGTCGGGAAACGGGGCGAACAGGATGCGCCCTGCGGCCGCCAGCGCCGCCAGCACCGCTGCGGGCATGATCTCGCGCAGCCGGGGCGCGCGCCGCTCGAAGCCTGCGAAGAACACCAGAAGCGATACCGCCACCGTCGCAAACGACAGGAGCGCCGCCTGCTCCACCCCGAAGGCGGCGCACGCGCACAGCGCTGCGGGCACGGCCGCAAGCGCCGCGCCCTCGACGATGGCGCCGACGCGCCCGCGAGGCGGCCGGTTGTCCTGCCGGGCCGTCACAGCAGCGCTCCGTACAGGCGCGACGCGTCGTCGGGCCGGTACACCAGGTTGGAGGCGAAAAACTTTGCAGCTGGCTCGGTGCAGGCCAGCTCTCCGTCGAACACCAACGACACCGTGTCCGCGCATACGGCGGCGAAATTCAGGTCGTGCGTCACCATAACCACGGTGCGCCCCTCCTCGGCCAGCTCGCGCACCGTGCGCGCGCACTCGGCGCACGAGGCGGGGTCGAGCCCTTTGGTGGGTTCGTCCAGAAACAGCAGCTGCGCGCCGGTGAGCAGCTGCTTTGCAAACGCGAGCTTCTGCTGTTGGCCGCCGGACAAATCGTAGGGGCAGCGCCCTCCCAAGTCTGCCAGCCCGAAGCGCTCCATGGTCGCCTGCACGTCGGCGCGCGAGTAGCCGCAGCGTTCCTGCCATTCGGCCAGCTCTTCGTCAACCGTGTCGCACACGAGCAGGGCCTTGGGGTCCTGCGGCAAAAGTGCCTGGCTTGCGGCCAGGTTGTTGCGCACGCGCCCGCGCTGGGGCGAGGCCGCGCCGGCCAGCACTTTGAGCAGCGTTGTTTTGCCGCAGCCGTTGCCGCCCACGAAGGCGTGCACGCGTCCGCGCTCCACGCTCACGTCCAGGCCGCGCAGCACCCAAGGTGCGCTGCGCTCGTAGCGGAAGAACACTTCGCGTGCCTCGATGGCGGGGGAGGGGGCGCCTTGCGAGCGTGCGCGCAACGCGCCGAAGGCGGCGAAGCGCGGCGAGGCGGCTGCGGCGGGCGTGCTGCCGGTTGGGGCAGGTACACCGACTGCGGCGGGTGCGCTGGCGGTTAGGGTGGATCCCTCGGTTGCGATAGGCGCGCTGCCGGTTGGGGCGGGCCTCCCGGCTGCAGCGGATCCGCCGGCCAGCGTAGGCGGCGCGGTCGCCGTCCGCTCGCCGCCGCGCAGGGCGGCCAGGGCTTCCTCGCGCGTGCCCATGTGGCCCACATCGCCAAGGTCCAAGCGGCGGGTGGCCAGGTTCTCCACGTCCTCGGGCGCGTGGGTGGCCATCATCACCGTGACGCCCAGCTCGCGGTTCACGCGCGCCAGCATGAGCAGGAACTGCTGGCGCGCGTGCGGATCCAGCTGGGCGCAGGGCTCGTCCAGCAGCAGCAGGCGCGGTCTGACGGCCAGCACCGCAGCCAGGTTCACCAGCTGCATCTGCCCGCCGGAAAGCGTCTCGGTCCGCGCTCGCATCCACGGTTCGATGCCGAAGAAGTGCGCCACCTCCGCCACGCGCCGACGCATGGCCTCTTGCGGCATGCCGAGGTTCTCCAGGCAAAACGCCAGCTCGTGCCACACTGTGTCGCACACGATCTGCGCGGCGGGGTCCTGCATGACAAACCCGATGCCCTTCGCCGAGGCGCGCGCGTCCAGCTCGCTTGCGCGCTGGCCGTCGCGCACGAGGGTTGCGCCGAGCACTTCCACCGTTCCCGCGCACGTACCCGTTGGCGCAAGCTCGGGTTTGAGCGAGCGCAAGAGCGTGGTTTTACCGCAACCCGACGGGCCGGCCACCGTGCAAAACTCGCCCTCTTCCAGTGCAAACGACACGCCGTTGAGCACGCAAAGAGCGTTATGAGGCTCGCACGTAGATGCGGGTGTGTCTGCATCCACGCATGCGCACACGTTGCCATCAGCAACAGCCACTTCCGCCTGACCGCCCAACGCAGTCATCTTCTCTCCGTGCACGCGCCCTGCTGCAGCCATGCGCTCGCCCCGCCCGTCAGCGGACCCGCCCGCACCCGCATCCCCACGCGCCCCCTCGCTATCAAGCGGGTACCAAAACGAGAATCCCTCTGCGCGCACTATTGCCACAGAAACCACTCCCTCGCCTTTAACGCCATCGGGATCAGCAGAAACACCACGTAGGGAACGAACAACCACCAGTCGCCCAGCCCCTCCACGCGCGGGTAGAACGAAACTCGCCCACACGCCGCCCACACGCCTACCCCGGTCACGGCGGCCAGCGCCAACGTCACCGCGATGAGCGCGGCGTCGGCACGACGAACGCGATGTCGCCGATAGGTGGTGCGTCGCGCACCGCACCCAAAGCCGCGGGCGCGCATGGAATCGCTTCTGACCAGGCTATCTTCCATACCCCAGCCCATGAGTACCGACACGGTGCGCAGCCGCCCGCGCCCTTGGTCCCGTTTTGTGACAGGGGCGGCGGCCGAGGCCGCGTCCGCCACGGCCTGAATGTCGCGCCCGCGCGCGACGAACTGCGGCACCAGCCGGAGCACCTGCGATGCCAACAGCCCCACTACTGGCGCCACGCCTCCGAACAACGTGAGCGTGCTCTCGCTGTCCATGCAGGCCGCGTAGCTGGAAAACCACAGCAGCACCGCCGCCAGCATGGCGCCCGAACACGCTCCGTACACGAGCGCTTCCAGATAAAACGCCCGCGCCCCTACGCGGAACAGCTCGGTGGAGCCCGTCGCGGAAAACGCCACGTTCGCCGCCGCGACCAGCGCAACCAGCGGCACCGCCCACGCCAGCGACAGCACGCTGGCACGCACCGACCGGCACACGCACGAGCATGCGAACGCGCCCACCAGCGACAGCACAACGCACACGGGGTGCATGGCGGCCATAGCCAGCACAAGAGCGCAGGTCAGGTACGCAAACGCTGTCGCTGGATGGTATGCCGAAAACGCGTTTCCCACGCGGCGCTACAGCCCCTCTTCCGAGGACAGCACGAACTTCCAGATAACGGAATCACCATCGGCAAGCGTGTAAAGGCTGCTCCCGAAATTGGGCTCGTACCCGTTGACGAAGTACTTCCACCCGCTGCTTGACCCCTGCGCGCGCTCGGCCAAACCGCCGATGCTCTGCACGTACACGCTGCCAAACCCCACGTTGTACGTGGACGCCACGGCCAGGCCCGTGCCCTTGAGCGCGTCGTAGGCCGTCGCCCCCTGGTCAAACGTGAGCGTGCCCGCATAGGACACCGGCGACCCGGCGTTGCTGGAATCCACGCTCACCCGCACCGTAATGGCGGCCGGCGCCTCCGAGCCGGCGGACGAACCACCGCCCGCGCCCTGGTCGGGAGACGAAGGGGTGTTGGCCGCGCTATCGCTCGTTGCGGAGGAATCGCCCGAGGAAGAACCCTGCGCCGCGGATGACGTGGAAGAGCCCGCGGCGCTCCCCGTCGCGGAGGAGCCGCTCTCTGCGGAGGGTTCCGTCGCCGTGCCGTCACCGGCACCGGCACGAGCGCCATCGTTCGACGCGTTCGCGGAATCGGCGGACGAAGATGGGTCGTCCTCGGTTATGCCAGCGTCCTCGGTTGCCGCATCCCGGAACGCATCGGTATCCTCCGCGCTCGGCTTATCCGCGTCGGCAACCACCCGAACGGAAGCCCCGCCATCCGCACCCTCTTCGCCACCAGAGGACGAAAGCGCGGAGAACAGCGCCAAACCCGACACGGCGATGATGAAGGTCGCGAACGCCGCTAGGCACCACGCCGCCGCCCGCGCGCGTCGCCGCGGCGCGGGCGCTTCCCTCTGTGCGCCATCCGCCGCCGCGCCCACGGTGAGCGCGGCGGCTTTGGCGCTATCCTTGGCGCCCTTGTCGGCGCCTCTACCAGTGCAAAGAGGCTGCGTCGGGTTGGCGGGCATGACGCTTTCCGCGCCCTCCTCCCGCGCTTCCGTCGCTTCCGTCGCTTCCGTCACTTCCGCTTGGTCCTCGCCGTGCACGTTCTTCCCCTCGTTTGTCATTGCGCTCCCTTCTCCCTCTCTCGACGGCGCAAGGCTACCAGCCACGCCACGGCGGCAAGCAGAAGCATCGTGCCAGCCACAAGCCCAACCACGGCCAGCAGCGGCACGCCCGAAGCGGCGGCCCCGGCGGCGTCCTCGGCGGTCGCCGACGTCGCCGGGGCGTCAGCGCCGGTGTTCTGCGTCCCCTTCGCCGCCTCGCTCGCGGAAGCCTCCGTTTTCCGCGCGTCCGCCTGCGCATCGGCCGCAAGCGGCGTGGCGTTCGGAGCAATCGCGCCAAACAGCGTGGTGACGGGCGGCGCCGTCGTAATCGGCGTCGTGTTGTCAGGGGTGGTCTTATCGTCGGCATGCTCGTCATCGTCTCCGTCATCGTCATCCGAATCATCCGGTTTCTCCGGCCCTTTTGGCCCCTCCGGTTTCTCCGGCTCCTCCGCGCCCCCCGAACCAGAACCACCCGCTTTTAGCCTGAACAACATGCCGGAGTCGTTGGTGTAGTAGAGGTTGCCCTGCGCGTCGGCCACCACCGATGCCGTGCAGTGCTCCTGCGCGCCCTCCGCAGGAACGTACAACCGATAGACGGACGTATCGCCCAATTTGTAAGCGTACACGCCGCCCGGTTCCGCGTTGCAGGTAAAGTACGCCCACACGTCGCCGTTCGACAGCACCGATACCAAAGGCGAACTCTGCACCTCGCCCTTGTCGGCGCGCACGGTGGAAACCTTCATCGTGGCCAGGTCGATAACCGACAGCGTGCCGTACCCTTCCGCGTCCACGCCGCCCACAAAGGCCCTTCCCCCAACCACGGCGGGCGTGGACGTGGACTTTGCCGCGAAGGAAACCGACTTCGCGGGCGAAAGTTCATCGCCCGTTCGTGTAATTTTGTGCAGCGTGCCATCGTAGGAAACCGCCAGGAACGCGTCCTTTTCGCCCGGGACGGCCACGATGCTCGCGCGCACCTTCTCGCCCACCTTCACCGACGAAAGCACATCGCCCGTATCGCCGTCCCGCAGCTCAACCGCGCCCGATTCGCCGCCGATAACGAGGTCGTCCCCCGACACCGCCGCGCCGGCCCAGTACCAACCCTCGGCAACACCAGTGTCCGCCGTCGCGCGGTCCCGCTGCCAGACCACGCGACCGTCATCTGTGTCCACGCACCTGAGCATTCCCACAACGCCCGCGCTCATTTCATCCACGTTGCCCACCACGGTAAATCCGGCATACACCCGGCCATCCGCGACCGTGAGCGACGAAAGCGACTGGTAGGACCCTTCCGTCGCCGCGGAAAGCGCCGGGGTTTTCCACACGCACGTGAGCGCGTCGGCTGTAAACGCCGCCAGGCTACCGTCATCGGCCGGCACGATAATCAGGCCGTCCGCATACACGGGACGGCAGAAGTATGCCGAGCTGGCCCCCGTGTCCACACGCGCCAGCTCCTTGCCGGTTTTCAGGTCGAGCTGTATGAGCGCGCCGTCGGCCACCACGTACATCCAGTCGCCCGCGATGACGGGGTCCGACACGCCGGTACGCGGCGCGCCATAGGAGTACGACCAGTCCAATTGCGCCGACTCCGTGGGCGTGGGCACGTCCTGAACCACCGCGCCGCCCGCCGCACCGCCGGCGGCGAAGCCCGGCCAGGGGCTTTCCAAATCGGGCCGCGGCGCGTCAGGATCCACTTCGATGCCCGGATCGGAGGGGTCGCCGCCGTCCACGTTGGGCAGCTTCTCGCGGTACGCGCCGAAGTACAGCGTGAACGCGTCGCCCGCCACAAAACCGGCGAATTTCGTGCCCTCGCCGCCCGTGAACGACCCGCCTTCCTCAAAGCGGCTCACCCACGTGTCGAAGCACTCCCCGTTGAGGTACGGGTACCAGGCATCGCCCGACACCACGCCCCACTCATCCGGATCTCCGCCGGTCAGCGTCACGCCTGAGCCGGTGGGCGAGGTCACCGACAGCACGCGCGTCATGTTGAGCGTCGCGTCTTCGTCCAACGCGTACGAGGCGCCCGCCGCATCCAGCACGGCCTTCGCCACCGTCACGCCGTCGGCGCCCGCGGGCACCGTGACCGCAAGCCCGCTGCCCCAGCTTTCCGCCTCGCCTGCGGCGTCGCGCCCGATGACGGCGCCCGCAAGCGTGATCATCTGCGGCGGCGCATCGGCGGCGGTGAACGCCAGCGTCACGGTATCGCCGGTGGTCAGCGCCGTCGAGCCGTCCTCCACCGCTGTGCCGTTGACGAACGCCTTCCAACGCGGCGCGCCCGGGTCGCTGCTGTCGCTTGCGCGGACCTCGCCCGCAGGGGAGGTCATCGAGGAGATGGTCAGGTTGCCGCTTTCCTGGTCGTAGGACAGCTCGCGCTTGATGCCCGCCTCGTTGAGCATCGCTTCCACAAACTCGTACAGCGTTGTGCCCTGGTCAACCCGGTGCGTGCGTTCGTTCACCCACGCCGTAGCCGCCTGGCCGCTCGCGTCCACCACCGAGAACGTCACGTTCTGCTTCGTCAGCTCGGCTGTGTTGGGCAGC
The DNA here is from genome assembly GCA_019115845.1 of Candidatus Rubneribacter avistercoris. Taxonomy (GTDB): domain Bacteria; phylum Actinomycetota; class Coriobacteriia; order Coriobacteriales; family Eggerthellaceae; genus Rubneribacter; species Rubneribacter avistercoris. The sequence continues at coordinate 20,928 of DXCU01000087.1, read as the reverse complement.
TCGGCCGCGTCGGGCGCGTAGTACCAGGTGATCTCCATACCGTCGGCAAGGTTCACGGAGCTGGCGCCCACGGTGGACCATTCGCCGTTCACGTAGAGGTTCCAATACGCGTGGCTGTCCTGGTCCCACCCGAGGGCCTGTCCCGTGTAGGGCGAGGTGATGGTGTTCAGATAGCCGTATTCCTCCACGTAGTCGTAGCGCAACCCCGCCGCGTCGAACGCCATCTTCGACGCATCCGCGCCGCTGGCCGCACCGTCTGTCAGCGGCACCTTGCAGCGGACGTTTTCCGCCCAGCAGGCGTCCTGGCCCTCCGCGTTCGGGCCGATCACCGACACGCGCACGTTCACGCTCGTGCGCGCGACGGCAGAGGGAATGTAGTCGGCGAAGCATACGGTTATCGCCTCGTCCGAGGTCACCGGGCTGGTTCCGAACTGGCCGAAGTAGCCGGCGGGCTTGCCGTTGCGGAACACGTTCCAGTTGGAGCCTTTGTTTGCAAGCGTCACCGACCCGTCTGCCGAGGTCAGCGATGTGATGACGGGTTCGTCCTTGTACGTGCCCAGCTTGTAGGCAAGGCCCATCGCGTCAAGCGCCGCGCACACCGCATCCTGCGCCGACGTGCCGCTTTCTACGCTCACGGGGACCTCGTAGGCCCAGTATTCCCACGCAAGCGCATCCAGCGGACGCCCGATGACCGACACCGTGGGCGTCACAAGGGCGCTTTCGCTTTCGGAGGCGTCTTGTGCTGCGAGCGCGGCAGGATCTTCCCGGTCCGTCGATGGCGTTGGCTCCGGGCTGCGTGCGGGGTCGTTGCCGGATTGCCCAAGCGCGGCTGCGGTCGGTTGCGCGGAAGCCGCGCCGTCGGCCGCCGATGTCGGGGGTGCGTCTTCGGGGTCCTCAGCGGGGGAGCTGTTGGCGGGGTCCGTCGGGATGTTGCTGCCGGCTGTGCCGCCGTCAGCTGCGTCACCGGTCGTGCCGCCGCCCGCTGTTCCGCCGACCCCGCCGCCGATTGCCCCGCTGTCGCCCGCGTCGCCCGTTGCGCCGCCGCTCGCGTTGCCCGTCCCGCTGCCGCTCGCCTCGCTGCCGTTGGCGGGCGCTCCGCCGTCGGCCGCGTTGCTGGCCGATTCCCCGGATGGCGTGCCTTTCGGCTGGGAGGCGCCGGGCGCTGCCGGCGCGTCGTCGGCGTTTGGGCTGGTGGCGGAAGCGATTGCGGCTTCGGGTGCGTCGGGATTGCTTGCCCAGGCGGGCAGCGGCATCAGCGACGCTGCCAAAAGCAGCGAGAGGAACAGCGAGAACGCCGTTTTCGGCAAGCTCGCGCGGCGCGCATGGGCGCACCGGGGCGTGGTTCCGTTCATACGGGCACCTTTCTTCCAGGGCTCTGCGAGGATGGCAGGCATTCCGACTTGTCCGGCGCGTCGCAGACGCGGCCGGAGTTACGGTTGCTGGCACAGCCGGGGACTCTCACCCCGATTTCCCTGGAGCCGGCACTGGGAAACGCCGCACGCGTCCTGAGCCGGCCCCGTGCGTTTCCGCACGTCCATCATGGCCATTTTTCTTGCGGGAGGCATTGTAGCACGCGCGATGTTTCACGTGAAACATCGCGCGTCGCAGCCCTTTTCGTGCGTTTTGCCTGTCCGTCGGCCCTCACCTCGTGCGCCGCGCCCGCCGCAGCCCTCCCTTCGCACCCGTCCATGCAAGATGATTCCCGAAAAACGGACAAGTTCTTGAGTTATGAGTCACAAGTTGCCAAGTTATGAGTCGTTTATGGCGACCCGACGGGCACATCGGGATTGGCAAACATGCGCGACCAGGCGTTTTCCGTTGAAAGAGCTTTCGGGGAAACGCCAAAGTCGCTCGAAAAAGACTCATAACTCGGCAACTTGGCCGTTTTTCGGGAATTTCCCTGTTAGAAACCAGGATTGGCGCGGACCCCGCCGGGTGCGGCTCGGCGGGGGTCGACCGCAGGTTGGTCACAAACCGCGCCCTGTGGCACGCGCGGGGTCGCCTTTCCGCTCTCCGCGCCCCTCGTGTCCGGAGAATCCCCAGGTCGCCGAAATCGCGCGGCTCGCCGGCGCGCCGGATTGGCCGTCCGGAGTGCCACAGGGCGCGGTTTGTGACCAACCTGCGCGCGGGGGGTCTGCTAAACCGGAATCGGCAGAGGCCGTGCGAACGCGCCGGAGCAGCCGGCCAGCGCCCTGCTTACCTGCAAAGCTCGCACCCCAAGGCGCGGACCGCTACTCCTTCACCACCAGGACGGGGACGGCCGCTTCGCGCAGCACGTGGCTGCTCACGCTGCCCAGGATGCCGCGCAGCGCGCCCAGCCCGCGCGAGCCCATGACGATGAGGTCGCAATCGTGATCGGCCGCGTAGGAGACAATCTGGGAGCCGGGGTGCGTCTCCTCCAGAAGCTCGACGACCACCTTGTTCATGAGGCCGGCCAGCATGCCGTCCACCTGCCCGTGCAGCCGACGGTTCGCTTCGGCGGTCACCTCTTCAAGCGCCTCGCGCATGCCGTCGGGCACCGCGCCGTTCACAGGGCCGCTGGCTTCCAGCTTCTCGATGACCAGCTTTTCGGTGTCCATGATCTGCACGATGTGCAGCGTGAGGCCGGGATCCTCCTTCGCGAAGCGGACGGCTTCGGCCAGCGCTGCCGTGGCCGAGGGCGATCCGTCGTAGGGAACCATGACGTTGTCGTAGAGCATGGCCGCTCCTTCCGTGTGCGGGCGGCACGCTCCGTTGCGGCCGCTCGATCCGCTGTCATGGGGCCAGTATAGCAGGCGCCCGGCCCTATCGGGCGCGTGGGGAGGGGGGAGGCCCGATGCGGGCCGTCCGCCACTCTCGCCCTCAACCGTTCGCGGGCAAGGTGACCACGGCGCGGGTGCCGCGGGGGTGGTTGGGTGCGAGGGTTATCTTGCCGCGGTGCGCGCTCACAATGCCGTGCGCGATGGAAAGCCCCAGGCCGTTTCCCCCGGTTGCCCGCGAACGGGCCCGGTCGGCGCGGTAGAACCGCTCGAACGCCCGCCTCCGCTCCTCCTTGGACAGGCCGCAGCCCGTGTCCGCCACGCACAGCGCAAGCCGGCCGGAGCGGGCCTCTGTGGTGACGGTCACGGTGTCGCCGGGCTCGGTGTACTTGCAGGCGTTGTCCAAAAGGATGCTCAGCAGCTGGCGCATCTGGGCGGGATCGACCTGCGCGACGCCGCGAAAGCGCAGGTTGGCCACCAGGTGCTTGCCTTGCATCTCGCATACGTCCGCGTACAGGTCGCATGCGTTCGCCACCAGGCCGTCCACGTCCACCGGCTCTTTGGCGGCCTCAAGGCGGCGGTCGTCTTGCAGGGCCAGCTGCATAAGCTCGCCCACCAGCTTCTCCAGCCGCTTCGTCTCGTCAAGCGAGGCGTCCACGTCCTCGAACCGATCGATGACGCGTTGCTGCGGATGCCGCAGCAACAGCTCCTGCTTCATGCGGATGATGGACAGGGGCGTGCGCAGCTCGTGCGAGGCGTTCTGGACGAACTCGGTCTGCTTGCGCCAGTTGGACACCAGCGGGCGCAGCAGCCTGCGCGAGAGCAGGTAGCTTGCCGCGGCCGACACGCACACCGCCACCGCCAGATAGGCGGCAAGGGTGGACGAGAGGCCGTCCAACGTGGCTTTCTCGGAATCGACGTTGACGAGCACCTGCAGGTACGCTTCCTCGGAAGGCCCAACCGCCGCCTTTGGTGCGGATGTCTCCTCCGCCGCCCCGAACATCCCCTCCGCCGCGCCGTGCCCCACGCCGGCCAGCACGTAGTTGACGGCCCGGTAATCATGGCCGTTCACGTTCACCTCGTAGATGGAGCCAAGGCTGGAGGCGTCGAACGGCGTGCCGCTGAAGTAACCGTCGTAGGACGAATACGGCCCCAGCGCCTCCACGACGGCGCCTTGGGAGTTTCGGTACAGGTACACCGTCTGCGGGCTGATTGCCATGAAAAGGTCCTCGACCAGCTGCTCAAGGCGCTCGTCGTATCCGTTGGGGCCAAATGGGTTGTCGGCGTCGGCGAGGACCGTCCCCAGGCTGGTTAGCGCTCCGCGTCCTTGCAAGGCGTACAGCGCCCCCATGCTGTCGTGGAGTGCGCCGACAACCTGCATCGAGGGGTTGGCCTCTTCCAGCAGGTCGTCGGAGGCCCGGTAGATGGTTGCGCTTGTGAACCGGAACGCAAGCACGCCGAACCCGCCGAACAGCAGCGCGAACACCGCGAAGAACACAAGCGTGTTCTTCGCCAGCGTGCGCTTGACGTCCAGGGCGCTACTCATCGTCGTGCTCGGTCAGCAGGTAGCCGCCGCCCCGGACGGTCTTCAGGTAACGGTCGTATCCGTAGGGTTTGAGCGTTTTGCGCAACGCGCTCACGTACACCTCCACCACGGTGGGCGAGGTGTCGGACAGAAAGCCCCACACTTTGTCGAACAACTGGGTTTTGGTGACCAGCTGCTCTGCGTGCTCGGCAAGGTGCTCCAGCACGTCGTACTGTTTGCCCTTGAGGTCCACCAGCGCGCCGTCGATGCGCACGCTGCGCGTGTTGGGGTCGATGGTCATGCCCGCGAATGCGATGGCGTGCAGCTCGTAGGTGCCCAGGCTGCGGCGCAGGATGGCCTCGATGCGGGAGGCAAGCTCGTCCATGGAGAAGGGCTTGGCCAGGTAGTCGTCGGCGCCGGCGCGCAGGCCGCGCACCTTGTCGGCCGTCTCGCCCTTCGCCGTCAAGATGAGCACGGGGGTGTGGTTGCGCTGTGCGCGCAGCCGCTCCAGCACGGTGTAGCCGTCCATGCGGGGGAGCATGAGGTCCAAGATGATGAGGTCGTACACGCCCTGCTCGGCGAAGTAGAGCCCTTCGGCCCCGTCGAACGCCTGGTCGGCGGTGAATGTGGGGGCGACGCATTCCACAAGCGTCTGCGAAAGACGGCGGTCGTCCTCGACGATCAAAAGCTTCACGGGCAGCCTCCTTGCTCAAGGTCATTCTATCATGCGGGACGCGTGGAGCGTGGGGCGCGAGGGCGCGGACGCGCGAAGGGGCGCGCGGCTTCCTGATGCCCCCCGTTCTTTGTTGGATGGAGCGGGGGCGCCCCCGTGCGAGGGCGATGGGGCGTGGAGGCGCGGACGCACCCCCTGCCCCCTGCCCGTTGCGAGGGCTGCGCCCTCCGCGCGCCCGTCCGGCACGAGCGCCGCGTACCCCGTGTAGACGTCGCCCCCGCGCGCCCGTCACTGAAAGCGCAGCGCTTCGATGGGGTCCAGCCGCGCCGCCCGCCGCGCCGGATAGAAGCCGAACGCCACGCCGATGAGGGCCGACACCCCCACGGCAATCCCCACCGACGCCGCGTTGAGCGCGGGCGCGAACGACATCGTGGGCTGCAAAGCGTTCACGATTCCCGAAAGCCCCCATGAGGCGGCGTACCCGATGGCTATGCCCACGATGCCGCCCACCAGGGTGAGCGCGATCGCCTCCAGCAAGAACTGCCGCACGATGTCGGTCCGTCGCGCTCCCAGGGCCTTGCGCAGGCCTATCTCGCGGATGCGCTCGGTCACGTTGGTCAGCATCATGTTCATGATGCCGATGCCGCCCACCAGAAGCGATATGGCGGCGATGCCCCCCAACAGCAGCCCGAACCCGCCCATGAGCGTGTTCATCTGCGAGAGCAGCTGCGACATGGAGTACACCGACAACGTCTCGCTTGCGTTGACGCCGCCCAGTATCTCTGTGAACGTCTTCGCCGTCTTCTTGACAAGGGCGTCCATCTGCTCTTCGGTCGGCTCTCCCCGCGCGATGGCCGTCCCCAGGTACTCGCTCGTTGCGTCCAGGCGCATCTCCAACGTGGACAGCGGCACGTAGACGCTGCCGTAGGAGGAGGTGGACGCGTTGCCCTCCAGCACGCCCGCGATGGTGAAGGTGTCGCCGCCTATGGTGATCTCCTGCCCCACGGCGGAGGCGTTCTCGTCGCCGAACAGGTTTTTCACTGCGCCCTTGCCCACCACGGCCACGCGGTTGGCGCTTCGCTCGTCGCTTTCCTGGAAAAACGAGCCTTCGGAGAACTTCAGTCCCGTGGCGTCGGCGTAAGCGGGTTGCGCGCCGGTGATGCCGTACTGCGGCGTGTAGGTTTTCGACGCATGCTGCAGCGTGCCCGATCCCATGCGGCTCAGCACTATCCGCTCGTATTCGGGCATCTGCTGGGCCAGGGCTTCGAAATCGGCCTGTCCCGTCTCCACGTAAGGGGAGATGTTGACGACGCGCGCTTGGTCGCCGCCCAGTTCGGAGGCCATCGAGTCTTGGATGCCGCCCACCATGGAGGTCATGGCGATGACCGACGAGATGCCTATCACGATCCCTAAAATGGTGAGGGCCGAGCGCATGCGGTTGGCCGACAGCGCATGGTACGCCTCGTAGGCAAGGTCGCGGAACATCATGATGTCACCGCCTTTCCGGCCGCTTGCATGGCTGCGGCGCTTCGATACATCAGCCCGTCGCGGATGAACAGGGTGCGGTCGGCGTGGGCTGCCACGTCGGGTTCGTGGGTGATCAGCACGATGGTGCGGCCCGCGTCGCGCAGGCGTTTGAACGTGGCCAGCACCTGCTCGCCGGTGGCCGTGTCCAGGTTGCCGGTGGGTTCGTCGGCCAGGATGAGCGCCGGGCTGTTCACGAGCGCCCGCGCAATGGCCACGCGCTGGATCTGCCCGCCCGACAGCTCGTTGCTCTTGCGCTGGTGGAACTGCTCGGGCAGGGCCACCGCTTCCAAGGCCGCGCGCGCCCGCGCGGCACGTTCGGCAACCGGGCAGGTGGTGTAGAGCAGCGGCAGCATGACGTTGCGCAGCACGGTGGTGCGCGGCAGCAGGTTGAACGCCTGGAACACGAAGCCTATGCGCGTGGCGCGCACCTCGGCCAGCTGATCGGTGGAGAAGCTGGCCAGGTCCTTGCCCTCTAGCAGGTAGCGGCCCTGCGTGGGGGTGTCCAGGCAGCCGAGCGCGTGCATGAGCGTGGACTTGCCGCTGCCCGAGGGCCCCATGATGGCCACGAACTCGCCGCGATTCACCGAAAAGCTCACGCCGCGCAGCGCGTGGGTGCGCACCCCTTCGGCCTCGTACACGCGATGAAGGCCCTCCACGCGGATGATGGGCTGCGAGGCCGTTGGCAGGGCTACCATGCCAGGCTCGCTTCGTAGCCTGCGTCCGTTCCCGCATCGGTGGCAGACGGGCTTCCCGAGGCGCCTGCGGCGTCCATCGAGGCGACCATCAGGCGATCGCCTGCAGACAGCGTTCCGCTTACCGCGCGCACGGCCGACTGGCTGTTGTCCCTGGCTTCCACCGCCACTTCCACCAGGGATTCTGCAAGATCCTCCTCCTCGCTTTGAGAGGCGCCCGGCGCCTTTTCCTCGGGGGCCTTCATCACGTACGCCTTGCCGCCTTCCCGCACGATGGCCGCGTTGGGGACGATGAGCGCGTTCTCCACTGTGGTCGTGGCTATTTCGGCGCGAGCGGTCATGCCGCTTTTCAGGCGCTCGTCGGGCGCGTCGATCTGCAGCGTCACCTCGTAGCGCACGGCGGTGGCCGACGATCCGGCGCTTGCCGCGGTCGACGAGGATTCGTTGGTCTGGGCGATGTGGGTGACGGTTGCCGGCACGGAGAGGTCCGGCACCGCGTCGAACGTCACGTGCGCGCTCTGACCCTCCTTCACCTTGGCTATGTCCACCTCGGAAACGGGGATCTTCACGATGAGCTTCGACATGTCCGACAGCTGGAGCGGGGGCTTGTTCGCCGATGACAGGCTGGCTATGGAGGTTCCCGCAGTGATGTTGCTGGCCAGCACCGTGCCCGCCATGTTCGCGCGGACGGTGCGCTTTTCGGCCTTCGCCACGGCGGCGTCGTAGGTGCTCTGCGCGGAGTCAAGGGCGGATTTAGCGGAATTGACCTGGGACTCGGCATCGGATATCTGGGAGGGCTGGGTGTTGACGATCACGGGGTTGCCCTGCGCGTCCTGGCCCTCGGAAAACGACGGCGTGGTGCGCGCCAGCTTCAGCTTGTTGTTCGCCTGGGTGAGCGCGTCGCGCGCCGATTGCAGCTGGGCGTTCGCCTGCGCCACGGCAAGGTCCAAGTCGTCGTTCTTCAGCGTGTAGAGGACGTCGCCCTCGTTGACCGCCGCGCCTTCGCCAACGTTCACGGATTCCACGATGCCCTCCACTTCGGGCGAGGCGATGGTGGTGCGGACAGGCTCAAGGGTGCCCTTGCCGCTCACGGTTTCCTCGAAGGTGCCTTGGGTCACCTCGGCGGTTTGCATGGGCTGTTCCGGAGGCGCCAGAAGGCGGCTGGCGGCGAACCCTGCGCTGGCTGCCACCACCAGCCCCACGACCACGCCGACAAGGATCCGCTTGCGACGCGTGGACAGGCGGCCTTTCGCCGCGCTTTGCACAGGGGCGAACTCATCAAGGCTCAAGGGCTTTGCCAGGGGATCGAGGGGCTTCACCGGGGGATCCAGGGGCTTTGCCAGGGGATCGATGGGCTTGACGGGCGCGGGCGCGTCGCCGGGCTTTTCCGGCTGGGGGCGGGACGACCGGGCGTTTTTGGCGTCGTCCGGGTTTTTGCCCGCGTCGTTTGATCGGCCGCGTTTGGGCGAAGAGGGGGAAGCCATATGCATCCTTTCGTACGGGGTCATCATGCGCCGCATTCTAGCGACCCCTTGCTTAAAAAACGCTTAAAGCGCCGAGATGCGCCCGCGCCCTGCGTTCCGGCTGCATTCCCGCCCCGCGTCTCGCGTCGCTCGCGTCCCGACCGCGCTTCCAACGCTCCCCGCGTCTCAGCGCAAAAAAGGGCCTTGCGTCGGGTGCGCGGCTGCGGTATTATGTCTTTCGCTTTCGGCGCTGCCGGGGGCATGAAGTGCGGGCGTGGCGGAATTGGCAGACGCGTACGGTTCAGGTCCGTATGGGGGCAACCCCATGGAGGTTCAAGCAGTCGAACCGCAATCCTCCTTTCTTGAGTTCATAAATCCAGGTCAAATGGAAATCTCTTCTTCATATCGCACCCCAAGTGCGCCTTTTCGAGAGGCGGTTGGGGTGTGGTTGGGGTGCCACGGGGCCATTCCCATGCATATCCAATAATCTGCGATCATTCCGAAGGCTTCCTGTCGTTGCCACGTCGCTCCTGATGGGAAGTGGTTTTCGCGTGATTGGGCGGTGTCGGGCATGATGGCGTGCCGTTTTTCCTCGATGTTTCGGCACCCCAATAAACGGCACTGTTCACCTGCGAAGACGATTATCCAAGTTTTCCCATCGGCGGGTGTCGGCCCGATCGGGGGGAATGAATAGAAACTGCATAATCGAGAGGGCTCGCGGGGGCGGGCGAAAAAAGGCTCTTGCGTCGAGCGCCCGGCTAGAGTATCATGTAATCCGCTGTCGGGATTTTCCGGGAGCGAAGAGTTGCGGGCGTGGCGGAATTGGCAGACGCGTACGGTTCAGGTCCGTATGAGAGCAATCTCATGGAGGTTCAAGTCCTCTCGCCCGCACCATCGAAGAGTTTTGCAAATCCCCAGGTCACAGGCTTGGGGATTTTCGTTTTCCAGGCTCTCGCACCCCGGTTCCGGGCCCCGCACCCCAAGCTCCGCGGTTCGCCCGGTGCCTCGCACCCCAGTCTCTCATCAGGCGCTTCCTTGACGGCCCTACCTCGCTCGCACCCCGAATCCCCCTTCTGGCCGCGCGCCTTCCGGGCTGGCCCTCCGAGGTTCCCTCCGGCGCACGGGCCGTCAAGGGCGCCCAAAATCCCTCCACAGCTTCCGCTGCGCGGAACCGGTGGAGGGACCGCCTTCGGCTTTTCGGACGCCCTTGACCGCCCGCGCGCCTCCGGGAGCGGCTCAATGAGCCGGTTGCAAGGCGGGCTTGCAACCGGCAAGGCCGATTCGGAAAGCGACATGGTGAAGGGCCGAAGGGGCCCCGACGCCGCAAAGGAGGAGAGAGGCCATGAGGAAAGAGCTTCCCAACCAAGAATCCCTGTTCGATTCGATCCCGGCGAGCGACAGGCTGTACGGCGTCGGAGACAGGCTGTACCGTCTCGTCTTGGACAGCGTGCGGCCCATCGTCGTGACGGAGGCGTTCGAGTGCAGGGACTGCGACGACCCGCTCGGAGGGAGGACGTTCCGGTACCACTCGAACCAGGAGGGCGGGGGGAACTGGACGTTCGGGAAGGGCGACGTGGGGGTCAACGTGTTCGAGAGCCGCGCCGACGCCGAGGCGCAGGGGGTGAGGAACATCCGGGAGATGGGGGTGGACGTCGTGCCCGCCGCCTCGATCGCCCCGAGCGAATGGCTCGCGCTCGAGGAGAACGGGGCGTCTTTCGGAAGGGCGCGGCCCCTGTACGCGTGCTGCGGCCTGGTAGGGGGCACCTTCGTCTTCCGGAAAGGTTGGCACGCCTACTGCTTCTTGGACGCCTACCCCGACGAGAAGGCGGCGCGCAGGGCTTACGGGAAGGCCCTCGCCGAGGTTCGCGGCTTCCGGGGGATGTCGGTTTCGGAGGCCGGGTTCCGCTCGGAGGACATGTACGGCCGGGGAGACGGCCGTTGGGCGTCTGCCGAATACGCCTACAACAACTGGTTCGGGGGTTTGGGCCTTTAGGGCCGGGCCGCGCGGAGGGCGGGGGCGCCCCGCCCTCCAAGTCCCGCCCTAGGCTTCCTCGGCCCCTTCCGGGGCCTGGCCGGCGTCGGCCTTTCCTTTCCGCTCCCTGCGGAGGCGGAGCGCTCCCGAGGCGGCGGCCGCCGCCGCGCCCACGCCGCACGCGGCGGCGAGCCAGGGCAGGGCCGCCGCTGCCGCGTCGCCCGTGTCGGGGAGCGCCGGCCCCTCGGCCCCCGGCACCTGCTCGACGCGATCGGAGTCGTGGCCCTCGAGGCCATCTCCCCCTCCGTTGCGGCACAGGTCCACTCGGGTCTCGTTCTCGAGGAGGGCCCCCTCGGCGTAGGAGTCCGTCACGCGCATGTGCAGGATGGCCGCCGAAGGCGAATCCCCGTTTGCGGGCTCCGCGTCCGCGACGTCGTCGTGGGCGTCCTTGATCCCTTCGCGGTCCCATCCGTCCTCGCGGGTGGTGAACCCCGCGTCCACGCACCCGTATTCGAAGCGCACGGCGGTGACGACCTCGCCGTCGCCCAAGCCGAGATCGGACGCGTCGAGGTCGGTCGCGCGCGTCGCGTCCACTCCGGACTCCCATAGGCGCCAGCCGGCGTAGTCGACCGCCCGACCGTCATCCCCCAGGATGCCGTTCGGATCCTCCGCGAGCCACGGGTTCCCGTGGCCGTCGTCCAGGGTCGCGTTCGCGCCGCTCTCGTCGACGTGGTCGGAGGGGGTGAGGTTCGTCCGGTACCATACGTTCATTCTGCCGTCGCGGTCCCCAACCGCTTGGGCGGTCGTGACCCCCTCCAGAACCGCGAGCCCCTTTTCGACGGAGGACAGGTCGTCGGTCACCGTGAACTCGTCAACCCACGTGCTCGACGTGCTGCGGTAGTCGAGGCTGTAGTCGAAGCGGCCGTCTTCCGAGACGGACACGTCGGCCTTGTTGGCTCCGTCGCCGTTCTCCACGGCCCCCGGCGCGGTTGGGTCGGCTATCTCTTGGCGCTTGTCTATCTCCCCGGACACCGATATGGGCTCGTCGTACATGACGACCCGTTGCACCTCCCCGGTCTCCTCGACCGTGAAGGAGACGCTTTGCGCCTGGTCGTAACCGTTCGGCGTCATCGTCTCGGTCAAGGTGTAGTCGCCCGGCTCGAGCCGCTCTACGCGATGAGGCTCGTCTCCGGAAACCCATTCCTCCACCACGGTGCCGTCGGCATCTTCCAACTTCAGGTGCGCGCCGGGAATCTCGTCCTCTCCGGCGACGCTGCGCTTGCTGATATCCACCTTCGTATAGTCGTTCTCCAAGACGGCCGCGGCGTCGCCTCCCTCGGATTCGAGCCACTCGCCGGAGATCGCGCCGTCCTCTCCCACGGTCACGCTGCGCACGGTCTCGTCGCGCACGTACCCGGGAACGGGCTCGGCCTCCTGCAGACGATAGGTTCCGGGCGCCAGCTTCTCCACATGCAGGGCCCCGTCGGCGGCGACCTCGATGATCTGCTGCTCCTCGCCGGGCAGTATCAGGTACGGTCGGGCCTCGACGACGAGGACCTCGGTCGCTGCGGGGCCGGCCTCGTCCTCGGCATCGGCGCCGCCGCCCAGCGCCGTCCCTTCGCCGGACGGACGCGCCTTCGCCGATGCGATTCCGAATGCAGTCCCCCCGGCGGCCACCGTAAGCGTCCCTTCGGCGCGCTTGCCGTCCGCCTCGAACTCATAATCTCCGTCGGCGAGGCCGCCGGCCCACCATACATCCCTGTCCTCGTCGTACGACATGGGATGCTCAGTTTCGTCGGAGCCCACGGCAACCCAGCCGCCGGGGCCTTCGGCGCGCACGGCCACGACTCCGGGCTCGCTGAAGGATGCCTCCTGATCGGCGTTCCACCATAGGAACTCCGTTCCGGGCAGGGACGCCTCCGCATTCCCCAGCTCGGTTTTCGCGACTGTCAGGGTGTTGGCCCTGTTCTCAGCGTCCACGGACGTATGCGCAACGGAGGTGTTCTGGTCCTGATAGGAGACAGTGAACTCGCGCGGTGTCGGATCGAGCACGTACCCCTCGGGCGCGCGCGTCTCGACGAACGCGTAGGAAGCGCTACCCGTGCCGAGCGGGAGCCCGTCGATGGAGGCGGTGCCGTCCGCGCCCGTCGTCACGCTTCCCACCGTCTCCCCTTCGATCAGCTGGACGGTGCCGTCCGGGCCCTTGACCAAGCCGAGCGACACGACGTCGAACTCGGCACCCGCCATGGGCTCTCCGGTGGCGGCGTCGGTTTTCCGGATGGTCGCCGACCCTTCGGCGGCCTCGTCCGCGTAACGGACGACGACCGTGGGCGTGATCGCCTCGTCGTCCGGAACAACCACGCGCACGTCCTCGCCGCCGAGCAGATAAGGGGGCTGGGCCGCGGTTTCACGTACGTAGTAGGTTCCCGGCTCGATGGGCTCGGGCAGCGTGACGCATCCGGTCTCGTCGGTTGTGAACTCGGAGAGCTCGACATGATTCGGATACCACGACTCCTGGACGATGGGGTTTCCTCCCTCGTCGAGCAGCTGGAACGAGAATCCGGCAACGGGGACGGCTCGGCCCGTGACGGCGTCCGTCTTCACGATCTGTATGCGGGTGTGGATGGCGGCGTTGTCGACGATGTACTGCAGGAGCGCTCCGTCCTGCATGTCGTCTTCGGTTACCGTCCAATCGCCCACGTGGTGGAATCCGTCCGGGACGGTTTCCTCGACCTCTCTCACGGTGTAACCCGCCTCGTCGTAAGGGATGGCTCCGGAGGCGCCGTCGGGCCGCGATCCTTCGCCGAACCACGCATCGGGGTTGCTTGCCGTGTTCGCGAAGCCGTACTGGTTCGTTTCGACGGTTCCCACGACTTCCTGGGTGGTGTTGGACACGATTTCGAACACCACGCCGGCGGCGGGCTGGGCGACGCCGCTCTCGAAGTCGCCGTAATCCTTGAACTTGGCGATCTCGATATCGAACGCGATCACGTCCTCGTCCACGGACGGTTCGAGGAGGACGTCCTCGTGCTGCCCGCTTCCCGACACGTGGAACTGGTGCGGCTCCGGATCCGGCCTGTAGCCTTTGGGCGGCTCGATCTCCACGAGCGTCGCGTCGCCGAGCGGGATGCCGTCGAACCGGATGATCCCCTCGTCGTCGGAGGTTGCGACGTGAGAGGCTCCGTTGGCATCGACGAGCTTGTACCTCGCGCCCGACAACGTGGCTCCGGGCTGGGCCTCCCCGCCGGTCGCGGAGTCCCTCTTCCGGATGGCGAAGGCCACCGTGCAAGGCTCGTCCTCGAGCCGCACCTGGCCGTCTCCCATCCCGGTTTCGAAATAGACGCGCTCGCCGCTCGGCTTGAAGCCGTCCGGCGCCTGCCGCTCGATCGCGTAATAGCTCTTGTTCGCGGGCAGCTTGCAGCTCGCCTTCCCGTCCTCCCCGGTGACGATCTGGGCCGCGAGCGAGTCGTCGGAGGCATCGTAGATGTCGTAAGACGCTCCCGAGTAGGCGTACTCCGCGTTCCCGGCGGTAATGGAGGCGTCGGCGCTCTCCTTGGCGAAGGAGACGCTCACCTCGGGCGACCACGAGAAGTTTCCGACGCGCTGGCAAGGGCCGGAAAGGAGGCAGTCGGGATGGGGGCTCGCGTCGCGGGTGTTCACCACGATGTCGAACGACGATCCGTTCCAGGTGCCGCTGAAAGAGTACCATCCGTCGGCGGGGTAGGCGAGGCCGTAGTCGAGGCAGTGGCCCCGCAGCACGGTTCCGTCAGGCATGGTCACGTCGAAGAGGTTGCCGTGGTCGTTGGTGTGGCCGGGATTCACGCAGTGCACGTACGCTTGCCCGGACACCGTCTGCGCCGTGTCGGCGTGCGCCTCGCCTTGCCGAGGGGAGAGCGTGGGGAGGAGCCCGACTGCCAGGATTGCGCAGAGCAGCAGGCTCGTCGCGCGGCGCAGCCATTCCGATGGCCGGGCCGCTGGGGCGGGGGGCGCGGCTGCCGTCGAGGCACCCTCGGGGCGTCTCGGGCGCGCCTTCGCCCTTGCGAAGGTGGCGTGTTTCATGGTCTGTCCTTTCGTCGCGCCCGCCGGGCTGTTCGGTAGGAGTGGCGGGCTCGACGAAAAGTATAGGGCGCGCAGCCTGTCTGGGGGGGCGGTGCCGGAAGGGTATTTTCGTTACGAAGGTAGAGGGGTTACGACGGCCCTTCGCTTTCGCTGGCGGATTGCTCGGACGCCGCTATCTGGTCCAGGTCGCTCTCGATGTAGCCGATCCATTTTCGTGCGGCCACCTCGTCGGTTTCGATTTTTCCGATCTCTCGTCTGAGCCCCGCCAGCCAATCGGGAAATTTTGATTGATCATTCTCTTTGGCGACCTGCTTCTTGAGGAGTGAGCCGGAGGATGTGGTTGGGGAGAACACTCGGTGGAGTGTGTAAAGGCTTTCTGGCGAGATCGCGGGCATGATCGCCGCCAACTCTTCGGGATCGATCTGCTCCAGAAGCCAGACTGCCCGCTGGGCGTCGCCTTTCTGGCGCTCGAGGCAGTTGAGCAAGGATTTGGGAAGCGAATCGGGATCTTCCCGAAGTGCCCGGTTGATCAAGAGGACGTCGTTTTCCAGGGCGATACCAAACGCCCATTCCCGCAACTCGTCCACTTCATCCAAAAAGGGTTCTTCTGGAAATGGGATTGCCCCGCGTGTCCTGTCCTGCCACGAAAAGGGGTCGTTGCTTATGGCGGCGACCGCCTTGTCCGGAGAAATGCTGATCGCTTCTTTCATTCTTTCCAAGAACGGGTCGAGGCTTTCGAGGAGTTTAGGGTGGTATTCATGTATCTCCTTCGCCGCCTTTAGTATCTCGCGGTATCTTTTGAACGAGATGCCGGGAGAGCCGTCTTCCGGGAGGATCGATCCTAGCAAGGTGTCGATGATTCCCCGCACCTCGTCGTTTCGGACGAAAAGAAGGTTCCAGCTCGATAGGAGATCGCTCGCCACCCTGGCCTTCCCTCCTTCGGGATAGTATGCCTCACGGTACGATTTAAGCTCTCCGTCGATCTGGTCTGCGTCCAGCCCTTCGTGGCGCTCGAAGTATGCGCCAATGAAATCGGGGGCCTCGTGTCTTCTCCGTTTATTCTCGGAAGGCTCTCCAAAGATATTCGTGGAACCCTCTGATTCTTCGATCTCTTGCGACGCGTCTCCGACAGAGGCGGAGATGGAATACTTGCATACGTCCTTGAGCACGAGCTTCTTTGTCGCTCTGTCCGTATCGCCTTTGAAAAAGTCGGTTTGCCCCAGCGAACGGAGGAGGGGGCGGAGCTTCTTCACGGATCGGAAATTGATCGAGCGATGCCCGCCTTCTTCGAGCGCCCCCAACAAGGCTTCTCTCGCGCCTTCCGGCAACCCGTCCTCGTCCTGCAGAAGCTGCCCGACTATGGAGCTCGTCGAGGGGGCGTAAAGGCATTTTCTCCAAACCGTCTTCTCGGAGAGGTTTGTGTATTTCGGGGAATCCTTGATCTCGGATTCCAGCCCGTCCTCGTTGCACACGAGAACAACTTTCCGGTTAATCCTGGTCACAAGGGCATCGACGATGCCAAAGAGCTCTTCGACATCGATTTTGCATCTCTCGAGGTCGTCAAGGACGAGCAGCGTGGAGGATCCTAGAAGCAGCTCCGCGAGCATCTTCGGACTGGCCTCGTATTCCAGCCCCGTTTTCTTCTTGATCTGCTTCATGGTTTTTCCCAGAAACGAGATGCCCGCGTCTTGCAGCAGTCCGACGACGGCATTCTTGCCGTCGGATCCGACTGCACGCCCTCTGACGATTCCGAGAGCTATCGCATCGTATAGATCATCGGGGGTGCGGGTGCCGTATGCAGATACCCTGATCAGACTATAAGGCTTATCCAGGGACTCGACGTGATCCTTCAGCGCATGCTCGACGAAGTGGGTCTTGCCGCATCCCCATTCTCCGGTGATCATCAAAGCGTATTGGTCGGGCGCTTCCAAATACTCTTCGACGGCTTTCTTGACGGCCTCTTCGTCCATGCTCGTCCTCCCTGTCCGATTCCTTCGCGTCTGCTCGTTCGCAATCGCGCCATCTGCGTTACCTGCGCCACTTTAGTAAGAACATTATCCCATTATCCATCTCATCATGGTACAAAGGTGATGCGGGGCATCTCCTACCGAACATAACGCCCCGCGAGGACAGGCCGATATGATTCGAAGAAGGTGACGGAGACGTGCCGAGCATTCCTATTCCCGAAGACGCGGCGACCCGACGCATGGTCGTAGTGGCGGTGGCGAACCAAAAGGGCGGCGTCGGGAAGACCACGATGGCCGCCCTGTTAGCGCAAGAGGCCGCCGCGCGCGGGCTGCGCGCCATGGCGATCGACCTTGACCCCCAAGGCAACCTGACGAGGCACCTGCATCCCGCCCCCGTCCGAACCGGCGTGGCCCGCATGCTCTACGAGAAGGCCGCGCTCGAAAGCGTCCTGTGCGATGCCGGCGGCGTCTCGCTCGCCGCCGCGACCCCCGACCTCTCCGCGGCTGACCTCGCCTTGTCGTCGAAACCGGGGAGGGACGGGCTGCTTCGCCGCGCGCTCGGGCCGTGCGCGCACGCATACGATCTTGCGGTGATCGACACCCCTCCCGGCCTCGGCTGTCTCGCGTTCAACGCGCTTGTGGCTGCGGACTTCGTGCTGATCCCCACTGCTGCGGAGAAGTTCGCGTTCGACGAGACGGCAGAGGTGGTGGACACGGTTGGCCAGGTGCGCGAATGCGCCAACACCCGCCTCTCCGTCCTGGGCGTCGTCGTCACCCGATGGCAGGGCCGCACGATAGTCCAACAGGACTTCGACGAAGCGCTGAGAAGATGGGCGGAGGCGAAAGGGGTTCCCGTCATTGGTCGCGTCCGCCAGTCGGTCGTGGTGCAGGAGGCCCAAGCTTTGGGCGCTCATCTGCCGGACTACAAGCCCGACAGCCCTGCGGCTGCGGACGCGTTGGCGGTCGCCGACGCGGCGTTTCGTCTGCTAGGGCTCGCGGATGGGAAGGGGGCTTCCGATGGCGCGGCGTAGGAGCTTCGCAGGGAGCACCGTGCGCGACATGCTGTCCGCAGCAGAAGCGTGCGCAGAGCGTCCAAGCGACCTTCCCGGCTACGAGGCCCGTCACAGCTCCTCGGTCGAGCCGGACGCATACACCAAGCCCATCAACGTCCTGCTCACGCCCTCGCAGCATTTCACCCTCTCCCTGGTTGCCCAAAAGATGTCGAAGGACGCCCCGAAGCCCACACAGGACGAGCTCGTGCGCCATGCCATCGTCGCCACCTGGCCAGACGAGTACGAGACGGCCAAAGCGGCGCTCGGATGCGAGGAGTGACGCCATGGAGTTCGTGGAAGAGGCTCATGGGCACAGGTTGTACCTTGCGAACGCTGAAGACGGGTATTCGGAAGGAAGGGTGCTGGTGTTTCGCCGGGACGCGTTCGGAGGGGCGTGCAGACTCGGTGGAGAGGTGGCGTCGGCCCCCGACCTGGATGCCGCCCGGCGCGTGGCGATGATGCTCTTGTCGGGAACCCGGACGGCCGACCTATCGGCCCAGGAGAGAAGCGCCGAGGACGAGGCGAGGTCGAGGGAGGCCTCGCGCGAGGCGAGCCGCAAGCGAGGGGAAGGAGGAACGCGTGGGGCGTGAGGTTCTGCCGTCGGGGCTCGGCCGCCCCGCCCCCGCGCCGGGGCGCGGGGGTCCACTAGCCAGAGCCGTATTTGTGCGCACGTTCGTGCGCGCAAATACCGGTCGCCTCCGGCGCCCGCTGGCGCGCCGCCGCTTCGCGCGTCGCGGTTTCCCCGTCATTCCCTTCTTTCCCATCATGTCCCGTGCGAGCTCTCTTCGCCGCGGCTGCGGAGACGGGAGGGGGCTATGACGGCAGACGAGCGCAAGGATGCCCGCCTGCACATCCGGCTCACACCCTCGCAGGACCGGGCTCTCTCCGAGAGGGCGCGGGCTGCGGGGGTCACCAAAACGGATTACGTGACGGCGGCGCTTGAGGGAACCGTGCTGCTTCCGGCGGCCGACCGCGACCTTTTGCGCGCTCTGCTTCTCGAGCTGGCGCGGCAGGGCAACAACCTCAACCAGGTGGCCCATCGCCTCAACGCGCTCTCGCGCGTCGACCCGCTCGGGTGCGCCGATGCCATCGCCTCCGTCTCCGAGAGCCAGGCGGCGCGCGTCGAGGCGTACCGTGCGGTCCGGGACGCGCTGTCGTCCGAGAGGAGGGCGCGCACGTGACCATGCTCAAAACCATAGACGGGCACAGCTCCGTGCGGGCGCTGAAGAGGTACCTCGAACGGAACGGGCGCGCGGCGGCCACCCTGTGCCTGAACCTCGGAGACGAGCGCGAGTGGGCGGCCGACATGGACGCCACGCGCCGCGCCCACGGGCACGACCGGAAGCGCGGCGGGCGCGGTCGCACGCGGTTCTACGAGCATTTCGTCGTGTCTCCCAATCCGAAGGACGAGGCGGCCCTCGACAAGGACAGGGTGATGGGGCTCGCTGCGAGGTGGGCTCGGGAGATGTTCCCCGACCACGAGATCGCTGTCGTGCTGCACGACGATGCGGCCCGTGCGGGATACCATGCCCACGTCGTGGTTAACTGCACCAACCTTGCGACGGGCCTGAAGCTTCAGATGGGCGACAAGGACCAGCGTCGGCAGGCGAACCGCCTCCAGCGCATCTCCGAGGAGCTGGGGTTCTCCGCCTTGCCCGACTTGCCCGCCCGACGCGCCGACCGCGATGCGCGCACCTCTGCCGAGCGGGGGATGGCCTCGCGGGGAGAGGCATCGTGGAAAGAGGACATCCGGAGGGCGGTCACTGCGGCCGGGGCGGTTTCTGAGGACTTCGCATCCCTTGAGCGAGCCCTCGGCTCGGCAGGGTACTCCATGCGGTTGACTAGGCGCGGCATCACCTACTTCCATCCGGATGGAGAGCACAAGGCCACTGACGAGAGCCTGGGGCGGGCGTTCTCCCCTTCCGGTATCGAGGCCCTTGCTCCGGATGCTCGCTGGGAGGACTTCCCTTCGGAAGTGGAGGGGAAGGGGGCGCTGTCCCATTTCTCGGCCGACGATCTGGCCCGGTGCCTGCTCACCATAAGGAGGGAGGGGGTCGGGTCGCTGCGGGGCTTCGATGCCCTCAAGGAGTCGGCCGAGGGGAGGCTTGCCGCTGCGAGGGCCGAGATGCGCGAGATAGCGGTGAGGCTCGCTTCGGGAGGTCCCGAGGAGCTGCAGGTGGACCTGTTGGGAAGGGAGGAGGCGCTTGTGTCGGAGCTCGACGAGCAGACTGCGCGCTTGAGCAACCTCTCGTTCTCTCGCCACGTGGCTGCGACGGTGCTGAGGGAGGCCGAGGAGGCGCGGTCGGCGGCTCTCGGGGACACCGGGCGGGAAGGGTTTCACGGAGTCGGAAGCCGGGCTCGCGCCTCCAATGGCGAGCGAGAAGGGCGGACTGAGAGGAACTGCTCTGAAGGAGAAAGAGAATCGGCCAGATGATGCCCCTTCGAGGAGCGCGCCTTTTCCCATTGCCGTCATTCGTTCGATTGCGATTGCGGGAATGTTGCCGCCCTGTCTGCTTGCAAAGGAATTCATATTTGAGTCTTGATGGACTTACTTCATCGTGTTGCGAGCTTTTTTGAACAGAGTATTCAAGAGAAAACGCTGTACTGAATTGAGTGAGGACATCGGGCAACCCGCCTTCGCCCCCTCCCCTCCTCTCTAAAGATATTGAATTGACGCATATTTCAAAGCGCTACATAATGTTAGTGTAAGAAAACATATACGGTGAAGTAATGAGAGGAGTGTTTTCTTTGGCCAAACATCCTGAACACGTGCTCCTCGAGGGCGTTGTGCCCTTTCCCGAACATCTTGCTCAGCTTTATCGAGAAAAGGGTTACTGGAGGGGCGAGACTATTGCTGACATGTTATTCAATAGTGTCGAACGCTATTTTGATCGTATTGCGGTGATTGACGGTGCCGAAAGCGTTACTTACGCACAACTAGGCCAGAGGGTTCTTTCCCTCTCTCGAGGGTTTCAAGAGTTGGGTATAGGTCGTTTCGATAGGGTAGTTGTCCAACTTCCAAATGTTGCAGCTTATTTTGAAGTGGTGTTTGCTCTGTTTGAATTGGGCGCAGTTCCGGTATTTGCTTTAGCTGCACACCGAAAGGCCGAAATAGAATATTTCTGCAGTTTTGGGGGTGCGGACGTTTTTCCGGACGGCCTAGGCGGCCAGCCCCAGCCGCCTCCTGCGGCCGGCTATCGTATCGTACACCTTGCGCCCTCCCTCGTCGAACGCCTTCAGCCTCCCCTCCCGGTACCAGC